>NZ_MCHY01000009.1:351472-702945 GCF_003609605.1 Ammoniphilus oxalaticus | reverse complement strand
TTACAGACTGCTGGCCGACGAAAATTCGCTGCGTAACGGGAGGTGAGGCCCTTACAGAGAGGCGATGGCGTAAATTAAGGGGAGGACCCGAATGTAAGGGCGCTTGTGACCGTTACAGACTATCGACCGACGAAGTTTCGCTGCGTAACGGGAGGTGAGGCCCTTACAGCGCGAGGACAGCGGTCAGGGCTGGCGCCCCCCCCCCGCCCTGACCCAACAGCTGACCATCTCAAACCTCAAACCAAGCCGATCGAGCGCCTTCCCCCCTTTGTATTAACAGGCTGAGTCGCCACCGCCGACAATGACGATCCCTTCGCCATAAGGTGTCTTTTGAAAATCGAGCGCGCTTTGTTTTAGATGGCTATGCACGCGAGTGTCAAATGCAACTCGAATCCCATTGATTTCTTCTACAATATCGTTCTGCTGTGGCTCATCCAGAGACACATCAATCCTTGGACCACCTCAGCCAACTCCTGTATGCATCATGCGAATGCCGTTTGCGCTTTGTTCGCTTAGCACTTGCTTGATAAAATCCCTTGCTTCATCTGTTATTTTCATTCGTTTAACCCCATTTCTCTCCTATTTGTAATAGGCGCCTAACCAATCTTTAGGAATCGCCAAATTTCCGAAGGATCGCTCGTCCTACATACAATCCACGGAACCATCCTTTTGTTATCGAATATTGTGGATATTGAACGACGAAAAGGGATTCGCTGGCTATACCCTATACTCACTCTACTCCAATGACCCTTTTTTATCGAAAATTGTGGATGTGGTCCTAGCATAACATGCGTTTATAGGATGCGCCACCCTCCTGTTATTTCATGCGCAACGACGATTCGACGAAATTCCTCATTCCCCCTGCGACAAGGTTAGGAATCATTTTTTCGCCTATAAATTGCTCTAATTCGATTTTATCAACACGTTATCCACAGTCAGCTAACTTCATCCACATATCCCAAAAAGTGTTATGTTTTAGACGGTTATAACAATCAATAAAAGATAAGCTAACGAAATCATTCTCTTTTTTTTACACACGAGCAATTCATTTTAAATAAGAGAAAACAACCTTAAACGTGGGAATACCCGAGATAATCTCGATTTTTGATGATGAGAACATGCGATCGACCTCTTTTAAACGTTGGTTCGTTCGTTCCGCGCAATTGATCCCACGACAAAAAAGTTAAAAAGCAGCTAATTTCCTTTTAAACAAGCTTCTTTAACACGAACACCCTCCAATCACGGATCTGCTTATAAATTCCGTTTTAACACCCTTTTCTCCCCCTTATCAACACGTTATCCACAGTATTCACTCACCTGTCCACAACTCCTTTTTACAATGATCGAGCGCCGAAACCTGTCTAACCTTTTCCTTCCCGTATCGACAAATTCCTTCGTTTTTACAAATGGGCGCAACCGATCAATCGGAACGTTACTCCCCCGCTACTCATGGCATAGGATGGAATGAGGTGGTGAAAATATGGCGTATAAAATAGTTGTATCGGTTCAAAAAAGAACGCTATCTTTGTTCAAAGACGAGAAGCTTGTCAAGACCTACCCTGTTGGCGTTGGCAAAATGCTGACTCCCACCCCAACGGGTTACTATAAAATCGTCAATAAGGCTCCGAATCCCGGCGGTCCATTTGGCGTGATGTGGATGGGGTTGAGCCGTCCGCATTACGGTATTCACGGCACAAACGCGCCCTCGTCGATTGGCAAGCAAGTTTCCCACGGCTGTATTCGGATGCATAATCACGATGTGTTGGAACTTTCAAAAACGGTGCCGATCGGTACAACCGTTGTGATTCGGGCGATTTAAACTGATCCAGCAGCATCGAGACCAACCGACTATAAACATCATCCACAACATCCCCAGTTGATAATCGTCCTTTTATCCACATATTATCCACAACTCCTGTTTGCCAAAAGACGGCCCCAGCGCCAAAAAGAGTAGGTTGTTCCCCCTTCCGAACGCCGCTATAATTTAGCCCAGGAAGGGGGAGACGATTCTTGCGAAAACCTTTTGGAATCGCGTTTATCGCTTGTTTAGCCTTTTTACTATTATTTACTTCCCAGCCACCGACAGAAGCGGCGAGCCTCGTCAAAATGGGAAGCGCAAACGGAGACGTATGGGATTTACAATTCCGCTTAAATACAGCTGGGTACTATACAGAAAAACCGGACGGTCATTTTGGAGCAGTCACGGCTGACGCGGTACGCCGGTTTCAACGCTCATATGGATTGCCCGCGGATGGGGTTGTTGGGGCGCAAACGTGGACTGTTCTGAAAAAAGTGTCGGTAAACCGCGCAGAGCTTGATCAGTTGGCAAAATTGATTTACAGCGAGGCCCGCGGTGAGTCGTATACGGGACAAGTTGCGGTTGGGGCGGTTGTGATGAATCGACTGCGATCCAAAGAGTTTCCAAACAGCATTGCTGCCGTCATTTTTCAGCCGCGCGCCTTTACCGCGATTGATGATGGTCAATTTTGGTTGACGCCAAATGCGACTGCCTACCGCGCCGCGCTTGATGCGGTTCGTGGATGGGATCCGTCTAACGGCTGCCTCTACTACTTTAACCCCCACGTCGCCACCTCAAAATGGATTTGGACAAGACCTCAGAAAATCACAATCGGCTCACACATTTTTTGCATGTAGACCCCCTTGTGGGGTCTTTTTTGTATTTTGGGGACAAAACCCCGTTTGCCGCATAGACTAAATTAAAGGGAGGTTTTATAACGATGAATAAAACGGAACGGCAAGCTTTGCGCGCGGAATTGTTGGAAGAGCTCTATGCCTACTATTTTACTAACGGACGGGGCCAACAAATCTCGATGAGAGATTTAAACCAGGACATAGAGAAAAGATTCGCATATCAATACTTAGCGGACAAGGGACTTATCGCCATGAACTCGATCAACGGAATTCTCTATCACTTCAAAATAACCGCAGAAGGAATTGATGCTGTCGAAAGGAGCGCGCAAAGCGAATAGCTCCTCTCTTTTTTTTTTTTGCGATTTTTGTGGTGGAGGTCGGGGGACGGGCAAGCTAATTGGCGGGATTTACCTGGTGTGCCCTTTTTTATCGAATATTGTGGATCGGCCATGTAACAAATCGCATCCACAAATGTAAGGCGCCAGGCTTCTAACGGTTCCCTATTAAAATGAGGAATGGCGCGGATTTTCGGACAAAAAGAATGAGATCTGAGTCGAATAATTGGGGAATCGAGCTAATTAGCCGGATTTACGTGGTGTGCCCTTTTTTATCGAATATTGTGGATCAGCCATGTAACAAATCGCATCCACAATATTCGATAAAAAAACAGGTTATTGGACTTACAGATCCCCGATTGGGCATGCTAGCGATCTCCCAGCCCCATCAACAATTCTCGATAAAAAAGCGAACAACGCAAAAAGAGGCGCCCGCTGCGTCATGGCTCCTCTTTTCTATTTGCCCATCAGTCGCCGCAACACAACGGCTTCTGCCCACAAGGGTAATGGTTGGTCAACGCCTTTTTTCCATTCGGCATTTGTTAGCAATCCTTTTTCAAACATCCAATCGACCGCTTCCTTCTTCCAATCCGGCGTCCCTTCCGGGTATAAGTCAGGTCCAGGTGATACCGGATCTGGTTGTGGCGGCAATGTCGGCGCAGGTGTTTCGGGAAATTCAGGTTGCTGCGATGGCGGTTGAGGCGCCACGGTTGTCGCTAACATTCGTTCGTACAAGGCGACAATCAACTGTCCATACGTTTCCCCCACCGCGTACGCTTGCGCAAAGCTCGCAAACTTTTGCTTCGAATAGCCTGGAACTGCCCATTTGCCCCCCAAGTCTTCCCAATAAGGGGCGCTCCCACGGTTGACGAGATGAAAGCGCGGGTCCACTAATGCTCCAATGTTAGGCAACGGATTCGTCGACGCGTAGGCGTACAGATGTTGGATTTGGGCGGTTACGCCCGCCTCGATCGTTGGAAACGACGCGCCCCGCGCCCCGCCGCCAGTCGCCCCGAGACCACTAAAATTATTTTGATCGGCCCGCACATCGCCTCCGTATCGAAACCAGTTTGTTTCATGAATCGATTGGCAAAAGGCGATGTCGCCGCGAACGCCATAATTCATTCCGACCGCAAGAAAAGTTCTGGCGATCTCGGGATTAAAATGCGGGTTAATGCGGAGCGTATAATCAATCATCTGCTGAGCGGTTGCCTGAGCAACGCCTAAAATCGCATGTTTGGCCAACATTCTCATCCCCTTCTTTTACATTTTTTTGTGTGTTTCGAAGAGATGAATCGAATACGCTTACCTCTAGTTTACGTTCGGTTTCTGAGAAAGTGACCCTAAACAAGCTAGACTCGAGCGGCTTCTACGACTTTACTCAATTCCATGATCATCGCTCCCATCCGTTCCAATTCAGGAACGATGACTCGCTTTTGCTCCAGGCCCGCATCATACAACGCCTCCGCAGTCACTCTACCGACTGCGACTGGCAATGTCTTCTCGCGAAACACAGTCAGTACTTGTTCAAACAGCCCCGCCTCGCGGGCATACTCAAACATAAATCGAACTTGGATCATCGTTGTAAAACAAACAGCATCAAATTCGCCCGCAAGCAGCTCTGTTGTAAATTGCTCGACAACCGCTCGCTCAGGCGGCACATGCTGGTAAGGGACCAGTTCCCGAACTGTCGCCCCGCGATCCTTCAAGAACTGAATTAATTTTGGAGCGGGATCGCCATGCAGTTGGACGCCAACGGATTGCCCCGAAAAGTCAAACGGTTCCAAGCCGCGAATCAAGCCTGCGGTTGTTCCATCATCGTCGACCGCGACGGGCTCCACTCCAAGTCCTCTCAACACCGAAACGAGCTTGTAACCGCGACGCGCCACTTTTGCATTTTGAATCACCGCCTCCACATCCGCCCGAATCCCGATCTTTTCCGCGATCCCGAGCAACGCCTCGGCCCCAACCCCCGTCGTTAGGATTAACCAATCCGGTTTTTCTTCCACGATCCAACGAAGATCAGGCTCAACCTCTTTTTCCGCTAAAAAAACAGTTCCTTGCAAAGACCGCACGATGCCAACGCCGCCTTGCCGTTCAACCAACGTACACATCTCGTCCGTCTTTCGCGACGCGGCAATCACGACGCGCTTCCCTTGTAACCCTTTTTCCACGTTTATCTCCACTCCTTCGCTTTTTCTAAAAACCATAACTAACTATACATATCAATTTTATCGGATTAAGAAGACAAAGTCCATAGACAGCAAAAAATCCAGGTCTTTTGCTCGTCCCTGGATTCGTTGTCAGCTAAATATAGTAAGCAGAGGAGTACACATCCGCGATCATCAACACGGACTCGATCCCATAATTCAAATAATAATGGTACATTTCATCTCGGTCGCTAATATACGTCATATCCGTTGTCATCATTTCCGCGGCAGCAGTTACTACCTTATAATCCATGCTCTACCCCTCCTGTTTTTTCTGAAAATTTGTAAAGTTTTTTATTTATAAGTAGAAGTATACGGAATACGACTGTTCAAAACAACGGGAATTGTCACCCTATTTGGAATGATTCGGCAAAGACCGACAAAAATTGTTTTTATCGCGCGAACCTTTTATACTTGAGTACGAGGATATTGTAGGAGGTTTCTATGCTAAATAAAAAGTGGTTTGCTGTCTCTGTCCTAATCATATTCGTTTTTTATAGCTCTTTGCCTGTGACGAACGCGAGCGAAGGACATCAACATGCGTCCTTTTCATATGATTTAAACGGGGATCAACAGCGGGATTATGAGCTGCGGATGGGCGGCTGGGCCGAGAACGTTGAACCTGAGCTTGAAACGGTGTACCACGAACACGCCACGTATCATCATTATCGCTACCGACAAGGGCAAAATTATCTTCGGCTAACGATCATGTCGTTGCAAAACGGGGATATTCTCTACACAGCTCGGAATTATCTGTCTCCGACCGCGAATGAAGCGCGGCTATCGATCGTCGCTTACGATGGGCAATCAACCACGGCGCGCCGTTTTATACCGCCAACTGATCCAACCTGGGATGCGGTCAACCAACAACGGATTCCAGGCAACCCGCCAAGCTGGCAACAATTAGAGCAATTGCCGACAACGACGCCAACCGCGCTCTATCTCGATTCGGAACGATTGCATTATCGGGTCGGACAAGCGGACCTGTTAAAGCCAATCGGGCATACCGTGTTCCAAGAAGTAGCGGAGCAACGGAGACCGACTGAGATTGTCCGTGGCGAAGATCGCATTACATACACGGTGCCGCTGCCGACGAACGCGACGGTCTTTTCAGATACGTGGGGCCTGTTGTCGACAAAGCCGTTGATAAAATGGGATAATCCGGCCGCCGTTCGTGAAGCGAGCCAGCTAGAGTTGCAACACGACAAAAAATTATCGGTTGACGGGGCCTACTATCTCACGCCGAATAACTACCGACCGTACGCGCCTAATTCTTTTTATTTGAATCCGGCTAACGTGCTCGGGATGCGGATGGTTCCCTTAATCGATGCGGAGATCAATGGAACGTTGTTCGAAGATGTGGCGACCCATTTGGCCTACGCTTCGATTAAGCGCCAAAACGCCGAGGGGTTTTGGCCGACCGTCCCGAAATCGTTATGGTTATCGGGCGATTATCAAATTGAGTACAACTACATGGACAATCGTCGCAATGCGGATAACGTGACCTTTTTAATGCGTTTTATGAAGAAAAAAGAGGGCGATCCGCAAATTGCCGCCGCTTTAAAAAAGTGGGACGATTATCAACAAAATTATATAAAGAAGCACGCGGTTCCAACACCGAACGGCGGGATCCTCGTTCCGGATTACGTTGGCGGCGAGGGTTCACAAATGAGTCACATTTCGCTCAACCATCATTTGTCCAATCTCATGTATTTACTGGAGTCGTATAGACTTGATCAAGATCCGCAAAAGTTGGCGCTTGCGGAGCCGATGTTAACCGGAGTTGAATCGACAGCGATGCTGTGGGTGATGCCAGATCACAACTTGTACTACGCGCTCACACCGGGCTTAAAACCGTACAAGCCTGATCAATATCCCGATTATCACTCGCTCACGCGCGATGACCTGGAAGTGACCCAGTGGTTGTTGACGACGGTTGGCAAGCCACGCAGCCCGCAGTTACAACTGTTGATTGAACAAAAAAATATCTGGATCAGCCATCAGTAAGAATTAAGAACACAAAATACCCTCATTCATCTACTTGATTGAACGAGGGTATTTTGTAATTCTTCCGCTGATTTAATCCTTTGATTTCAACTACTTAATTGTGAATGACGCAGAACAAGGTATTCCACCGCAAGAAAATGGCGGTGCTCCACAATATGTTTTCGGTGAAAGCTAGCTTGATATGAACTATAATAAAAGTGTCTTAGTGCCATTTTTCATATCCTACAGAGGATTTCAGCAATTTTATTAGCTAGTTTTGCGCCCGCGGCCTCTTCAACACACCGACGAGTAAGTTGTTGAAAAAAGGCTTGCTTAGGGTGACTTGTCACTAGATTTTTTGAATCATTATAACAAGAACTCAATCATAAATAAATGACGGAAGCGGCTTCGCTTGATGTTGAACTACGGGCGCAATCGATCCAAAGGAAAAGGGTGACACCTTCGAACAGTTTTAACAGCGGCAATTCTTATAGATGGAAACGCGGAAACACTGGCTTATTTTTAAAGACGGCTCAACTTCCCTGTTCTTCTACCGAACAATCGAAAAGGTACGAAGCCGCAGCAACCACAACATTCCTCAGTGGATCGCTTTGCAACATAAACAACCTATGTCTCATGTATTTCCTGTTTATTAATTTTACATTCGACCATCCCAATAACACGGAAAACATTGAGGTACTCGTTGAAATATTTATGTAGCTCCAAAATGAATGCCAGGAATCCCAGGTTATTTTACTGCGATATTTCGGAAATTCAGTGATCAATCACCCTTTGATTGATCCTGTTTCCACCTGTTATACTCAAGAAATTCCTTAAACTGTTCTTTGGATACTCCTGAGGACATGGCCTCCCTGACTAACTCCGTCCACTCCCTGTCCAAATCATTTGGGTCTACTGATTCTGAGTCTAGAATCAGACTATCCACAGCTACCCCTAATACGGCGGAAATCTTCTCCAAAAACTGCAGCGATGGATTCGTTTGTAAATTTCGCTCAATAGAACTGATATACGATTTAGCAACATCTGCTCGTTCTGCAAGTTCTGAGAGCGACAAGCCTCTATCCAACCTGAGTTTCCTAATACGGTCTCCAATCAATCTTCGGCCACCCCGGTTCATTATAATCTACTTTTTAATCTTACCAAAGTTTTAGTAATATAGTCAAAAGGTAAATCGACTCAAAAATTCATACGAAAATCGAATTTATTTGTCTGTTTCTGTTGGATTCCTAAACCATTGTAATCATTAAGTAGAATTAAGCCGTTTTTGATAAATAAGACTCCACAGTTTTCAACAATTAGTCGATATGTAGCGCGTCCTTTCGATACGTACCTTCTCGGACACTGTACCTGTTCAATTCAAAGTGAATAACGCTATCTTTAAAGATCTGAGACCTTTTGTAGATGTTGCTTTTCCAGGGCGTACACATCAACGGGTCTTTTTTCGTTCCTTCCGTGAACTGTTGAATCTAGTTTAACGTTTACAATCAGCTTCGGAGCGAACCCATTATACATTATTTAAAATAATACAGCCGACAGATAATGACAACTTTTTCCACTCCCATTTGTTATAATCTTCTCACACTTAATATCTATACTAAATCTAACGACCTACAATACGGCGGTCTCTATTGTGACTATAGGAGGATTAAATCTTGTGAATAATGTAAAACAAATGGATCAACATGATATTCCACTTGATTTGGAATGGGAAGAATTAATTTTGCAAGCCAAAGAAATTGGTCTGACCGTGGACGAAATTCGCGCATTTTTGAACCAGAAAAAGTAAATATCAACTGATTTCAAAATTCAAGTACCCGACAGGATCTACTAGGGACTTGAATTACGTAACGCATGACATTGTGATTGTTATTTAGATAGTTGCTATCCATCATGAATTTATTTACATCTGTCAAACCTACCAATTCCAGGTAATTGTGATTGACGAGACGCTTTGTCACGTCCTATAATGAGAACACAATCGTTCTTATTGTAGGACGGGACAAACTTGTTAAAGGTGCTGATTCCGATCAAAGAATCATTGAAAAAAGAACCGTATGTGAGCCCTTTGATATTAGAGCATAAAAAGATGATTTTTGAAACGATGATTAGCGGTAACAATCCTGACCCAGCCCCTTCGGAACCATCCCCAGGGGGTGGTGGGAGTGGAGGGGGTGGAGGCGGAGGCGGAGGCTCTGGAACTGGAAACGGGGGTGGATCCGGGGGCGGGGGTGGATCTTCTAATGGAGGTTCACCTGGCGGGGGGACGAATGGCAGTTCAGCGGGAGGTTCTGCATCCACAGCAACGAATCCAAACAAACCTCCTGTCTACGCCAAAGCGGACCCATCCATCCCACATGCGCCAACCGCTCCGGATCATGATGGCATTATCCCTTCTAAAGAAGATCCAATCCCGACATTAAAGGATGAACCGACCATACCGACAAGCGAGGATCTCCCTATCTTCATAGAAGAGAACGGGTCCTACACATTAGTAAAAGCAAACGGGTATCAACTTCCGAATACAGGAACCGCCTGGTATTCTTTAGGACTCGAATCCCTAATCATCACAGGACTTTCTGGGCTAGCCCTTTGGCGCATAAAAGGGAAAGGTAAAAAAGAGTGGGAAGATTAAGATCTTTATTGTGGAGCATTCTTCTTTCCTCCCTCGGTTTTTCCGCCTTTTGCTTTTATCAAATTGTCAGCGCGGAGATCGATGTTCGGGAGGGAGTTAAAACGTGGGAAAAAGCAATGGACACAAGAGATAACCTACAAGACCCTGCTTCCCTGCCTGTCCATCTCTTAGGAAAATTGACTTTGCCAGCAATCAATCTAAAGTTACCCGTTATCAAAGGCATGTCAGATGATGCCCTACAAAAAGGGGTTGGACATGACCCCTTCACGCCACTGCCTGGGGAACTAGGCAATACCGTTCTAGCTGGACATCGAGATGGTGTCTTTCGGAAATTAGGAAACCTTCAACATGGAGATGAAATTATCATTGAAACGGGTAGCAGCACTTTTCATTATCAGATTGTGAATTACAAGATTGTTGATAAAGACGACATTCATGCGGTTCAACCGAGCGAAGAGCGCAAACTTACATTGATTACATGCTATCCGTTCGCTTATATTGGGAATGCTCCAAAACGCTATATTATTGAGGCCACATTAAAACAATAAAGCTCAACACTTTATGCGTTGAGCTTTTCATCATTAGATACGGACATCGATTCGCTTTCCACGATACGGGTCCTTGGCTAGCAGTATGTTAGATTGACTCGAAGGCGCGGAATGCCTGGATGGGGCAACTTTCCGATTATTAAAAATAACCCGCCCGCAACACAAACAACGCCTTTGATCATGTGACCGATACTCTCGAAAATAAGTGGGCTGTATTCTATCTACCCTAAATTGTACTGGCGCCGGCATAAATGACATCTCCTTATCAATTATATAAAAATTATATTTTTTACACCTCAGATGTTCTTTATAGTGAACAATTAGTTTATGATTGTTACAATATAAAGGATTAATTTAAACTTACGTTCTTTTATAAGAACAACTGGAGGTAAAATGAAATGAAAACAAAGATAGAAGTAGACGATATTCATAAGGAATGGAACAAACTGATACTAGAAGCAAAACAACTGGGTTTAACAATAGAAGAGGTGCGGACGTTCCTATCACAAAAAAGTAACGACGCGGACGACCTATGAATCACTAGCATGAACTTCCGCTATGTATGGCTGAAGCCTTTCGGCAATTTCATTGATGACCTCTTTTACAAACATTGATTCATTTTGATTCGCCTTTTCAACGATATCTGTTAGAATATCTTGAATAATATTCTGTAAATGCGTTTCCATATAAACTAACCCCTATCTCTATAGTATCGTTCTTAATAGGATACAATAAAGTGCCCTATTGAGAACGATACTACAAATTGCTAGGGTTGGCAAGATCTTTTAACCGGACTGCAGACAGCGCTTACTATCATTTTAAACAGGAGAATATTCATTTGAAAAAAAGGAAGATTCGATACACGACGCTAAGCTTTTCCCTGATTATTCTATTAAATCTTATCCTATTTTTCCTTTTCGGCGGGAGATACCTACTCGTAGATGAACGTCCTATACATGCCGACGCCATCATCTTATTAACTGGCGGAAACACAGAACGTCATGAAAAAGCGGTCGAACTTTATTACCAAGGATACGCTCCGCGTTTCATTGTCAGCAATGCGACAGAGGATGGAATCTACGAAGCCGTACTAAATCACGGGGTCCCCGAACAATCCGTTTGGAAAGAGAACAAAGCAGACAGCACCTTTACAAATGCTGTCTACACACGCAATATCATAAAACAAGCTAAGCTTAAGTCTGCGATCATTGTCTCATCGGACTATCATATGAGAAGAGTAAAAGTAAATTTTGACCGCGTTTATCGGGGATCCGATATTCAACTTACATACTGTTCCGCAGAAACCGACTACCAGCCAAAAAAATGGTTATTGGATCAACAAAGTCGACAAATTGCAATCAACGAGTACATTAAACTTATTGGGAATCGTTTCGGTTACAATGGAATTGAAGCCAAACAAATACTAAAACAAATGAAATAGTATACGAGAAGGGCTACAAACTTGCTTGCAACTGATCACCAAGCAAATGACTGAACACCCCCTTTTTTTGTTGAGCCAATACGCGAAAATCCCCTTGTTGAACAATCCGTCCCTGGTCCAGCACAATTACTTGATCCGCATTTTGAATCGTCGATAAGCGATGGGCAATGACGATAACCGTCATTTTCCCTTTGATCCTCTCAAGAGCTTCTTGAATTCGGCGCTCATTTTCCGTATCGAGTGAACTTGTGGCCTCATCAAGTACGAGTATCGAAGGCTTCTTCAAAACAGCTCGAGCTAACACAAGGCGCTGGCGTTCTCCCCCAGATAAGCGGATGCCACGATCGCCAATCATTGTATCAAGACCTCGCGGAAGATTGCGAACAAAATCATCCGCGGAGGCAAATGCTAACGCTTCCCACATCTCGTCTTCAGACGCCTCTGGCGTGACGAGCAACAAATTTTCACGGATACTCGTATTAAACAAAAATGGATCCTGCGACACGTAACTAACCGAACGTCGCAACGCTAATAAATTATGATTTGAAAGCGGACTGCCATCGATTAACACTTCCCCTTTTTCCGGTTCGATGAGTCCTGTCAATAGATCAATTAGCGTGCTTTTACCCGCCCCAGATTTCCCTACAAT
Source organism: Ammoniphilus oxalaticus (assembly GCF_003609605.1). Lineage (NCBI taxonomy): Bacteria > Bacillati > Bacillota > Bacilli > Caryophanales > Paenibacillaceae > Ammoniphilus > Ammoniphilus oxalaticus. The sequence continues at coordinate 690,471 of NZ_MCHY01000009.1, read as the reverse complement.
TGCCGTCATCTGCTTTTTTGGTATAAAGATATGAATGTCCTTTAAAGCATAGGATAACTTTGTTTCATCATATCTAAAGTAAACATCACGGCAAGCAATTCCCGAAGCAATGGATAACGGTTGCTCATGATTCGTTAACTGCTCCTCTGAGAGTTCTATGTTATCTTCACACTCTTGGTGAAGCTCCTGCAACCTCTGAAACGCGGGAGTTAGAGAATAGAGTTGTTCAAGGTTAGACTGGAAGCTAGTAAACTGTGGCCATAATCGAGAGAAAATAAGAATAATCAAAATAAGTTCCCCGGGATGAATCTTAAACACATGAACGGATGCATAGATAAAGCCTGCGATCAACACAGCGGCTGATATTTTAAAAACGCTTTGGGAAGCGCTTCTCACTTTAACAAAAGAAAAATGATTGTGTTCCATCTTTGCGCACAAAGCTGAAAACCAGCTGATGTGATTCTCTTCAAGATTATTTCCTTTAATATCTCGTATCCCGTTAAAATGATCGGTGATCGCCGCCATATAGCCTTCGGATATTTGCGAGATTTCGGTTCCGATCGCTTTGGATCTGTTCAAAAAACGACGAGAAACAAGGAGTAGGACCAGACCCGACACGAGGATGAGGCTAGTCAATTGAAATGACAACCAAAAAGCAATCAAGATTTGGATTCCCGAAAAGATGATGGAGGTGAAAAATTGAAGCAGCAAACTCACGCCGGCCGTAACCCGCGAGATTTCTAACGTTAAAAAATTACTAATATCCGACTTTCGTTTTCGAAGAAACAAACTATATTTTGCTTGCAGCAGGGCCCGATATGTTTTAATACGCAGCTCTTTCGCATACGATTGCTGAATCCTTGCATTCAATAAGGATTGGCGACGTTGCAACAAAGCTTGCCCAACAACCAATAAGACATAATAGGCAAGGATAGCTGGTAAACTCATCAATTGAGGATACGATTCGGTGTATTGATAGAGGGGAGCTAGAAAAGAAACGTGACTCTGACTATCCAGTACCCCGATCGCCTGTAATAGTGGCAGCAGTACAAGGAGGCCTATTCCCTCCAATAGGCTGATTAACACCATGCCCAATAGATTAATGTAAAGGATTATCCCTCCGAAAGAAAAGATAGACCTCGTAAAATAAAGAACATGCTTCATTTTGACCCCTCTTTTTTAGGTAGTTTGGCAAACTTTTGGACGACAGTAAATTGGCTCATCACTTCTCCGCCTGTGATTGTGAATGGGCCGCTCCGCAACCAGGCATGAGCGATAAGCTCTCCCTGTTCATCCTTTGCCGTCCCTAAGTATAAGGTGCTTTCAATTTGTCTTCTCTCCAACATCTTCATCGCGGCAAGCGCTTGAACGAGGCACATACTTTCCCACCACGTGTACCGACTCATCATCTTCACTGCTTGGGAAACTTCACCAAGTAACTTTCGATTAGATTCCTCGTAGTCTTGCGAAGTTTCCGCCCATCGTTCGCCAAGTCTAGGAGCCATTTTTGCAAACGGCATACACTTAAGAATACGCGCCCACCCTAGCAGAATGAAAGCTTCCGCAAAGAGCCATTTTGTTTGCCTGTCAATCGTTATGTATATTTTTAATTTTTGGAAAATGCTCATCACCATCCCCCTATTCGCCGGATAGCTTGATCAACCCTTCCGAAAGTAAACGTTCTAAGAAAGAAAATACTTGTTGTTCACATTGGGTTCTATCCACATCATAGATTGCTAATAACCTTTCGATCAGCTGTTCAACGCGGATCGGTTGGTCTATCTGTTCCCAAATGTCTCCGCCTATTTCACCAAGGTTATAATATTTTCCGTTATCTATGCTCAACATCACCTTTTCCCCGCCCATATCGCTAACAATGTTGCCTTCCATTTGGGCAACGATTTGATTCATTGAAATCGTACCGCTTTTAATCATCTTCTATTCCTCTCTTCCAATCGTATTTAAGATGGTAGACACCAGTTCATTGGCGCTAAACCCTGTCAAAGGGCGTTGTAACCGATACATTTCTACGAAGGACATAATCTTGGCGGACGTTTTAAAATGCCAATCGATCAGTCCCTTTCCTGGAATCAAAAAGTTTCGATACGTATGACGAAACAACGTATCAAATTGCCCCAATTTTGGGATCGGGCTAAGCGCAACCGCGCTGTCTTCTGTTTTCGAGAGTTCAAAAATCCCGCCTAATGGTACAGATTCTGTGAAATATTGGGAGCGAACGGGCACACAATATTTATCTAGCCTGCCATAGATCGAACTGAGTTGATCATTATCCATCTCAAATTGGTCCAGACTCTCCTGCCATAGCTTCTGCTGTGGATAAGATGGGCTGACCATCGGAATCCCTTCCTCAGTTAAGGAAACCGCGATGACATCATCCGTTAAAAGGTGAAAGCCCCGATTCATGAAAGCTGTCGCCAATGTAGATTTCCCCGCGCCGGAATCGCCGATCACCGCGTAGGCTTTACCTTCAATCACAATGGCGCTCCCATGTAGTGGCAATATTCGGCGTTGCATTAATAACGCGCCCATACAAGTGCCAAGAATCCATAACCGAAGCATTTCCGGATCATAATCAGGAATAGGAGAAACCGTAATTTTCGTTCCTTCCTGAATACGAAAGGTACCCGACTTTTCAAAATAAAATATCAATTCGTCTTCCTTTATAACCATACCGCCACTGTCCTCTATCAATTTAGGGTACGTGTCAAATGAATCATCCATCCTAATCTGAATATCTATCAAATTCGAATAATCTTCCGCTTGCGGCAACTCCGGCAAGGGAATATCACTTTCGATAGATAACCCAAAAGCTTTATAGACCACTTTAGTTATCGTATCTGGCAATTGTTCCACCTCAATATGTCCAATGTTAATATGAATATAGCCCTTAGGATTTGTAAGATATACGTCTAAGGGCTATTCATATTTAAATTTAGCTGAAAGTTAGCTCACCTCTAGGTGTATTAGTTGGGAATACATCATCTGTGAAATCTCCATCATTACCTAGCATTGTCATGTTCACATCTAATTCTTCTAACACAGGCTTTTGCCATTCCTTTTTCATAGTTTCACCCCCCTTCAGGTAAATTTTTTCATAAATCTATAAACAATCACACTTCGGACTAAGAGTTTATATTCAGGATCTGTCGCTAACTCGATCTTCGGCCCTTGCCTTGCTTTTTCTAACGCGCTTTTAATTACTTCGCCATTTAAGTATTGCAGTGTAATACCGTCTTGGGTAAGCAGTTCTGCTTCCTTTAAAAACTTATTCCAAAAAGGGATCATCCGATAAACCCAGTCAGCGCCTTGAACACCTTTCACGGTTTGGTTTAAACGCACTTCATCGGGAAGGTAACCTTTGGTCGATTGACGGATCAACGCTCTGTCCATTCCATTTTGAACATATTGCTCTTCAGGCACAGATAAACAGAAACGGACTACTCGCGCATCATTAGTAGGATCGCGCTTCCAAAGGCCATATCGCAAAGAGAGCTTGGTTGTCAAGGCGTTCCCAGTATTCCAAGGAAATAATCTTTCAAAGAAAATTTCCCTCTCTCTATAAATACCCAGATCTGTAACCCACCCTTTTTTTCGATTAATTCCATATTCCTGTAAACGATCATAGACACCTGATTTATTAGCAAAATCTGGGTTAATCATACTTGGGAGTCGCCATCCGCTTCCTGGTGATAACATTTGTTCAAGCTTTGGAAACGCAACACCTGCCACTATCGGCAGCCTGCCTAATCTTGGACCACCAACCTTTGAGCTAAACTGATGTAACTCTTGAAAAAGTCTAACCCATTTCACTCTTTTTAGAAGACTTGCATAGTAATCGTAAGTAGATCCCCAAGAAACTGTAAAATTACCGCGATCCCCGTTGAGCAAGATACCGATTCCCTGTTCTGCGGCCGCTTCAAATATTCCTTTGATCCAAAAAGAGTTTTCAAAGAACTTATACGGCATTTCCATTACATCCAAATAGCTATCAATTTCCGTATACGAATCTCTCCCTTTGAAATCTAAGTAATGAGGTATAATACCACCTACATATTGAACCGTCGATTGGATATAAGGCGTCTCATTTGCAATCATATAATTGGGGGTAAAGTCCACAAAATCTTTTGGTGGAATATAACTGAACGTATGTATTTTCTGTTGGCTGTCTCGCAATGCCCTAGCCGCAAAACCAACAACAGCCCCCGAATCCAGCCCTCCACTTAGCTGCGCTCCAATTTTGCGACGCGCGCGTAATCGAGAGATGACAGCCTCTTGAAAAACTTCCTGAAACGCTTCGACATATTCTTCATTGGACTTGAATTTTAAAGTTTCTCTCGCATTTAAAAATCCATATCTCGTCAACTTGATATGGTTGCCCCGTACAACGAAACTATGCGAAGGCGGTATTTGGTCAACATTTTTATATGGCGTTGTCGACTCGCTTGCTGTATTAATGGGACCCGTGATCGCTAGATATTCAGCCAGCCACTCTTCATTCAATTTTTTTTCTACATAGGGAAGAGATAGTAGCGGTTCGATTGTCGTGCAAAAAGCAAATCTCACATTGTCTCTGTAATAGTACAAAGTTCGATACCCCGATAAGTCTCTCGCCCCAAAAAGTTGCTGCTTCTTCTCATCCCAGATCATATAAGCGAAATCACCGATTAAATACTTCGGTGATTCCTCACCCCATTTGGAATAGGAGAGTAAAATCAGTTCGCTGTCTGTCATCGTTTTCCTTCTGTCACGCTTGATCCCTAATCTTTCGAATAGTTCTTCCCGATTATCTATGATCGCATCGGCTGTAATCGCAAGTTGTCTTTCCGAATCATAATAAGGCAGGAGTTCTCCGACAGACTCCGGTGTAATCCATTGCGCATGGCAACCGAAGAAAACATTATGTGAATGCCAGACGGATGCATCATCAGCCGGGAATCTTTCTAAAGCTTGCATTAATTTCCTACCTTGCTCCATTTGGATCGGTTCATCATTTATGTTGTAAATCCCTGTAATTGCGCTCATTTTTCACCTGCATTATTTCAATTAATAGAAAGATTGTTCGCCATCACATACCGTTCTATTTAAAGAACAGTTGGGCAAAATAAAAGCCGGCTGCCCCCGACTTACGTTCTTGATATAGAACAATTGTAATCTTTTACCCTTTATATGTCAATGGTTGATAGGAACAAAGTTACACCTTTATTCTTCGATAAACACATAATAGCGGACGTAACGGAAAATAGAGAAAATGAATGGGTTTCGGTAACGGCAACGTTTCCGCGTCTTCTGGATACGGATAAAGACAACTCAACATGAATAAGAGCTTTTGCTGAGTCGACATGAGAGCAAACATGTGCTGTTTATGGTAGGTTGATACGTCTTCAGGAAGCGGCTCGGTATGAAGATTAATCATTTGCTTCATATAGTAGAAAGCGCCTTTCGCTAATTGCTTAGGCCGCTGACCATGTACCAATGGTTCCATCTGATGACCGAGCGGTAACCCTAGGTGTTTGTTGGCAAGGACAAGGGCTTGTCCAGCTACATCTTCGCTCCAGTATTTACGCAATATCACTTGAAGTTCGATCCAATCAAGATCCTGTTGGGCTAATCGCTCGATATCCATCAACCAACGCAATCGCGACCACCCATGGCGCGCGCCGTGCGTAACGAGAAAGTAGAACAGATGCTCCCTGCCCAAAAAATAAAGGGGGTACTTTGTAATCTCACTCTTTCGTTTCCGTTTCCACAATTCACCAAAACTCGGTTCTTTCGTCGGACCGGGATGCAGCCTCCAATGAACCTCTATTTTACTCTTTTTACTCTCGTCAAAAAAAGTAAGATGATGATGACGCCATTTCCAATCATTTAAAACCGTTTTAATATACTCGTCCTTCTCGTAGCCCGCATCGATCAGCAACTGCTCCGCTTTTTCCAAGTGTTGGACCTCTATTAAAAGATCGACATCGCCGGAAGTCCGAAGAGAGATATCGCCATAAAGATCCGCCCCCAAAATGGGCCCTTTCAAGAATAGTACACGAATGTTATGTTCATTAAATATTCTGGCGAATCGTTCCATTAAACCACTTTGGCGCAGCATTTCAAATGTATTAAACTGATATTTTTGCTCTAATCTTCTCAACACGGAGACTGACGTCTGGGCAGAGCTCGATTTCAATCGATGATAGAGGATGGGGTAGACTCGGTGATGTCGTGCGAGTTCAAGGAAATGTTCCTCATCAATCTCCCCCAACTCCATTCGCTCCAGATTGCTCCTCCAATCTGTCCCTATAAGTTGAAATAGGAATTCTAATTCTTTTGAGATTCCTTCCATACGATACCCCTTTAAGGCTTAATCACTTTACATTATCTCTATATTGCGTATAAGGGAACGGTGATTGCCTAGCTTAAGCTATAACCACGGCTTCTCCCATTTGGACTTAGCTTGGTCCAATTGGATCATCAATCGGTCCAATTCCAATCTACTTTGTTCGGCATGTAACTGCTTTTTCATGACATCTAATAACGTGACCCAACCACGCTCATACTTCGTGATTTCAACGGCTAATTCTTGTTCTGCTGATTTTAATTGACGCTGCGCAATTTGATATTGTTCCTCTAACAAAGTGAGGAGCTCATTCATCGACTTGATCGTTTCTGCAAACGACGCCTTATTTGAAGCTAAGGCTGCCTCAGCATTCTTCACAGCAATTTCCTTTAAATCAGCGGATAGATCATTTTTTCTTTGTTCAATTTTAACTTGCTCTTTTAATTGCCATAAACGCGGGCTTTTGTCCGACATCGCTCTAATATGAGCATCAAGATCCGCTTTAGATTTGTGAACGGCCACGCTATAGCGAGGTTGATCAACTAATTCATGGTTAAAATCACCCGGCTTGCCGAGTAATCCATTTAATTTTACCCGCGATTTTTGCAACTCTGCCTTAGCTTGCCGCAAATTCCTAAAAGCTCTTTCCATTGCCTCATTCGTCGTGTTTAGTTGATCCCGTGAGATTCTTCCAATTTGAGAACGCGCGTTAGCAATTTCAGCCTGATTGAATGCAATACCATAAGCAATTGCATTTACTTTTTGCGCTCGTTGTTTCACATAGATATCCTGGTAAGTCTGTTTCACGAGCAACGCGGTTTGGTCATTCGCAACATCTTCCATTTTCTTTGCCATCTCATACGCCAATTTCAGGGCGGGACGCTGATCCGAATCTGCCTCTGCTTCCTGATAGCGCAACTCTTGTTTCATTATTTCTTGTTTCGCTCGATCTAACACGTCGCTATGCAGCTTGGCCTCGTCGACAGCCCGTTCAATCGTGAAGGCGCGCTCCTCCTCGCTAAATTCCGTCTGACTGGTTTGCGGAAGAATAGCCACTTTATTCGTATACGGATTCCAGCTCAAATGAGAACCGAAAGTATCTGACAGCAATCCGATTGGGGCGTACGTTTTTCCTTTGAGTAAGACCGCTGGCAAATCGAGCGTTACCTTCTCTTTGTTAACGAACGCGTGAGAAGCGCCAATCGTCACCTCAAGCAGAGTCTCACCTTTTCTCGCAATGACCGTCTTCGTGTTCGCTTGCCACTCCACACTTGCTCCGAAAGCAGTGAGTAGTTCACCAAGCGGAACGAGTGTGTATTTATCATAATAGATGGCAGACTGCTTCAATTGAATCTCAGCTTGTGGTTGACTTAGCTGTTCAACGGATGACGCCGCCAAAACTTTGTTTTCTATAGTTGGACTAAGCGCGATCCCCGCGCCTAATACCAAAATAATAACAGGGGATATTTTAAACAATCATAGCCCTCCAAATAGTGGTTTGTTTTGTTCTATATAAAGAATAACACACCCCTCAATAAAGAACAATAGATGATTATTGTTCTATTTAAAGAACAACGCTCGATTCTTTGCCAAATACAGCGCGGATCACATCAATGACCCTCATTTGTTGTTCAACTGTCATATTGGAACCTGAAGGGATGCAAATCCCCCGCTTGAATATTGATTCCGCTACATGATGATCCTTGTCATGCGCATAATAATCCGTTCCCTTAAACAAGGGCTGCAGGTGCAACGGTTTCCATACGAAACGCGCCTCTATATTTTCTTGCTCTAACGAATAAAGGATCTCTTGAACGGTAATCCCCGTGTTTTCTTCCAACGTAAACGCGCTCAACCACCGATTGGAGTAGGTCTGCTCCAGTTCAGGCATGAATGAAATTTCAGGAAGATCTCCTAGCTCTGCCTCGTAGCGTCTAAATATTTCTCGTCGGGCCTTTACTCGGTCTTCAAGCACTTCTAATTGCGCCCTTCCAACTCCCGCAAGCAAATTACTCATTCTATAATTGTAACCCAACTCACTATGTTGGTAATAAGGAGCTGGATCCTTCGCTTGTGTTGCAAAAAAGCGGGCTTTCCGTAAAGCAACCTCATCGTTGGAAACTAACATTCCCCCGCCAGACGTCGTAATAATTTTATTGCCATTGAAAGAATAGATGCCAAACCGACCGAGTGTTCCACTCGCCTTCCCTTTGTACGCTGAGCCGAGTGATTCCGCGGCATCTTCAATGATCGGCACCCCATAGTGATCACAAATATTCATGATTTCATCCATTTTGGCGCTTTGTCCGTACAGATGGACGACGATCACCGCTTTGGGAAGTTTCCCCGCTCGTTTAGAATCTAACAACGCCTTTTCCAACGCCTGTGGAGACATATTCCACGTTTCTGGTTCTGAGTCAATAAAAACGGGTTCTGCCCCTTGGTAAATAATTGGGTTTGCGCTGGCGACGAACGTAAAACTTGAGCAAAACACGCGATCGCCCCGCCCGACATCGAGTAAGCGTAAAGCCAGATGGATCGCAGCCGTTCCCGAAGTTACCGCAACAGCCCCCTTCGTTCCGACGCAAGCCGCCATCTCTTGTTCAAAAGCATCCACATGTGGTCCTATCGGCGCAATCCAATTTGTTGCAAAAGCTTGCTCAATATATTTCTGTTCCCTTCCGCTCATATGTGGCAACGATAAATGAATTCTTCGTTTATTTTTAGCCATGAACACCCCTCCTCGGCACCCTTCCTGTTCTCCTTAAAGAACATTAGATTATAAAAAAAGACAGACTACATCGCCTGCGCATCCGTGTTACTTTTCCCCTTGACCACCGCTGGAACACCAACAGCGGTGCTATAGGCGGGAATATCGCGGATGACGGCCGCTCCAGCTCCGATCGTGGTCCATTCACCGATTTGAATATTAGGAATAAGCGTCGCGCTTGCTCCAATATGTGAACCATCGCCTACTTTAACGGTACCCGTCAATGTGACGTTTGGCGAAAGATGAACAAAATCACCTACAATATTGTCATGTTCAACAATCGATCCTGTGTTAATAATCGTATGACTTCCAACATACGCTCCCGCGTTCAAAACCGCATTTGCCATGATCACTGTACCGTTACCAATTTCCGCGCTCGGACTGATCACAGCCGTTTTATGAATCAATGACACATAAGAATCCTTAGCTAGCTGTAACCGATCAAAGATTTGTTTGCGAATGCGGTTATTTCCAATGGCAAGAATGAATTTTAAATCCCTAAACTGGTGAATAAAATCCCTTACTGCCCAAATCGGTCCCGTATATCGGCCCTCTAAATTCGTCACCGTCTCAAATTTATCATCGAGGTATCCGATGAGTCGATAAGTTGTCTGTTCTTCGATGATTTCACGGATCACCCTACTATGACCACCTTGCCCGATCACCATAATCTTCATTGATGGTCTCCTCCTATAGACTTCGAACCAGCAAATTTTTCCACTGTTGCATGCCCTTTTTGATTGATTCCTTCCGATTTAAATACTTTTGAAATTGTGAGCAACAAAATCTTTAGATCCAAAATCCAACTCCGAGATTCAACATATTGGGCATCCATTTCCAACCGTTCATCCCAACTGATCGCATTCCTGCCGCTGACCTGCGCCAATCCGGTTATCCCTGGCCTAACAAGATGTCTCATCGCTTGTCTTTCCGTATACAAAGGCAAATACTCCATTAGTAAAGGACGTGGACCAACCAGACTCATCTCACCTTTCAAAACGTTATACAATTGCGGCAATTCATCTAAACTTAATTTTCGAACGAGCTTCCCGAATGGAGTTAATCTTTTATGGTCAGGTAACAACTTTCCGTATTCATCACATTCGTTGGTCATCGTCCGAAACTTGTATAAAATAAAAGGGACTCCGTTTAACCCGGGACGATCTTGCTTAAAAAACACTGGCGATCCAATATTCCAGCGGATGAGCCATGCAGTCAGTAGGATGATTGGTCCAAGTATAACGAGCCCAGTCACAGCGCATACAACATCAAATAATCTTTTCATTGATTACCACCTTCACTACTCACAAATTCAACTTTGGAGAACCTTGGCATCCTCTCTCCAGAACAAATGAAGGAGTAGCACAAAAAGTACAGCTACTCCTTTTAAGACTCTTTATATCCTCTTGTAAATTCAACGGTAAAGTCATCACTCCCTTTGTAAACATACTAGAGTCATATCGCGTCAAACAGCCTCTCCGATGTTTAACATACTAAGACTGCGTGAGCTATTATGAAACAATGTTTTTCTCTACTGACTCAAAAGCTATAATAGAAGAGTTCATCTTTCTTAAGCGGCCATTAATTTCAGAAATCTCCCCAAGTGTTGCCAATCTTTTCTCCAAGTCCAGTTGAACATATTCTAAATAAAATAACATTCTGTACAGTTTTTTATCACCATGTTCCTGAACTCGTTCTTCAGGTAAATAAACTTGACACATATCAATACATCTTTCTAATTGTAAACAAAATTCTTTTAGATCCTTATTATGTCCGCTAAATATATTGTGGTAAAAGATATAGTAGAGGTCATGATAGAACGACCTTTCCTTTACCGTATCCCAATCAATAACCACAGCCCGTTCACGATCCTGAAGAATATTCCAAGCATGTAAATCCCCATGTGATAAGGTTAAATAAACACCCCGATGTTTTGGTATACATGTCAAAATATCATCAGCTGTTCTTTTGACAAAAATCTTTATATTCTGTACATATTCTTTCTCAACATTTAGTTTTTCTAAAGTTTCAATCCACTTTAAAATATAATTTAATTGATTCTCAACGTATTCATATAGATTTTTCTTTTTCCAGGGATATACCTTGATCATTTCCTTCCAAATCGGAAGGATTCTTTCATAAAAATAATCTGAAATCGGGTAAAAACGGCGGGACTTTTTTAAGTTTATATACCCTTCGTAAATACATTTATTTAAGTAATCTACTCCCACAAGATGAGGCGCAAATGGATATTTTGAAATACCTCTTAACTCAACCACGATTTCATTAAACATATCGTCTTTTAAATCCGACTTAAATTGTGTCGCCACGATCTCCTTCGATAGATCAAATACTTTATAGCCACCAGACTTATTTAATAGTATATGCCCATCGTAAGGCACTTCAATAACCTCTTCATTTCCCTTTCTTGCATATTTAAAAATAAGCAATTCTATAAAAATTTTAATAATCCTTAAAAATTTCATCAATGGCCCTGATAGATAGTTAATTGTTTTTACATCTAAATTGAAAGGTTCAGATCTATTAAGAAGCAACCAAATTATGACAAAAATGTTCCTATCTATACATACATAAAAACCCTGCGATGTTTTTATATACTTTATTTTATGTTGTAATCTCAATTGGTTTAAGTTACTCCTCTCACTCTTGACATATCAACTACTATTATCACCCTATTTAACATCTGTTTTATTAAAAATGTTGTACTATTGGAGCTTCAAACTTGTTCTCAACCGAAACCAGTTTACCTTGGCTCATCGTAAATATAATGTCGCAATTTTTAATCGTGCTTAATCTGTGCGCAATGATAATTAATGTCTTCTCCCCTTTTAAGCCATCAATTGCCTTCATGATCTCAGCTTCCGTTTGATTATCTAATGCCGATGTCGCTTCATCCATAAATAAGATTTCTGGATTGTGGTATAAAGCTCTAGCAATCCCGACTCGTTGGCGTTGTCCACCGGATAGTCTAACCCCTCTTTCCCCAACAGCTGTATCTAATTGGTTCGGAAGCGATTGTACGAACTCTTTTAATTTTGCTTGATCTAAAGCTCTCCAGACTTCCTCATCACTAACTTGATCCTGTTCTATTCCAAAAGCTACGTTTCCGCGAATAGTGTCATCGGATAAGAAAATGGACTGTGGAATGTACCCTATCTTTTGCTGCCAGGCTAGTTTTTGGTCTTGTATTCTTTTACCGTCGACTAATATCTCTCCCTTTTCCGGTTCTAATAGGCCCAGGATGGCATCCACGATCGTCGTTTTCCCAGCTCCCGATTCGCCTATAAATGCGACCGATTGACCGATCGGGATCGTGAGAGATACATCTTTAAGCGAAAGACCTTCTTGGCCAGGATACCGAAAGCGCACATCTTGTAATTTTATTGAATCAACAAATGTTCTCTTCCCTTTATTGATTTCGAGTGGCCTTCCCTCGAACAATGATTTAGGTTCTGATTGAGATGGATCATTGTTGATATATAAATCCTCATAAACCACCGAAAGCGCGGGGTGACTATATCTTATCGTTGTAATCATAGCCACGACGCGAGTGATAGAAGGCATCAGCCTAAAAGCAGCCATCGCAAACAGCGCCATTGTAGAAACAAGCTCAGTCGTATTTAATCCTTGAAGGATGATCACAAGCATCGTGATGAGAACAACGGAGACAAGCAGTGTCTCGATAAATAGTCTTGGAGCTTGTTCCAACATTTTCAAATAACGGCTATTTTGCGCGCGGATATGACTTTGTTTAGTATAGGCATTAATAAAAAAGGCCTCTTTCCCAGAGACCTTAATTTCTTTACTTGCTCCAAGCCCTTGATTGATCCACTTAATCATGGCAGACGTTACAGCTTGTTGCTCTTTTCCCAATGATGATATTTTCTTTCGAAAAACCCTAAAAAAGATACTGACGCTGCCCGCTAATAAAACGGCAGCAACTAAGGTGGCTGTAGGTGATGTGATGAGCAACAAAGCAAGAATACAAACGATGACAAGTATTTCGGTAAACAATTGGAAAGCCGACATAATGATGCCCTGAAACACCTTTGGCACTTCACTATTCACATTCCTTAATAAAACGGCGCTATTCTGTTGTAAATGGAATACATATGGTTTCGTTAAGTACACTTTGAGCAATCTTTGCGACAACGATGTCTGTTGATTAAGTATCACCCGATTTTGAATGTAGTTAAATAATAATAAGTATAGATTTTTTATGACGAAAACCGAAAGCAACAGCACGACTAAAAAGATCATATACGTGGTTGTGGATTGAAATTGAAAAAGATCATATACATAAGCTAAAATCGCTTGTTCTTGAATAAGACTAGGTTCCGTTACAATGGTAACGAACGGTACGATAAGGCCAATACCAACCGTCTCTAATATTGCCGCTACAAATATCATAAAAAATATGATCAACAGCTTTTTCTTTTCTTTCTTGTTAAACATTCTAAGTAATTTTTGCGTTGATTCTATCAATTGGTTACACCTTCTTTAGTTAAATATATTAAATATGCTCATGAACCCCTTTTCTGAATCATGTATTATGTTGGATAAATTATTTTCCAACCTCTCTCGTTCGAGGCGTTCTTCTCCAAGATATTGAATCCTTTGATAAAGTTCCTCTGCATCACATTCAACAATATACCCCGTCTCACCATCTATAATTTGTTCGTAAGCGCCAATAAAGTTTGTCGTTACTATCGGTTTTTGTAAACACTTGGCCTCAGCGAGGGTCAAACAATAGCCTTCATGTCTTGAGGTTTGGACATAAATATCAGCTTTTGCAATGTACGGATACGGATTCACTGTTGCGCCAAGTAACATAAAATCGTCTTCCAAACCATAATGTTCAATTAACTTTTTACAATCCATTCGATAGTTCCCCTCTCCAATACAGTACCACCTAACTTCTATTCCTTCGGCGCGAAGTTTGGCTAGCGTTTTGATCGCCAAATCTTGTCCTTTCTCAAAAGAGAGCCTTCCGACAGTTACAATTTTTATCCCTTGGTAATCTTGATCAAATTCGATTTCTTCCTGTGACATCTCCCATATCAACGTTTCTGGGACGATATTATAAAAGACATCCGTTTTGTTTTTAATCGAAGGAATCTTCCCAACAAGACAAGATCTTGCTTCATTTGAAACCGCAAATATCTGGTCGTATTGCTTATACAATCTTTCATATAATTTCTGATTAATCAGGTGTTTGGATATATCAAAATGAATCCAGGATATTTTTTTCTTTGCTCTTACTTTATTTGCTACAAAAAAGTCAATAATATCAGTCGGACCCTGATAACTGATCGCTACATCATACGTCTCTGTCCATTCAGGCACTTCCTTCATAACATGGCGGTAATAGACGTATCGATTATCAAAGTATTTGGATATATAATAGGAAGCAATAAAAAACGGGATCTTAAGGTACTGCTTGTTTTTAAGATACCCCTGTACGGTCTCATGTGGCGGTTGCATAATAATTGGTTTAATATCTTGATACCAGTTAACCTCCACCACTCTCACCCATTCAGGGACATGTTCCAAAAACCCGCCCTTTTTCTCTAATAACAATAGGGTGATCTCAAATTGATCTTTCGGGATTTCGGATAGGAGAGACACCAACGATTTTTCCACTCCGCCAATATTCATACTGGTCATCATAATCAAAATTTTCTTCATTCCTTATCCCTCCTATCCATATCCCCTATAAAAAAACACACCTCTTCTTTGGTTGTCTTTACGTCCAATGAAAAGGTGCGTCTTTTTAAACTTTTGTTAATTGTCAACTAAGTGATAAAATCTTTCCATCTCCACCGTTGTGTCTACTTTTTCGTTCCTTAGATTCTTCTTCAATTTCTTTCTCAATAAGGCATCATCTAACAAACGTTTAATCGCAGTAAACATTTGTTCTTGATCAAATTCAACGATTAAACCAGTTTCTCCATGCGTTATCTGTTCTTTTGCTCCTGTAAAATGGGTCGTAATGATCGGATTATCGAAACACCTAGCTTCCGCAAGGGTAATGCAATATCCTTCATGACGGGATGATTGTACGTAAAGGTCACACTGTTTCATATAAGGATATGGATTCGGATCGGCGCCAAGTAGAATATAGTCATTTTCCACTTTATATTGCTTGATCAACCTTTGATATTCAGATTTGGCCTGGCCGTCGCCAACACAGTACCAACGAACCTCATATCCCGCGGCCTTAAGCTTTGCTAAGACAGGGATGCTTAGGTCCTGTCCTTTTTCCTTGCTTAAACGTCCAACTGTTAGAATTCTAATCCCTTGAAATTCATCCTCAAACCCCTTCCCCTCGTCAGCTAATTGAACAATTAACTTTTGGGAAAGGATATTTGAGAACCTCTCTATTTTATTTTTCAGCCTCGGCGTAAAAGAGATTAATTTATCTTTCCCTTCATCTGAAACAACGAATATATTATCGAATCTTTGATAGGTTTTGGATGCAAATTTGCGATTAAATCCGATCTTCGTGATATCAAAATGAATCCATTGAACTTTCTTTTTAGCTGTTACCTCTTCCGCTATGTAGTAACTAATGAAATCCATCGGTCCCGCATAAGCAATCGCTACATCATACGTATCTTTTAATGGATGATGGTCCCTTAATACATATTGAAAAAATAATTTTCTTTCTCCAAACACCTTAGCTAAAATTCGGTGTTTTATAATATTGGCCGCTTTCAGCCATTGTCCTTGTTTCATAAAACGTTTCGCCTGAACGTTGGGCGGGTCGTTGAGCAGGGTTTTCATTTTGTCATAATTCTTAAGGTGAATTACTTCCACTTCATCTGGAATAGATTCCATGAAGCCTCCAATCTCCTCTAACAATAGCAATGTAATATCGTACTTATCCTTAGGAATCTCAGATAACATCGTTAATAACGCCTTTTCCGTCCCACCCACATTCATATTAATTAGCATGAATAATACTTTCTTTTTCATGTTCACTTGACTCTCTTCCATATTCATTAGCTTATTAACTGATGAAACTTTTCTATTTCCTCGACGTTTCCCTTTTTTTCAACCTTTAGATATTCTATAATTTGCTCTCTTAGCTGCTGATTCTCAATCAGCTTTTCAATCCCGGCGCAAACCGCATCGGCGTTCATATCGACAACCAGACCATTTTTCCCCTCTACCATTTGACTGTAAACGGCGTCAAATCTTGTCGTCACAATCGGCACATTCAGCATGCGCGCTTCCGCTATCGCTAATCCGAATCCTTCAAATCGAGATGTCTGGACATAGATGTCCGAATTCACTATATATGGATAAGGATTCGACTTGATCCCAAGCAATATAAAATGATCAGATAGGCCTTTTTCTTCAATACTTGCTTTTATTTCTTCTTCCATAGGGCCTTTACCCAACACATACCATCTAAATTGGATACCTTGTTCCTTCAGCTTTTTACACGCTTCAAGAGCAATATCATATCCTTTTTGATAGTTAAATCGACCAATCGTTAATATCTTCAATCCATCGAAGCCATCATCATAACCGTTTCCTAACTTGGCCATATTAGCTATAAACTCGGGATTGTTAATATCATAAATAACGTCTATTTTATCCGAGTAATACGGAAATGTTTCTGTTAAAATCTCTTTTGTTGATTCCGATACGGCTACAATTCCATTAAATTCATCATAAAACTTTCTTTGGAAGATTTTATCTTCATCTTTTAATCTGTAGCTGACGTTAACCCAAGCAAACTTTTTCTTAGCTTTCACCTTTTCCGCCACGTAAAAAGTTGGAACCCCTTGAGCATAAGCGATCGCTATGTCATATTCCTTTGGATTGTTTTCAATGTTATGCCCCACAGCCTGCCAGAAGATCCTTGCTTTTTGCGGATTGCTATATTTCCCTCTCCTAATTTTTGAGGAGTAGTTTATCCTTGAGTAGAGCATGCTAAAATTAAATTTTTTCAGTGAATTTCCCAAGGCTTCTACCAAGCTTAAATTTGCGTATTGCGTATAGTCCAATGGCTTTAAAATATTAACCTCTTGAGGAACTAGTTCCTCGAGTAAATAGCCATGGGCAAAAAGCCTAAGATCAACGGAATACTCCGAATAATCAATAAGCGACAATAATGTGACTAGACTCTTTTCCGCGCCAGCGCAGTCCAATGAATCTATCACAAATAGAAGGTTCTTTTTCATGATTAATAGATCACCCAATTTTATATTATCATCTTAAAATCGTATCTAACTTCTCAAATTGTCTACTTGCTTCATTAAATACATGTCGGTCTTGATTTCTATTATCTGCGGCGATTTGGACGATATCTATAACATCCATGTTGTGAATCTCTTTAAGATGGATACTGTTTTGCTCCATGCTCAGGTCTTTTAGCGCATTCAATGTTTTTTCATTATAAATAATGGGAAATACGCTTTGATCGTATATCACCGCCAAAATAATGGAATGAAACCTAGCGCCAATTATTATCTGGCACGAATGAAACACTTCTAAAAACTCCTTAATTTTGCCTTCGTAATTTACGACTTGAATATTGTTTCCATTATGAACATCTTTAAGCTTCCTCGACAATTGGTTGGCGACTCTTAAATCTCCTTCGTTTTCACAGAAGGAAAATAATTTTATGTTATAACCTTGCTCGGCATACCGTCTGATGATTTGTTCCATCTTGTCGTTATAACGATTGTAACTTTCTTTCAATCCTTCTCTTTCCTTAATATCTATAATTGAAAATCCTACATTCTTTTCTTTGGTTTCCGGGAAACCAGTATCGAGATTAAAAACGACATCTGGAGCGACTCGTACATTTTTAAGGTCTTTAAAAAAACGATAGGAGTGCTGATCTCTAAAACATACATCATCAAATTCACTGAATAACTCTGTATACCTTTCAAGAAATACATTATCGGTAAAAGGCCCAAAATTTGCGCCCAGTATGAATGTTTTCTTATTCATTCTTTTAAATCTATCCAGCAAGTATTTTCTTTCTTCCCACTTCATCTTCCAAGCCGGACTTTGCATAAATATTGAACCGCCTATAATCACAAGAGCATCATATTTTCTAAAACCGTTAATTAATTCGCTTATCTTATAAAATAAATTGAAACGCGACTTTCCAATCTTAACGTCTCTGTACGAGTAAATAATTTTTACATTACGGTACGATTTAAATATGTCGTTGTAGTTTCTATTGGCCGTCAACAGCTCCCATTGAATATGCGGGTAGCGATCAAAAAGTATTTTTAAAAACAAATCATCGCCAAGATTCCTTGCGAAATAAGCTGAAATCAAAACTCTCCTTTGCTTGCCAATCGACTTAGCTCGATGTATCGAATATCGCTCCCCTCAACGAATAGCTAATAGTCAGTAACCGCACATTGTAATTCAACAGGGTGATAATCATTCTATGTTTCATTGAAATTTTACTGCTCATGATCTCTTTATAATGCTTTTTAACACATTGTTGAATGACACCCAAATATTGATTGCGGTCCCTCCTATTCTCTACCTGCTTTAATATATAAAAAACATTATCTATGCACCAATATAAAAAACAAGTTATGACCGTATGGGTTAGATGTTTGTATCTATCATTCATAAATGTTAATATTTCATCCCATCCTAAAAAGGCATCCAATCTTTTTTCGCTATATGTTGATGTTAAAATGCTGTTTTCCCTTTTCACGTAAATATATCCGATAAAATTAGAATATATAGCTTTATTTGCATTAGCGAATAGCCTATAGGTTGAAGACAGATCCTCGTGAATCCTCCCTTCAGGAAAGGACACCCCTTCAAAACACGTCTTTTTGAACAGTTTATTACACAGCGAAAACCTATACAAAACACCTTCAAATAGCCGCGCAATCGCTTCATTGTGATCTAATTCTTTCACAAATGGTCTCGGATCATTATTCATTAATTCACCATTAATCTCCCTACCCAACCTGCAGATGGCGATATCGCTATCGGTCTCCACGCACAAAGTATGGAGTTCAACATACATATTTGTCTCAATTCGGTCATCCCCGTCTACAAATCCGATGTATTCTCCCCTAGCCGCTGCCACCCCTATATTTCTTGCTGAACTTACTCCCCCATTATGCTTGTGAATCACTCGCACTCTAGCATCTTTCACGGCAAAATCATCACAAATTTTACCGCTTCCGTCTGTCGATCCATCATTGACGAGTATGATTTCAAAGTCGGTAAAAGATTGAGTTAAAAGACTATCAACGCAAGCCCTTAAGTGGAGCTCATCATTATAAACAGGGACAATAATACTAATGGCTGGCCTGATCATCTTCACACAACCGATTTTTTGTATCTAATTTTCTCCTTAAGTCCAGTGGAGGAAACGCCGCTGGTATATGGGAAATAGATGATCTCCACCCCTACATGATTGAACTTCTTCTCCATTTCCACGAACAGGCTGTCTCCTTTCCAATCATCCCCCACGAAGAGAACGTCAAATTTTAATTCTTCCCAAGCAAAAAACTTATTCCGATTGGTTTGATGGACAACTAGATCAACATATTTAATCGAGTTCACGATTTCCACGCGTTCTTGCTGGGGAATGACGGGCTTCTTACTTTTATACTCCATCACTAACTCGTCTGTACTTACCCCTACAATCAAATAATCGCATTGTTCCTTAGCCCTTTTTAAGATGTTAAGATGCCCAACATGGAAAAGATCAAATACCCCGGTTGTATATCCTATTTTATACGGCTTCATCTTCATATCTCCCCTTTTCTTTAAAGCACACCCGATGAATGCGACTCAATAAATGCTCACAAGCATCTCCGTTTTCAAAAGTCCCAATCCGCTGCAAGAACACTTGCAGGTCTTGCGTGTATTGATCAGGATCAAAATTGTCTATTTCAGCGACTAGTTCCTCGTTGTTCATCACACTAATAAAAGGCAATTCATTCAAATCGAAATAGAGATTGCGATCGGTTTGGATATATTCTTCCAAATCGGGAACATAGAGAAAACAAGGGCGATTCGTAATCGAGAAATCGAACATGAGCGAAGAGTAATCGGAAATCAAAATATCCGAAACACTAAGCAATTCCTGAATATCATCGTAAGCAGTCACATCTAAAACGTTTGAAGCAAATTGCAGTTGGCTAGATTGAGCTAGTAGATGCGGATGCAACCTCACCAAGCAGATCCAGTCGCCGCCAAATCGATGTTTTAATCTATCTAAGATGTTTTGATATTGTAGGTCATACACCTCTAAACCCTTATTTTTTCTAAACGTCGGAGCATACAATACAACTTTGCTATCGCTCGGAATGTTTAATTGTTTCAAAACATCCCTTCTTTTCTCTGTGTTGTTCCGAAAAAGAAAATCATTGCGCGGAGTTCCATGCTCAAAGATTTCTCCGCTATACCAAAAGGATCTTTCAAAAATGTCGGTGCTAAAAGCGCTTCCGGACAATAGAAGATCGCATTTTTTCGAATCTTGTTTCGCCATACGAAGATAGCCCTCAGGTAAAGACGCTTCCGCATCCTTTTCGATCTGTTTCAATCGCAAAGAACTGTGCCATGTTTGGATATAATATTGATTCTTTCTTTTCACAAAAAATTCAGTCGTTCGATAATTTGTAATAACAACTTTCGCAGTGCATAACTCGTAAAAATAGCCAATCGACATTCTCTTGACCTTTCGGATTCCGGGGATACCCTCTCGAGCTTCTGGATCCGTAAACCCCCAGACAAGATCAAACTTATTTTTCGGAGCATGTTCTAAGATATATTCCGTAATGTATTTGGGGTTGTCTCCATACTGACTGCCATAGTAGCTCGTTAAAAAGATCTTATTTTCTTTAATCGGAAAGCAGTTAAAGAGACGAATGAGAATAAACCATATGGTTTTCTTTACTTTTTCCAAGAATCGATTCATTCTATTTCCTCATTTACAAATTAATCCGTTCTAATCCGCTCGGTTGCGAAATAACTTTCAATTTCTTCAAACCCTTGATCACTACGTTATACACGAGATAAAGGTTGGGGTGGATGACAAACCATGTTAGCTGCCGACTTAGTCCATTGTCATTTTTGGCGGCTTTCTTTAATTGTTGATGATGGTTTTTAACATAGTTTTGTATCTCCCGTCTTAATGCGCCGCCCTTGTCTTGCTCTTTATTCAAAAACAGCAAGTTGTAGTGGATCAAACTGGCATTTAAGATGTTTTTGTACGACTGGGCCGATAGTTCTTGATAATGTGAAGCTATAAATGAGTGCCGCTCCTTCAATCCCCGTAAATAATCTAAATTGCGCGGTGTGTAGGTCGCCACGATACTGTCCTTGCGTTGACGATAATAGAACATCGGTTGATGCAAAATGACATACGTTTGCGCGCGGTGCATGACTTGATGCGCCCAAAACACGTCTTCAAATAAAACGCCTTTTTTAAATGGAATATCGCGCGCCAGATTCGTCTTGAAAAGCTTGCCCCAAGCAAAGTTTTTGACCTTTTCATTGATCACTAATTCCTTCATCAGACGCTGTCGATCTAAGACGAGCGGCTCATCTTCACGCGAGAAATACCGATTGTCGTAAAGGAGATGATCATCGTAGGCATAATAAAAAGCCGATTGAACGACATCGGCTTCATAGCTCAAACTTTTATTCACCATTTCCTCTACCATTTTTTCATCCAGCCAATCATCACTGTCGACAAATAGCACATAATCGCCAGTCACCCGTTGCATACCGACATTACGCGCATCAGATAGTCCGCCATTTTCCTTATGGATGACGTAAACCCGCGGATCCAACGCGGCATAGCGATCAGCTATGTGTCCGCAATTATCCGGAGATCCATCATTGACTAAGATGATCTCTAAATTCGGATAGGTCTGCCTGAGGATGCTTTCGACACACTGGGCAAGGTATTGTTCAACCTTGTAAATAGGAACAACTAAGCTAACTTTGGGTATCATCTATCCGCCGCCTTACTTATTTTCCCTTCATTCGACTCTATTAATGAATATAATTTTTCAACCTGGTCATTATTGCTATAATCACGTCTTTGCGCATTTGCGGCAAGCTTCTTTCGCAAATCGTTATCCTCTAGTAACTTTTTTACTCCGACTACGATTCCATCGACTCCCATCGGTGTAATCAGACCATCTAGTCCGTCTTGAACTTGGCTAGGCGCTGTAGGAAAATGCGTAATCAAGACGGGTTTTCCTAAAATCTGGGCCTCACGCACCGTCACCGCTTTCCCTTCATAACGCGAAGGCTGCACATAAATATCGCATGCCCGCATATAAGGATATGGATTCGTCTTTTTTCCGACCAGTTTAAAATGATCACGCAGGTTCAAATTTTCGATAATTTCCTCAATCTCAGCTTGCAAAGGGCCATAGCCGACGATCGTCCATTCGACGTCGATTCCTTGATCGACTAGCTTCCGACAAGCGTACGCCGCTTGGTCAATTCCTTTGGCGAAAGACAGTCTACCGACAGTAAGCAATTTTACTCGTCCAGCGATCTGCGACATCCCTTCCGCAACCTCGGCCAAGGCTTGTTCACGAACAAATGCGGGAGAAATAATATTTTCGATCACCATTGTTTTGGCGCGCAAGGATGGCATTACTTTTAGAAACGATTGACGGCACTCCTCGGATACAGCGACAACTTGATCCAGTTGCTCCCACATTTGTTGCTCCAACGCTTGATTGATTTGAATGTTAGAATAATCTGTGTGAACCCATCCCAACTTTTGCTTCGCTCGCACTTTATCTCCAATAAAGTAATGGGGCCAAAGAAAGCTGATGGCAACATCGTATTCTTCTTTCATTTCGGGAAGAAACGGCAGGGAATATTTCCATCCATACTGGATCACCCGATACCCTGGTTCCGCGCTTCGGGTTAACTTACCTTGGACCGTTCCTACGTACCGAGCGATCAATCGGGAGAGTCCAATCGAAGCGTGTCCACTTTTTACGATTTCTTTTATCGATTGTCTGAAAGTTGCGTATTGGGGGATTTCCGCTAGTAAGTTGGGGCCGCTCGGCAATAAAGGCATAAATTCCCCCTCATGTCTAAATAACAGAAGATCGACATCGAATCGACTATAATCCAATTGATTGAGCAATCCGATCAGACTCCGTTCGACTCCGCCGATTGCTAAATCAAAAGAGCTGATTAATATTTTTTTCTTTTTCATCCGTATAACCCCAACCATTCCGAAACATTTTGTTTGATATCAAAACCCGCCGACGAGATTTTACTCACAATCGCCTCGTTTGATATCTGCTCTGTTAAAAATGCTTTATGAATCTGTTTGGTCCACTCTGCTAGACTGTCCTGTAAGGAAACGAATGACACGAGTCCGAGCCCCATGTCTACGCTCTTCGGCACACTGTCCGCTATAATACACGGCGTGCCCGCGCTTTGCGCTTCGATTGCGACAATGCCGAAACCCTCATAAATCGAAGGGAACAAAAAGACGTCAAAAGCTTTCATTAATCGAGGCGCGTCTGAGCGAACACCAAGGAAACGGACATGGTCATCAACGCCAAGTCTCCTAGCTTCACCCTCTATTTCTTCCCGTAAGGGACCACCCCCAACTAGGATTAGGAATATATCGCTTCGTTCCGTAACGAGTTCTTTTAATAGCCTCAACATAAACGAATGGTTTTTTGAAGGTGAAAAATGACCAATATGACCGATCAGTTTTGCATTTGTCGGAATCCCCAGTTCCTGTCTCACACTTCTGGCTTGCGGAGGTTCCATCTCCCCAAGAAAAGAATCGATATCAATCCCGTTCTTTAGCAGATGTACACCTTGCCTGTTCCCATATAAAAATTGGGCCGCCTCCTGACTACATGCGCAGTAGTCCGTCGCCGCCCGCGTGATAACCATTTGCAACACTTTCAGCAGAGCCCTTTCCTTCAACCGATTCCCTTTCGGAAAATGGTTGCTATGTGAATGACAAATTCTTCTCTTTATACCAGCCCTCTTTGCCGCCAGCAGTGGAAATCCTGCTTGATAGTCAGTATGGGCATGGACCGCTGCATATTCTTCGGAAACCATGATTCCCCTTAATGCAGAGATGTATGAAAATAACCCCGACTGCCCTAAGCTTTTAACTCTGTAAATCTTCCCACCCAACTGACAAATCTCACGATCGAAATCACCCTCAACAGATCGATGGGAAACAAAGTCGAATTGGATTCGATCTCGATCTATATTTCTATAGACGTTCATTAACAATGTTTCCGCGCCGCCGCGATTCATGGCGCTGACCACATGCAGAACCCTCTTTTTCTTGTCCATAAAAAAGAAACCACCCTATAAATAATGACTACGGTATACAATTCCAAGGGTCACGACATTCTCATAATAAAAATAAACACAATAGCAAATGAGAATTGAATAGTAGACAAATCTTTGTTCCTTTTCTCGAAAGGCTTTAATAATCCATGAAATGAGCAGTAACTGATACAGACCAAAGTAAATGGACATTCTCGCAAATATCCAATTTTGCGTGGCAATAATCATAAACACAACACTTAGCAAGGATAGGTTAACAATGTAGTCACTTTTTGGAAATAACTCCCGTAACCTTTCTCTTCCTAAATAAGCTAAAACAACAGGCATTAGATCAACAAACACGCGGATGATATTCGCTCCACCTTCGTTAAAGTTCTGATATTCGCTATAATGCGTATCATCGATTGCGCTAAAAAAAGCGGATGAAAATTGCCCATATCCTACTGTAAAGATAATCGCAATAAAAAGAAGAACGAAGGTCGTGACTGTCCAAGCTTTTCTTCTCACCATAAAATAGATCGGAATCAAAATAATAGCCGTTTGATGAAAGCCCGAAGCGAGTAGAATTACCAAACAATATTTCTTCCAGTCTCCTTCTAATAAATACTTCGTTGCGGCGAATAAGATCGCGGCAGCCAAATATTGCCTAATTCCATTCATAGAGACGATATACATCCCGGAAGTAACAAAAACAAAAATGCTTAACTCTAGCAATCTAGAATACTTATACAGCACATACCCAATCAATACGTTTGTAATCAACGCGGACACAAAAACGAGAAGTTGAGGATCATCCGAAAATTGCTTTAAAATCATCTGATAAATATTAAATCCGACATCCTTCTGAGAGAGAACAAAATCCCAACTTCCGACATCTTGTGTTCGGTATGTATGCATATAAAAGTACGTATCGCCTATATTGTTTCTTAAACCTGCAACAAGCGCTAACGTGAATACAGCTACGATCGCCATTAGCTTATTCGGTCTAACTTCGACCAGCCCTAAGGGAACAGGGGTAGACAAGTACCTAGCATATAAAGAGAACATGTACGCAATCACTAACGTTATCCAAATTACCGTCATCTCTACCTGTCCCCTTAGGCTCTCTTTGTTTTAACTACGATAAAACCATACAAAACAACCCCTAAAGGTAAAGCTAATAGAGTGATTAATTTGCTTGGTGTTTCAATTAATAGGTTGCGATTTCTAGCGATGATGCTGCTTGATACTAGATGGATCGCTTGCCTGAATTTAAATGAAAAATTAGCAAAGGAGAGCTTCATCAATTCCTTTCGATAGAAAGCAAATCCCCTCGGATTCCTTTTATACTGACTCAACATATTCATGGAGGATCCATCGGCAAGGTACTCAACGCAGCATAACACCTCATTTAGCAACAACATTTCGTATTGTTCGTCTAGTTTATAGTACTTGTACGCCAACCCGACGTATTTTTCACCTTCAAAAATGGGATAGCGATACTTCTTTGTCAATTCGGTTCGGTAGACTAGTTTTTTGTCGCCCGTGACGCCATGTTTACGATAGAGATCAAACAGTGTGCTCTGCTTCAGATCTTCAGGCAATCGGGTTCCAAGCACCTTTCCTTCTCTGTCTGAATCCAACCCAATGATGCCACTCACTTGATCGCTGCCATGCCGTTCCCAAAAAGCAAGAATTTTTTCGACGGCATCGTCTGGCATGTAATCATCTGAGTCAATACAAACATTCAACTCTGTTTCAATCAGCTCGTAGGCCGTATTGTGCGCCCCATGCATCCCATGATTTTCTTGCCAGTAATAACGAATCGGCACAGCCTCTTCCGCTATCCACTGTTCGACTAACTCTGGTGTGCCATCCGTCGAACCATCATCGATAATTAACCACATAAAATCTTTATTCGTTTGGCGCTTCAAACTTTCATAGCAGTCTTGGAGACAATACGCGCGATTATAAGTAGGTGTAAAAACAGTTAATCT
Source organism: Ammoniphilus oxalaticus (assembly GCF_003609605.1). Lineage (NCBI taxonomy): Bacteria > Bacillati > Bacillota > Bacilli > Caryophanales > Paenibacillaceae > Ammoniphilus > Ammoniphilus oxalaticus. Next base: position 664,049 of record NZ_MCHY01000009.1, on the reverse strand, counting down.
CATATTTTTCATCCCTATACTCCTAAATAAAAATCCCCTAACCACACTGCGGTATCTGAAATGTCGTAACCATTTCGGAACAGGGCTTTAGCTGACGATTTTCTTGATGCATTAGAGCTTTCAAGTATCTTTTCCAGCCAACTTGTCATATCTCCCAAAGGGCAGTAATGGACGAGTTGCATGCCTAGATCGACTTCTTTCGTAATCGTATCGGAAAGCACGCAAGGTAATCCCGCTCCTTGGGCCTCAATTAGCGTAACGGGCAACCCTTCATGAAACGAGGGAAACGCAAACACATCAAACGCCTGCATGAGTCGGTCAATATCCGAGCGGACGCCTAAAAATGTAACGCGCTCATCCAATCCAAAGTCTTTTACTTGCTGCTCTATTTCAGGCCTAAGCGGACCATCTCCCGTTAGGATCAGCCTTGCATCCTTTTTCACTTTCTGTAATTCAGCGAACATTTCAATCAGGAACCGGTGGTTTTTTTGCCGATTAAACCTCCCTACATGTCCTAAAACAAAATGATCCTCTGTTAATCCCAAATCTCTCCGTACTTGTAATCGAACATCAGGCGAGAACAAAAATCGTTCACTTTCAATCCCATTTTTCAAGATGGCGCTATGAGCCGCTTGGCTATGAAACAGCCACTTAGCCGCTTCCCGCGAACAGGAAAACAGATGGCTCGCGTTAGATGAAATGCGTGTCCCCGCATACCATTTATACAATCGGGCAAATGCCCCTCCTTCACTGCTCGTATTGTGACTATGCGCGATCCGCATGGGAACCCCCGCCCTCTTTGCCGCGCGAAGAACGAATCCGCTCATTTTATCCATGTGAGAGTGAACGACCTTATATTGCTGATGATCTTTAAAAAAGCGGTCCAAGGCTTTTATATAGCCAAAGTGGCCGACGTCAGTGATATAAGGAATTCGATAAACGCGACCACCCAGTTGTTCGATTTCAGGGTCAAAGACGCCTTCTTTATTTGTGAGGAAATCGAATTTTATTTTTGTCCGATCGATATTTCGATACAGATTCATTAGCAGCGTTTCGGCGCCGCCACGGTTCATGTTGACCACACTATGTAGTATCCTTAAGGGACGACCCACGTTAACTCCTCCATCTTTGCCCGTTCTTCTATCAACGAAGAATAGATTTCTGTCTTTTGGCGCAAAACATTTCTCTCACTGTATGTTTGATCAATCCTTTGCCTGCCCGTTAAACCTAACTCTCTTTTCCAAGTCGGATTAGCAATGACTAATTTAATTTTTTCAGCCATTTCTTTTACGTCTCGCGTGGCTACAACCCACCCATTGGCGTCGTTTTTCACCAACTCCCGATGTCCGCGGTTATCGCTGGCGACGACAGGCAGTCCGCAAGCCATCGCTTCCATGATGTTAACGGGTAGTCCTTCACGCAAACTTGAGGCAACGGCGAGATCACAAATCGGCAACCATCGTTCAAGGTCGTTGCGGAAGCCAAGAAAGTCAACTTTCTGCTCGATGCCGAGACGGCGGGCGAGTTCTTTACACTCATCAAGCAGCGGCCCTTCTCCCGCGAGCACCAATCTCGCTTGCGGAGCCTCATCATGAATGATGGCTAAGGCGTGGAGCAACAGCTGTTGATTTTTATTCTGATTAAATTCGGCAGCGTAGAGCATTAAAAATTCATCCGCCTCGTAACCTAACATTTGCCGTTGTTCAATGCATTGTTCCTGTGTGATCGGCGCAAACCGCTCTGAATCGACGCCAACGCCATGCACATGAACGATCTTCCCCGCTTTAAATTTTCGCCTGCGGGCCAGTTGATAATCTTCCTGATTAATCGTGATCAGGCAGTCGGTGTAACGAGCGAGCTGTTTTTCAATCGGATAATACAACAACCAATTTAATAAAGGAGCCCCCTGACAAAAGTGAAATCCGTGCGCGGTATAGATTACTTTTGCGCCGCGTTTTCGAGCGCGTCGAGCCGCAAGACGAGCAAGCGCTCCGCCCATTGGCGTATGGCAATGCACGAGCTCATATCGGTGCTCATCCATCAGCTTGCGAAGCGCGGTATAGGCGAATATATTTTGCTTCTTAAACGGCGATCGTTGGATCGGTATATCATATTTTTGATCGACAAAAGGGAGATTCCGTTGACCTTGGGCAGCAACATGAATCTCCCAACCTTGTTCCTTAAACCACTTTAAATAGGGCAGATGGAAAAGTTCGAAATGATAATCAACCGTCGCGCAAAACAACACCTTTTTGCTCATCTTACCCCTCCTGTTGAGCTGAAGCTTCTTTTGTCGCCTCTGGCTCAGTAGGTTCTGGTTGCTCCGATTCAAATAGGATTCGAACTCGCGCTTTCATTCCACCTTTAATCAGATGTTCTGCATTTTCTACAAGGATTCGCACAGGAAACGACTGAGATTCAGCGTTGCTCATTGGAGCGACATAAGCCACTTTTCCTTCCACACGCTTATTAATGGATGGAATTTGGGCATGTGCATGCTGACCGACTTTCACGCGGTTGATCACCGCTTCCGGAACGTCCACCTGAATGTATAATTTATCAAGATTCGTTATAACGAACAGCGGCGTAGAAGGAGAGACAGAATCACCGGTAATGACCTCTTTCGCCGTGATAAACCCGGCGATTGGGGCCTTGACCGTCAGATTGTTATATTGATAACGCACCAACTCAAGATCAGCCAACGCTTGATCTCTACCCATCTGGGTTAGTCTCGCGCTTACATTAATCGCTTGTTGTTGTAATTTAGCCACTTCCGCTGTTGCTTGTTGTTTCTTTTGGGACTCAGCGGCTTGAGCAGCGGCGCTTTCTTTGTGCGCTTGAATCTGCTGTTCGACCTGCTGCGCTTTATTCTTTTTCTGTTGCAACTCTTCCTCGGAAATACCGCCATGTTCGAATACAAAAACGGCCTTTTCTAATTCATCAAGCGCTTCCGCCAATGAAGCTTCCGCCGTTACGAGCGTGGTCCCCGCTGAACTCCCACCGGCTGTATTGCCTTGCTCTAACGAGGCTTTCACTTCATTTAAACGAATCTGTTGTTCAATCGACTGCGCCTGCGCTTGCGCTTCTACCGTTTTCACATGCGCCTCGGCTTGTTTGATTTGCAGTCCTAAGTCACTTTCATCTATTTGAGCCAACGTTTGGTCCTTCGTCACATAGGCCCCCATTTCGACCATCAATGCTTGCACATTTCCAGCAATCGACGGCGATACAGTGACTTCTTCAAATGGGATCGCTTTTCCTGGAAGTGTAATATCCGACTGGGTAGCCGCGTCCGCGGACGCTTCATCCGACTGAGCGGATGCCTTTTCTGCAAGTGGCGATCCAACGGCTGAATTAAACGAACAACCGTTTAATAATAAAAGCCCGCTTAACATAGCGACCATTCCACTAGAGGACCAATTTCTGCGACGTTCTTTTCGCTTACTTCGGCTAAGCGAAATGACAGCTTCATCCTGCAATGCTTCTTCAACTAGCTCAATCGTTACTTCCCGATTTACCATTGCCGAATAAGCAGCAACTCGCAATAATGCTGATTCTACCTGTTTAATATCTAGCCGACCAACAAGATAGGAAATAACATCGGTTGACATACCGAGCTGTTCGGCTTTATTCTTTTGGATAAGGCTATTCTTTCTTGTTTCAATTGCATTCTTAACAGACATGTTTTTTATCCCCCTTTACAGACGCGCTAGTTCTCGCTCAGTGAGCTCCGCTAAATAATCAAGCAAATCCGAGCGCAATTCCGTTCGTTGCAACGCGTACTCGATCGTCGTTTTAATAAAGCCCATTTTCTCCCCAACATCATGACGAACGCCTTCAAAATCATATGCATATACCGCCTCATGCCGATTCAATCCCGCAATGGCGTCAGTTAATTGAATTTCCCCGCCGCTACCGGGCTCTTGCCTCGCTAAGATATCGAAAATACGCGGACTTAGAATATAGCGTCCTAAGATAGCAAGATTGGAAGGCGCCTCTTCTTGACGCGGTTTTTCTACTAAATTATTAACGCGATAAAAGCGCTCATCCATGATGCGAGCATCGACGATACCATATCGGTCGACTTCGGACTCGGGCACGGCTTGAACACCAATGATTGAGGCATTGTACCGTTCATACTGTTCCATCAATTGCAGCAAGCATGGCTTATCAGCCTGAACGATATCGTCTCCTAACAACACGGCGAATGGTTCATTCCCGATAAACTTACGCGCGCGCCAAATCGCATGACCCAAACCTTTCGGTTCCTTTTGACGTATATAATGGATGTCCACCAATTTAGATGGATGTCGAACCTTATGAAGCAAGTCTAGCTTCCCTTGTTCCAACAGGTTTTGTTCAAGTTCAAATGAATGATCGAAATGATCCTCGATCGCCCGTTTCCCTTTTCCGGTAACAATAATAATATCTTCAATTCCAGATGCGACGGCTTCTTCAATAATGTATTGAATCGTCGGTTTGTCTACGATTGGCAGCATTTCTTTCGGCATCGCTTTCGTGGCCGGTAAGAACCGAGTGCCAAGACCCGCGGCTGGAATGATCGCTTTTTTCACTTTCATTCTTTATGTTCCTCCCCTAAGCTTTAATTTTTTATCCCCCAACGGAGAGCAATTCAGGCGCCGCTTTAGCTTCAACTTTGTGATTCGCTAACTTTAATAATCGCTCTCGCAATTCCCCTCGGTCTAATTGCGCGTACTCTTGAATCAATTCCTCAATCTCTTCTATTAATAAGGTAGATGTTTTACCGATGTAAATTTTAGGGTGAACCTGATGATCACCGATTTCATCCTCTTGCAACAATTCTTCAAACAATTTTTCGCCTGGACGAATGCCTGAAAACTGAATCCCGATCTCGTCCAAAGAGTTACCCGATAAGCGAATCAAGTTTTTGGCTAGATCAACAATTTTGACAGGCTCCCCCATATCGAGCACAAAAACTTCACCGCCTTCAGCCAATGCGCCAGCCTGTATGACTAAACGCGATGCTTCGGGAATCGTCATGAAATAACGAACCATCTCAGGATGCGTAACGGTTACAGGACCTCCTGTTTGGATTTGCTTTTTAAAGCGAGGAATCACACTGCCGCGACTCCCCAGCACATTCCCAAAACGAACAGTTACAAAGCGACTTTCGGGGCTGACTTGATCTAAGCGTTGAATGAGCATCTCCGCTAATCTTTTACTCGCTCCCATCACACTCGTTGGATTCACCGCTTTGTCCGTTGAAATCATGACAAATGTTTCAACACCGTACTGACTGGCAGCCTCGGCTATATTCAGCGTGCCTATCATATTGTTTTTAACAGCTTCTTCAGGATTCCGCTCCATTAACGGCACGTGTTTATGAGCCGCGGCATGATACACAACATGCGGTTGATATTCAGCGATGATGGCCATCATTTTGTCACGATCTTGCAAGTCAGCAATTTCCGTATGGATCTGTACGCCCGTACTACCATGGGCATCCTTTAATTCCATTTCTATTGTATAAATGCTATTTTCACCGTGTCCGAGTAAAACCAACTGGGCTGGGCTAAAGCACATGATTTGTCTGCAAAGCTCAGAGCCAATTGAGCCCCCCGCGCCCGTCACAAGGACTGTTTTACCCGTGATGTATTCGGAGATACTGTTTGTATACAATTCAACCGGATCTCTCCCGAGTAGATCTTCCACCCGCACATCGCGAAATTGGCTAACCGACACTTTTCCCATTACAATATCCTCAAGCATTGGAATCATTTTCGTCTTCGCAGCAGTTCCAGAACAGGCCTGAAAAATAACTCGCAGCTCCCTTTTCTTTAAAGATGGAATCGCAATGACGATATTTTCTATCTGCAATTCCGCTACTTTCTGCTTAATCTGATCAACACCGCCAATCACAGGCAGCCCTAAAATTTCAAGGTTTTGTTTAGATGGACAATCATCAATGAAGGCAATCGGCAACAATTGGGCGTCGTTGTTATGCAGTAGTTGTCTGGCAACCATTGTTCCTGCGGATCCCGCTCCAATAATCAGCGCGCGTCTTCGATTGGTAGTTTCTTTAAAATAACGATCGCGAAATAGACGCCAACCAAATCTTGAACCGCCGAATAAAAGGAGGTACATCATCCAAGAAACAATCAGCAAGCGGAAATGAACTTCGCTAAAAAGAACAAGTTGAGCAATTGCTGTAAAAAGAATGGAAAAAAGCGAACACTTCACAATTGCAATCAGTTCGCCGACACTCGCGTATTCCCACGCCTTTTTATAAATTTTGTAGCGAACAGACCACCCAAAATGGCTTAGCAGCAGGATCCAAGCGCTAACCCATAGCATAAATCCATTCATCGGCAAGCTATTTTTAATGATGACATTCCCGAGCGCCATGCCGCTGATGATACTGATTGAATCCACAAAAGCCAACAAGAATAACCGTTGTCGATAGGTCATCTTGTTCACCTCCACTTTCTCTTATTTCTAACTAAAAAAGCGTTTCCCTGCGCGGTCTACTATCGCGTAAACCGCGCAGGGAAAAACTCCCTAGGGCATCTAACCCTTCCTCACGCTATACTTTCGCCAATTAATGCTAAGGTTTTTAAACCCACAGCATAGCCGAGTGCCTCCATTGTTACCGGAGAGGAGACATCACCGTTATCACGGTCTGTTCTTTATAATGAACGCATCGCGATATTGATCGATTCAATTGTCCTTATCATTGAATATAACACCTAAAATATTTGCCTTACTAAGCGTAAGTCTATTTTTCGCTTCTTCCGCGCGCGCTAGGTCGCTTACTCCTCTTCTGAGCGTAAGGATCACGCCATCCACTTGATAAGCGATGATTTGAGTATCCGCGCAATCAATAATCGGAGGGCAATCAACTAAAACAACATCATATAGATCTGTTGTCATTGAAAGCCACCCTCGAAATGCTTGGGGATACAACCATTCGTTCGAGCCGCCTATGAGCGACCCAGCTGTTAGAATGTCTATCCCAGCCAACTCCGACTGCTGAGTCGCTTCTTCCCACCCAATCGCGCCTCGTAAAACATCTGCTAGTCCGACTGCGTTAGAAAGGGAAAATAGCGTATGAATCATAGGGCTTTTAAAATGGGCGTCCACAAGCAACACACGCTGTCCTTGGCGACTCATCGATACTGCCAAATTAGCCGCGATCAGTGACTTGCCTTCTCCCGACTGCGGGGATGTGATTGCGATACTATTAAGGGATTGATTATGGGCTGTGAATCCTATATTCTCCCGAATCGCCCGAAATTGTTCGGCAATAACCGAATGAGGGCGAATCCACGCTTCCAACTTGGCTCTTTTTGGTTTAAACATCGACCACACCGTCCTCTCCCCTCGCCCGTTTCTTCTGATCCTTCCTAACCGCGCGCTCAACACTCGTTACGCGCCGAAAATTTTTCTTCGATCCTTTCGAAACGGTCCCTAAGACAGACAAATGTAATTTTTCTCGAATTTCTCGTTCAGAGCGGATGCTGTGGTCCATGCTATCCAATAACAATACAATTCCGATACTAATGACGATCCCAGCGACTAAACCAAGATCCATATTGTAGCGGGGCTTGGCATTGATCGGCGCAAAATTCGGGCTAGCCTCAGATAACACTTTTGCATCGTAAACACCGAGGATGTTCCCAATTTCCTTAATGAAAACTTCGGCGCCGATATTGGCAATTTGAGCGGCCATCTCAGGATCCGCATCTGACGCCGTGATCTTCACAAACTGGGAATCATTCTCGCTAGAAAGACTAATCTGGCCGCTCAGCGCCCGTGACGAGCGGGACTGATCTAGCCTGTCCGACACTTGATCAAGCACAACGGGATCCTTAATTACGATCGCCATTGTTGATACTAAATTCCCTTGCTGCGGACCAAGTAAAATACGCGTATGCGTTTGATACAAAAGCGTCGTCGTCTTGAAGCTATACAACCCACTAATCAGGGCCGTCGCGACCGTAACAAGCAAGATTAATTTCCATCGTTTCTTAAGCGGATGAATAAAATCAATGATTTTAATTTCTTTGTCCACGGTTTCCTCCATCGTTCTTTTTTTGGATGGAATGTTCAATATACAGAACACCACTGCAAATAGATAAAACGGACTAACATACTAATCAGTGTAGTTCTTTATAACGAACAAGTCAATAGAAATTAATTATCCTGTTCATTATTTTTCCACTTTTTAAAACGAATAAAATCTTTGAAGGCTTGAAAATCCTCTTTGCTCATGCCCTCTTCAATCCCATTTTGAATGAGCTGCTTCCATTCCTCGTCAAGCTTATCCTCCTCTTTGGCAGTGTCTTCGAGTAAGAACTCGAGGGTAGTCTCCAAGGGTACTGCCACCTTTGTTAAAAACTGAAGAGAAGGATTATTTTGCAAGTTCCTCTCAATGTAACTTAAATATGATTTAGATACTTCCGCCAGGCTAGCAAGTTCCGTGATGGAATATCCTCTCTCTTCCCTTAATCTTTTAATGCGCTGTCCAATCACCACGTCACCTACAATCCATTCATTTTTCCGAGAGCAATCGCGCTCCATTATAGTTCTTTATAATGAACGAGTCAATAGTTATTCGACTGTTTTTACATCTCTTTACAACTCCAATTACGTTCTTTATAATGAACGTTGATTGAATCCAAATTGTTAGGAGGGTATTCTTTGTTACGCCCATTCATCACCACTCTGCATGACCCAGAGCTCCCTTTACCAAGTGAGACTACCTGGTATGAAAAGGCTCTTACTGATATTGAGCACTTCTCCATCTCACCGCAAATTCTATTTTACTTAGAACAGCGAAACGCCGTACATCAAACGCCAGTTTTTTTCCAAAAGGCTTTAAAACAACAGGCCAATCAGGCCTTCTTACAAAATCTGTACATTAAAAGAAAGATGGAACAAATTTTAGCTGCCTTTGAGGAAGCTCACATTTATGTGATTCCATTAAAAGGAACCCATTTTATCGAAACGTATTTCGGGAAACTATCTGCAAGGTGGACGTCAGATATTGATCTGCTCATCCCTCAAGCCGAGCTGAGTCAGGCAGCCGCTGTCGTGAGGGATTTAGGCTTTACAATCGATGAAGAACCGATCCCTGCGCATTTTCATCTCAGCTTTAGTCAAGCGCTTCCTCACTCTAATATCCCCTTAACAGTTGAATTGCACTGGGGATTGTTGCAAGAGCGAACTTCTCAATTGTCGATGGATGAATTTTGGGCGGAGTCGAAACCGATCCAAACGAGTGAATATATCCGTGAATTGAGCGACTATCACACCTTCTATATGATTTGTCTGCACGGCTGGCGACATCATTTAAACTGTTTAAAATACTTCATTGATATTTTGCGGGTGATCAGTGTAATCGGTCCACAGTTTGACTGGAAACGACTAGAAAGAGAGATGATCAGACAAGGAACCGAACAACGAATACGCAAAACACTATCGATCGTCTATCAACAATTTCCTCACCTTAAACCAGTTAATATCTTTCCTTTGACAAGCAATACAACACGCTGGTGGGAATACGAGGCGATCCGCAATCACGATTACAAAACATACAAGCAATACGCCAACATGTTCTGTTTTGAATTCCTTGATTTCGATTCACCTCGGGACCGACTGAGAAAGCTGGCCACATGGTTCATCCCAGGACAAGCGATGGCCGCTTATGAGTGTAAAGCGGTAGGTGACGAAGATTCCCACGGGAGCTCCTTATTCAAATTGTACAAACAAAGATGGGGGCAATTTGCGGCGATGATCAGCAGGAAATGACTGTCGACCGCGCCGTAAAAACCAACAATATTCAATAAAAAAGGAGGCATCCTATGTACCAGACTCATCTTAAAATTGGTGAACACATTTTTCAAATCGAAAGCGCTCAGGAACAAATGATTCAACTAATCTACCAAGACTATGCTTCGTTCATCCTTAATCCCCCGCCAAAGAAGGTGGATCTTCAGGCGCGTCTTGAACCATACCCAATTGGCGTGACAACGACTGATTTTCATGTCGTTATAACGAATAGACAAGGAATGATCGCTTATGAACGCTCGGATTATCGGATCACTATTGATACATCTTTTAATCGCGCAAAGCTGCTCGTTCTCGATGCGGTCGCTTTAAAACATGCCCTGATGAATTTATACAGCGCGTTCATTGTTTATCAATCTTGGGGATTGCTGCTCCATTCCTCTTGCCTTGAACAGGCGGGGAAAGCCTATTTATTTGCGGGGCGTTCGGGAGCGGGAAAATCAACCGTGGCCAAACTATCTCAGCCGCGGGCAGTTTATTCCGATGAAGCAACCATTCTAAAAATTACGGACGGGGCAGTTCAGGTACTGCCGTCGCCTTTTAATAGTGAATTGGCAATGACAGGGCGTCAACCCTTTTGTCCGCTCACCGCGATCTACTTACTTACACAATCGTCGGACGTGAAAACAAAGCCGCTCAACCGAACGGAAACACTTTTTCAACTCATCGACAAAGTGTTCTACTGGCCGCATGATACAAGCGAGACGAAAAAAATACTTCACTTATGCCAGCAGTTAATTACCGCGGTACCCGCGCGCCAATTGTATTTTCAAAAAAACAACCGATTTTGGGAGTTGATTTCATGAATCACATCGAACTGATTGAGATGGATGGAGAATGGGTCGTCATGGATACCGAAGGATTTACGATTACAAAAATTAATCGGATGGGCGCCTATATTGTGGAGGCGTTGTTAGCGCATAAAACAATCGAGCAGATCATAGAAATGATCACGCGTCAATTTCAAGCCGACTCCGAAAAAATCAGATATGAAACAATTGGATTTATTCAACAACTGGAAAAGATCGGGCTCGTTCATGAGCAACGTTAACCCACTAGGTTCAAGCATTAAATCGATCCTTGCAAAAAAAGGCTGGGTCGATATCCCTGCCAGCGGAGTGAGCATGTTTCCGTTGATTAAAGAAGGCGATATATGCCGCTTTGTCCCATTATCCGCAGAGCTGGATCTTAAAAAAGGAGATGTCTATTTGTTCCAAACGGAGGACGGTCAACTGATCGGGCACCGTTATTATCACAGTTTTTTAAAGAACCAGATTCTTTTTCACGCTTTCAAAGGGGATTCGAATGTTCAATTTGATCCCCCGCTTTCGCCTGAACAGCTAATTGGTAAATTGATATCCATTAAAAAGAAACGATCGGTTCTAAAAACAGGCGGGAGGGTGACGCGCATCTGGACTCGGTTCATTCTCTCTTTTCCCACAGTTCCTGTTTATTGCAAAAAGGGTTTTTACTATTGGAGACGATTAAAAGAGATCGCATCCAGGAAGGGACAATCAAATGGATCCCATTAAATACATGCGAACTCATAGCATGATTCCACTGCAAAGGATTTTTTCTTTTATTCGTACCTAGTGGAAAACGTACCTCATCTTGCTCGTCTTCATGGCGATCTCTCGTGGATGGGCGCCTATAGAACGCGCACGGTCGGAGCCTTATTAGCATTTATTAGTTTCAGGAATGACCTCGTCTACCCTTTTATTGGATTTGCAAGCAGCTGGTTGAGCTTCCAAGAAGGCATGAAGAATTGGATTAGCGAGGAAAAAAAGAAGACCTTGGTTACAGGTCTTATGTAAAATGGATTACTGTTTGATAGGTGGTTGCTTTAAAAGTAACCTATTTTTTTATTGCCTTTACCCTTTCCCGGATTCGTCGATCCGACTGGATGACCGTTAGGCGATCCGTTTCCTTTTCCAAGGTGATCTCTGTTCCCTTGGCCCGGATTCCAAGATTGGGCATTTTAAAAGCGAATGGCTGATGAAAAATAACCTGCGACGCTTCATAATTGTTGAAATCACGTTTCATTACTTCCTTATGATCGTTCTTTATATCATAACGCCCTTGTTCTATATCAAGAACGATAGGACTCAAAAATTAATGCATGGCAACACTCGAAAGGAGTCTGACCCGCGCCACAAGAGCGAGAGTCACAAATCTAATTTTTGGGGGTCACATCAATCTTCGACAGATTGTAGTTCTTCTTTTTAGCTAAACTACCAACCTATCGAATCGACCAACAAATTTTTAAAACCCATATCATTACTTTTGAAAAAGGCGAAAATAATTACGAACTTCTTCGAAACTCAACCCCAACCTTTTGGCTTCCAGAATTAGTTCCACCCACTCCATATCTAATGGACCTTCATTTTCGAATGCCAAACTGTCTATCCCTGCTAGTGGAGTATCCAACCCCATCTCATCTCCCCCTAGTCCTTATTTACAAAATCATATAAGTGTAACCACCGCTTGGCGGTACAGTACATCCTTACGATTACGGTCCAATCCTACTACACCGACTGTCTCAGGTCTTAATTTCCTTAATTAGAATAACTTTAATATAAAATAACAGAGTTTTTACAACATTACAATGACAAAAAGCTCATTTATCTGCTTTTCACTAAAAAAAAGAGTGCCTTTAGTCTTGCTAGTCTATATATAACAATCATACAGTAGGGCTTTCGAGCCCCTATTTCTTTTATACCTAATTTAGAATTTCCGATCACACGACACCCTACAAAGTCTACAATCTTCGATAAAAAGGGATGTGTCGGCCGTATCTATGCCTATATGTCCCTTTTCAATTCTGAATAAATAACACTCTTTTTCCTCATACTGGAGTAAGGCGATTTGAGGGAATTATTGGGTTTGACAACCCGCAATCTCCTGCATTATACTTTGATAGTCAAACTATTAATCACATAAACATTTATGGGAGGAAAACTTTTGTTAACGAACGAACAACACCTTTTCGGACAATTTGAGAGGGTATACTGGCATTTATCCAAAAAGTTGGGTTCTCTATGGAAGCAAATTTTTGAAGAACGGTTCCCTGGATCACAGTCACATATGCTCTTTTTACTCGAACGAAATGGGGCCCACAAGCGGATGTCAGAGTTGGCGGACGCATTGAACCTCACACCTGGAGCGGCGACAACGGTAGCAGACAAACTCATTGAAAACGGGTATATTACCCGCCTACGTGATCAAGATGATCGTCGAGTTGTCTATTTGAAGATTACGAACAAAGGGAAGGAAGCAATTCGGGAGCTGCAAAACGAGGGCTCTGAACTGATGAGGCTCGTGTTCAACGACTTATCCGATGCGGACTTGACGTTTTTTATAAACTGCTTTGAACGGGCCTCCCGCAACATCGACGATTTACGAAGGGGGAAAAACGAATGAACGACTTAACAGAGAAAAAGAAAATAACGATTATGATCGCAATTATGGTTGCGATGTTTTTCTCGGCGATTAACCAGACAATTATCGGTGTGGCGATGCCGCGTATTATTGCGAGCCTCGGCGGGATGGATTACTACACATGGGCGATTACGATTTATTTGCTAACGACGGCCGTCGCGACGATTCTTGTTGGAAAGCTTTCTGATATATATGGAAGGAAACCGTTTATATTAGCAGGAATTGGCTTGTTTACGCTCGGCGCCTTTTTATCTGGACTCTCAAATAGCATTTTTCAACTGATTGCTTATCGGGGGATAACAGGATTCGGAGCGGGGATTATTATGTCAACCGCTTTTACTGCGATCGGAGATTTGTATCTGCCGCGAGAAAGGGCGCGTTGGACCGGATTAATGAGTGGTATTTTTGGTATTTCGAGTGTGCTCGGGCCGTTAATGGGCGGCTATATTGTTGACCACCTCGACTGGCACTGGGTGTTTTGGGTGTTTCTCCCGCTCGGCATCGTCGCTTTCATCATGATTATGACGCTATTTCCAAAAGTCGAGCGCAGACAAGGAGAAACGATCGATTATTTTGGCTCCTTTTTCCTCACTGTAACCATCGTTTCCTTACTGCTTGCGTTTAGTTTAGCCGGTCAGGGACCTGGTAAGTACGCATGGACTTCGTGGGAAATTTTGAGTTTGTTTGGTCTTACGATAGTAGGTTTGATCGCGTTTATTATTACAGAATCAAAAGTAAAATCACCTGTGCTGCCTCTTTCGTTATTTAAAAATGATATAGTGACGTTGTCCAATATCGCTGTGTTTTTACTCGGGGCGGGGATGATGGGCGTGATGATCTATACGCCGTTTTTCATTCAAGGTGTAAAAGGAATTTCACCAAGCGGGTCCGGCTATATTATGATGCCGATGTCGATCGTGATGGTGATCGCGACCTCTTTTGCGGGTCAATTTATGACAAAGACAGGGAAATACAAGGCGTTAGCGGTAGCGGGGTTACTGACCACGTCCATTGGCATGTTTTTACTGCACTTTATCCATATGGATACGCCGATCTCAATTCTCATCTTGTACTTAGCTGTCATTGGAATTGGACTCGGCGCTAGCCTACCCGTGTTCTCTCTCACCGTACAAAATGCGGTTCCGTTAACTCAGCTTGGTGTGGCGTCGGCATCTTCGCAATTGTTCCGTTCATTAGGAAGCACAATTGGAATCGGAGTGCTGGGGAGTGTGATGAGCTCACGGATGACGAGCAGGATGACAGACGCGTTTGCAGGCGCGGGCGGTCAACAGATGGAGCAGCTTCCTCCTGATCAAGTGAATCAGTTTGCTCAATTAATGAATCCCGAGACGCTGCTGGATCAACCGAGATTAACGACTATTTTAAATGGGATGCCTACGGAAATTTTACCTTTAGCGGAAAAAATGGTTGTCATGATAAGAGGGATATTTAGCGATGCATTGACGACAACTTTTCTAACGGGATCGATCATTATGCTCGTCGCTGTCGTTGTCGCTATTTTCATCCGAGCAATTCCGTTAGTATCCGAAAAAGACTATAAAACTCAGCAACCGCAAAAAGCGAAGGCAAAAGCCGAATAAGATAAAAGCGTGAAAATTCCTTCTGGTCTGATTCAGGAGGAATTTTTTTTGCTTGTTGGCGGGGGCTCTGGCGGGGTGATCGCCGTGCGCTTTGCTTTATTACCGAATATTGTTGATGCTTTTTTCCTTACGCCAAAACCATTTTTCTCAAACTAAAAAAGCCAGCGAGGCGCCTGCTATCCCCTGTTTTTTATCGAATATTGTTGATCCAATTTAGCCTTAAAGAGGCTTCCGAAAAAATACAAGTAAGGAGTTCAAAAGTTCCCTTTTTTATTGAAAATTGTGGGTGGACAAAATCAGCTATCTACGTTATTATGGGAACAGGCGTTCGAAAAAGGGGGAGGTTTTCAAAATGAACAAGGCTTATTTTAATTTATTTGAGCGTTACACTGACTACCCATCGTATCTCGCGATTCTAAACGCCTTGAAAGAGAGAGAGCATGCTTGTCCCCACTGCAAAAGTAAGCAAATTGTTCGCTACGGAAAATATCGTGATCGCCAACGTTATAAATGCAAATGTTGCGAGCGGACTTTTAATGATTTGACCAACACTCCGTTCCATTGGACACATTCGCCGCAAAAATTCGTAAAATTCCTTGAATGCATGGTAAAAGGTTACTCCCTATTCAATGCTGCTCTTGTCGTTCGCATTTCGATTACGACTGCTTTCTACTGGCGGCACAAAATCCTTCAAGCTCTGGCAAGCGCTGAACTTAACGTAAAGCTATTCGAGACCGAAAAACTTGGCTGGAAGAGCCCCTACATTACATTCCGTAGCGGCGCATTTATTCCACTCATGCATATGGACCATGACTTGCGCCCCACATTTGTAAGTTGGATCGCCTATTTCAGCTGGATCTCTTTTAAATATTTGAATCGTTATTTAGCTTGGTTTTATTTTCTTCATCTTGACACGACGTATAAATCCCGATTTGAGCGGATGAAAGAACTTTTTTTACTGACCTGCTCACCTCGCCTCAATCAAACGTATAATTCTGTCCGAGAACCCTGCTAGACTAGACTTTTCATTTCAACTATCTTTTTTACACGCGCTTGCCAACATAAGCCGAACAATAAACACTACATTGTTCAATGGTCTGCAAACCAATCCACTTACTATTACGATCAATCGCCTGATGTAGGGGCAACTTCGATGAATAGATCCGACTCGCAGACGCGCCATATAGGACTCCCTTTAATAAAGTCGAAACAATGGAGAAGACCTTCCAATGGATCGCCGCGTTTTTTTTCGTATAAGCAGATTACAGAAAACAACTATATCCATATATGCAGGGGTAACTCCCTATCACTGCCATCCACAATATTCGATAAAAAAGCTGTTCCTGTCCGACAACTCCAATCCCCCGCGCCACCCAATGTAGCCCTCACTTCTAAAAAAAGGATTCAAAAAAACCGAAATCCCTTTTCGGAAATCTCGGTTTCTTTTGAAATCTCGAAGCATCGTAAAACACGTTCTCTCTTTTATAGTGGAAAACGTAACCTTTAAAATGACTGGAAAGTGGAACGCTTTTAGTTTACAGCGTCTCTTAATTGCTTTCCAGGTTTGAACGCAGGAACCTTGCTCGCTGCGATTTGGATTTCTTCACCTGTTTGTGGGTTACGCCCCTTACGCGCAGCGCGATCACGAACCTCAAAATTCCCAAACCCAATAAGTTGAACCCTCTCGCCATTCTTTAAAGTACTTTCGATCGCTTCAAATACCGCCTCTACGGCTCTTGTTGCGTCCTTCTTCGTTAATTCTGATTGCTCTGCTACATATGCGATCAATTCTGACTTGTTCACGCGTAGCCCTCCTCGATAGAAAACTTTTCCAAACAATTGTTTGGCCTGCTTACAAAATACATTCATTTCAGCGGTTTGGCAAGGTTTTTTAGACATTTCCTCGCTTTTTTCTTAAATATTACCGCTTTTTTCACAATTTATTGTTTCGATCAGCTAAAATGCCTACTCCCGCTGCTACTCTTTAAGGTAGTCGATACTTCTCCATTAACTCATATATAGCCAAATGAAGCAAATCGGATTTATTTAAACGTGTCTTATCCGCGTAATCATCGAACCGATCGCCGATCTCATGGTCAATCACAATCGTCTTGCGCACTTTTTCGTTCTCACTATTACGTATCTGTTGTATACGATCGACCAAGTCTTGTTCAGAAACGGATAACGAATCAGGGGATTGACGCCATTGCTCCAGCATGTCCTTTAAATCTCTTATTTCATCCAAAGTGAAAGGGGACGAAATAATATTTTTTTTGTCTTGATTCATAGGCTGTGAATCGGATTTATCCAATTGTTTTGACCAACTCATATTCATGTCGACTAGAGACATATGCAGCGGCTCCGACCCTTCCTTACCGTCCCAACGCCATCTTAAGTTATCTGAATCCCACTTATACCCTAAACGTCGCAACCGCCGTTGCAGTGTTTTGCGATGCAATCCTAGCGCTTCACTAATCCCAGTTACCGTTTCCCCTTGTTGAATACGATTCAAAAACTCCCCGACCAACAACCAGATCACCCCCCTTTTTCATCTTTATTCACATCATTTCATACTGTATATATTTCGGGTTAAACCACGACTAATCCTTCTTATAAAGATAAAACATTTTATCCTGTGTCGAGCGCGATTGTCCCCTGTCCCATCCCACCGCGCGGTCTGTGAAGTCCATTCACACCTCACAACAATACACTAGCAGATCGTGAGGCGTCACTTAACACCGTCCGTCCTCTTTCTCGCGCAATCCTTCATGTCGATTCACCTAATGTGAATCAAGGTTAATGGGAAAAAAAAGAGAGCGAATTCGCTCCCCTCTTCCTGTTCATTTAACTCACTCATACCCATTTGGATTTTGCGATTGCCACCGCCACGAATCAGCGCACATCTCCGCGATTCCCATTTCTGCCTGCCAACCCAATTGTTCTTTCGCTTTTTGTGGATCCGCGTAACAGGCGGCAATATCCCCAGGTCTGCGTTCATCGATCGCGTAAGGAATCTTACATTTTGACGCTTCTTCAAAAGCAGCCACCACTTCCAATACGCTGTACCCTTTGCCTGTCCCCAAATTATACGCTTCAACTCCACTATGGAGCTGCGTTTTTTGTAACGCTTTTAAGTGCCCCTTTGCCAAATCGACAACGTGAATGTAATCCCTAACGCCTGTTCCATCCACCGTTTCATAATCGTTACCAAAAACTTTTAACTCAGCCAGTTTGCCAATCGCCACTTGGGTGATATATGGCATCAAATTGTTAGGTAATCCGCTTGGATCTTCGCCAATTTTTCCACTCTTATGAGCGCCGATTGGGTTAAAATAACGGAGCAAAGCAATGCTCCACCTTTCATCTGCCACCCGCAAATCGCGTAAAATCTCTTCAATCATTAGTTTTGTCCGTCCATACGGGTTCGTCGTTTGTAACGCAGCCGTTTCTTTGATCGGCACTTTTTCCGGTGAACCGTACACCGTTGCCGAGGAACTGAATACGATATTATATACGCCATGGGCTTGCATCACCTCGCACAACACTAACGTACCCGTGATGTTGTTATGGTAATAACTGAGTGGTTTTTCAACCGACTCCCCGACGGCTTTTAACCCCGCAAAATGGATCACAGCCTCAATTTCATTCTCCTGAAAAATACGGTCCAACGCTGCGCAGTCCAATAAATCCGCCTCATAAAACGGAAAAGTTTTTCCCGTAATCTCTTCTACCCTTTTTAACGAGGTTGGTTTACTATTACTAAAATTATCGACGACAACGATGTCATACCCTTCGTTCAACAATTCCACACACGCGTGGCTGCCGATGTACCCGGCGCCACCGGTTACTAAAATAGCCATAAGGTCCCATCCCCCTTCCTATAAATTAGAATTAGTTACCCTATTATAACAAAAATTCAATTCAACGAAACAAGTCAAAGAAAGACCTTTTTCATCAAAGGATTCGACAGACCTACAGGTCGAATACTTTAAGTACCCTAAATCGCGGGATTTTATATTCAAAAAGGAGCGCTGATTGGTTATGAGACATGTTATTCTTTCTGATGAGTTCATTGAAAAAATGGCGGACATTTACCGAAATCAAAAATTGAGCATTACTTTTCAGGAGTTTATAGAGTTGGAATTAAGTCGCGTAAAAGAGGCAATCGGTTTGGCCTGAAAAGAGATCGTCGAGGAAGATGCTAGGTGGAATTATTTTGATAAGTAGGAAGTGGATATAAAAACTGGAGAGGAAGAGTAGCCTGCGAACGCTTTTGGGCTACTCTTCTTTTTTTAGCGAATATTGTGGATCAAGTTGAGCGGGCGAGAAAAACTTTTTTAGGACCAAGCAAACAGGGTTCTTCTGAAAGTCATCGGGCAAAATGTCGCATTGTGGATATCTAAATGCTAGTTAAGCCAAGCCCAGTAATCCATCCACAATTTCTAATAATAAAGCGAACTATCAAAATTGATTCGTAGCACATTATCCACAATACTCGATGAAAAAGAAAATGACTGAGCATTCTATCCATTATGAGAGCTTCGACACCGACTTTTCCGCTTTTCACTCCGCCTTCATCCACATTTTCAGATATAAAAGGAAACGAACGAAGGAAGAGCCGTTATTCCATCCACAATTTTCGATAAAAAAGCAATTATTGGTCTATCTATCCACATCACTCATCCACAATATTCGATAAAAAAGGCCGTTACGAAGGGGGACATCCCCCATTGACCACGTGAGGATTTGGGTAAAATATAAAAGCGGCGAAAAACGAATGGATCGCTTTTCGCCGCCGTGATACGCATATGCGCTAATACGCGCCTTTAATTAGATAACACCTTGGGCCAGCATGGCTTCGGCTACTTTTTGGAAACCGGCAATGTTTGAGCCAGCTACGAGGTTACCAGGGACACCATATTCTTGTGACGCAGCCATTGCGCTGCGATAGATGTCGGCCATGATGCCTTGGAGTTTTTCATCGACTTCTTCCGCGGACCAAGCCAATTTCATGCCATTTTGCGCCATCTCTAAAGAGGACACGGAAACTCCGCCAGCGTTCGCCGCTTTTGCTGGAGCAAATAGGACGTTGCCGTTTAAGAACACATCAATTGCTTCTAGCGTAGACGGCATGTTGGCGCCCTCTCCAACTGCTTTTACCCCATTTTCAATGAGTTGTCTCGCAGAAGTTTCGTCAATTTCATTTTGTGTCGCGCAAGGTAACGCAATATCGCATGGAATTGTCCAAATCCCAGAACATCCCTCATAGTACTCTGAACCAGGATGCTCATTCACGTATTCGCTGATTCGCTTTCTTTCTACTTCTTTCAATCGCTTAACTGTGTCAAGATTCAATCCGTTACGATCATAAATGTATCCGCTGGAATCGCTGCAAGCAACCACTTTTGCCCCAAACTCAATCGCTTTTTCCATCGCGTAAATCGCAACGTTACCCGATCCTGAAACGACGACGGACGCGCCCTGAAAACTGAGTCCCGCCCCGTTTAGCATTTCACGCATGAAGTAAACGAGACCCGCCCCGGTCGCTTCTTTTCTACCTAAGCTTCCACCGTACCCGATTCCTTTTCCAGTTAACACGCCGGCTTCGTATGCGCCGCGAATTCTTCTATATTGCCCAAACATGTACCCAACTTCTCTCGCTCCAACGCCGATATCCCCCGCGGGAACGTCTACATCAGGTCCAAGATAACGGTACAATTCGGTCATAAAGCTTTGTGTAAAATTCATAATTTCGCGGTCGGATCTTCCTTTTGGATCAAAATCGGATCCGCCTTTACCACCGCCGATGGGTTGTCCTGTTAAGGCATTTTTGAAAATTTGTTCAAAACCTAAAAATTTAACGATGCTCGCATTGACCGACGGATGAAAACGAATTCCACCTTTATAGGGGCCTATTGCGCTGTTAAATTGCACCCGATAACCACGATTCACTTGGACTTTGCCCTGGTCATCGACCCACGGCACGCGGAACGAAATTAATCTTTCCGGTTCTACGAGTCGCTCCAAAATTCCATTTTCCCTATATTTGGTCTCTTTAGCGAGAATAGGCAAGAGGGAATCCAAAATCTCCTTAACCGCTTGCAGAAATTCCGGTTCCATCGAGTTGCGTTGAACGACAGAATCATACACTTGTTTCACATAAGCCCGCGCCGCTTCCAACTCCGTTTGTTCACTTTCTAACATGGTAGACATTACCTTCTTTTTCCCCCTTAAGATTTTCCCATTCTTTATTTAGCAAATTTGACCCTTTTAACCAACCGAACGCTTTCTGTATATAAGAAAGAACCAGTTGCCTATGCTCTATTTTATAATTAGTCGATGAACGAAACAATATAAATGTTCAAAAAACTTTCCTTTTAACGGATACGCTGCTGAAATCGATTCCAAGTGTTGATCGCAAAGATGAACGCGAGGCCGATGAAAACGCCAACCATGTCGATTCCTACGTCTGATAATTTGGCGGTGCGATTGGGGTTAAACGATTGATGCCATTCGTCACTGCACGCATACAGAAACGTGACGATCAAGGTAAAGGCGTAACTGCGGAATCCTCTTAACCATGTTTTTTGGACAACCCATTGAATGAGAATCGCCAGCATCATGAATACGAAAATATGCGCTCCTTTACGAATGAAAAACTCAAGAAACGCGGGCACACCCCTTTGTTCGATACTGATTTCCCTGCCCGCATAGTTTACTTTGACATCACCGAGATATTTTTCTACCGTTGCTTTCGGAGCATATTGGTCCAACATCGGTCGTAAATCTTGATCTTCGTATGGTTGCGAAGACGCTTTAAAAATGACAGCCATCCAAAGAATGACGGGAATCCAGTAGAGCAATCTTTTGAACTTGCTTTTCCTTTTTTTACGCGTCATAATACCTTCCTATCATTATATATAAAATGAACTAATCGATTAAAACGATTGTGCGTGTGTTTATGTTAGCAGATATTTTGGTGGTTAACCAATTTTTGCTAATGGGTGGTGGGGCAGCGGTCGGTGGAGGGAGGGAGCGCCTCGCTTTTTTATCGAATATTGTGGATCGAGTTAGCCGGGATCAAATTTGCGCGTTTGATCGGACTGTAAAGGGAGTTTTGACTCTTGCATAAATGTCACCCGCAAATTTGGGTTTGTAAAGGCAGCTCAGACCCTTACAAGTGATCATGCCCCATTTTTTCCCCACTTATCTTGTTGTAAAGGCCTGGGAGCCCCTTACAGGGGATTGATGCTCGAATCTTAAATTTGTAAGGGCCGTTTTGGCCTTTACAGCCAACCTTCCCGCCTGCCGACCTGCCAACCAACCTCCCCTTCCGCGCCTACCTTCCGCCCCCATCCCCGCCGCGCCTCGCTTTTTTATCGAATATTGTGGATTTGTGGATTGACTTTAATCTCGCTGGTCTTCTCTGTCATCGCGGCCCTTTTTTATCGAGTATTGTGGATATACCGCTCGAAGCGGGAGCGGAATGCTCCCCTCGTCCTCCCCCAATACAATCGCGGTTTAACTCGTTACCCGTCGCAATGCCTCGCTTCCAGCGATCCCCTTTTTAAAAAAGGTTTATTTTTCGCGCTAATGGTTGTATACTGTTTAATGCTTAATAGTTAAGTGCTTAATAGTTTGTGATCAGAAGGAGGGTACGAACGGTGGTTGACGATGAACGGACTGCGAGGAGCAAGCAACGAATGGGAAGCCATGCAGACCATCAATTGAAGGAACAGCTCGCCCGCTCTCTTTTTCGTTTTAGAAAGGTTACGATTCAGTTCCCGCCGGAATTGGATTTGCATATGGGAGAAGTTTTTTTGATGAAGCGAATCGCGCGGCACGCGGCGGACTCCGATCGCCCGATTTTGACGAAGGAATTGCAAAAAAAGCTGCATGTGACGAAGCCTGCCATTTCACAGATGTATCGTTCGCTTGAGAAAAAGGGGTACATTGTTCGTGAGACGGACAAGGCGGATCGCCGCAAAGTGGTGGTGACGCTGACTTCGGCGGGCGTGGAGATGTTGGCCCAGATGGAGCGGTATTTTAATCAGCGCTTGGAGGAGATCATTACGTTGTTTGGCGAGGATGACACACGGCAACTGGTGGATTTGTTTCAACGTTTCGCCGATATTTCCGAGCAGTTGAATGAAAAAGGGGAGGAGGATCGCGGATGAAATTTGCAAAGCAGCTTAAACCATTTTTAGGCGGGATTTTGTTGGCGATTGTGTTCCTGTTTACGCAGGCTTTTGCCGATTTGAACTTGCCAAACTACATGTCAGAGATCGTCAATGTTGGGATTCAACAAAGCGGAATTGAACACGCCGCGCCTGACGCGCTGAGCGAAGACGGAATGCGGTTGGCGACGACATTGATGACGGATGAGGAACAGCGATTAGTGGAAGCGAACTATGCGCCCGTTTCAGCCACGGATAAAAATACCGAAGGGGAATTGTATGGAAGTTTGTACCCTGCCGCAGCGGATCCACAATATTATATAAAAAAGACCAATGACGGCGGCAAACCCAGCGCTGATTCGGAAGCGCTCGACGATGCTTTTGGGGCGGCGTCGCTCACGTTGGTCCACCTGATGACAGAAATGGCGCCAGACATGCAGCCTCCAACAGGAGATGCCGAGGCAGCTTCCCAGGCGGAACAGGCCACCAACATCGATGTGACAAAATTGTATCCAATGATACCGATGCTACATTCGTTGCCAGAATCAGCGATCCAAGAGGCGCGGCAACTTGCGGCGACCGACCCGATGATGCAAAAACAAACGGGGATCCTGTTTACGAAAGCTTTTTACAATGAATTAGGCGTTGATTTAGGAGCCAAACAGACCAGCTACATTCTCAAAGTTGGACTCAAAATGCTCGGCATCGCCTTACTTGGTGGACTGGCGACGGTGATTGTCGGTTTTCTTGCTTCGCGAACGGCAACAGGCGTGGCCCGAAACTTGCGGACGCAAATTTTTGCCAAAGTCGAGGATTTCTCGAAGCGGGAATTTGATCAATTTTCAACCGCGTCACTGATCACCCGCTGCACAAACGACGTCAACCAAGTGCAGCAAGTGCTGCTGATCGGGATTCGGATGATGTGTTACGCCCCGATTTTGGGGATTGGCGGGATCATTATGGCTGTCAACAAATCGGCTTCGATGAGTTGGATTATTGCCCTCGCCGTCGTGATTTTGTTGGGGATGATTATTGTCGTGATGACGATTGCCATGCCTAAATTCAAATTAATTCAAAAGTTAATGGATAAATTGAACTTGGTTTCTCGGGAAAATTTGAACGGGCTGATGGTGATTCGCTCGGTCGGAGCCCAGCGCCACGAAACAGAACGTTTTGAACAAACGAACACCGATTTGACGCAAACAAACTTATTCGTTAACCGCGTGATGGTGTTCATGTTTCCTACGATGATGTTCATTATGAACGCCGTTACTCTGCTGATCGTTTGGGTCGGGGCCCAGCGGATCGCCGCTTCTTCAATGCAAGTGGGCGACATGATGGCTTTTATGCAATACGTCATGCAAATTTTAATGTCGTTTATGATGGTCTCGATGATGTTTATTATGGTGCCGCGAGCGGCGGTGTCAGCGGGACGGATCACGGAAGTGTTAGAAACGGAAATCGCCATTTCCGATCCTGTCGAACCACAATCGTTTGACCCGCAGAAAAGAGGGGTACTCGAATTCAAGGACGTTTATTTCCGTTATGAAGGCGCCGAAGAAGACGCCCTGCGCGCGATTTCTTTTGTGGCCAAGCCCGGACAAACGACCGCGATTATCGGGTCAACCGGTTCAGGTAAATCAACGATTGCCAACTTAGCTCTCCGTTTTTACGATGTGAGCGCGGGTGAAATTCAATTGGACGGCGTCGATATTCGTCACGTAAAACTGGGAGATTTACGGGCAAAAATCGGGTACGCGCCCCAACAAGGATTACTTTTATCGGGGACGATCGCCTCGAATGTGATTTACGGCAAACCCGATGCGACCGAAGAAGAAATGAAGTGGGCGGCTGAAGTCGCTCAGGCGACGGAGTTTATTTCGGAAAAACCCGAGCAGTTTGAGGCGCCGATCTCGCAAGGCGGGTCCAACGTGTCGGGCGGACAGAAACAACGGTTAACGATCGCCCGCGCCTTGGCGAAACGTCCTGACGCGCTCATTTTTGATGATAGTTTCTCCGCGCTCGATTTTCGCACCGATGCCAGGTTGCGCCAGGCGTTGAAGGAGCAAACGGCGAACGCAACGATGATTATCGTCGCCCAACGCGTGAGCACGATTATGCATGCCGAACAAATTCTCGTGCTGGAAAAAGGCGAAATTGTCGGACGCGGCACCCACCGCGAACTCCTGCAACAATGCCCTGAGTATCGCGAGATTGCTTCTTCGCAGCTGTCAAAGGAGGAGTTAGCATGAGTCAACAACAAAGTGGGCATCGCGGACCCGCGGGACACGGGGCTGGCGGCGGTCGCGGACCAATGGGTGGTTTTGGCGGACGCGGGCACGGCGGACACGGCATGATGCCGGGCCAAAAAGCGAAAAACTTTAAAGCAACGATGAAGCAGTTGCTCAGTTATGTCGGGCGGCACAAGTGGACGATTGCGGGCGTCTGGATATTGGCGATCATCTCCACCGTGTTTACAATTGTGGCCCCCAAAATTCTAGGTCAAGCGACGGACGAACTTTTTAAAGGAATCATGGACCAAATCGCGGGCATTGGCGGGATCCACTTTGAAAAGATTGGGAAAATTTTATTATGGTTGCTCGGCTTGTACATCATCAGCGCCGTCTTTTCCTATTTACAAGGGTATGTGATGGCGGGGGTCAGCATGCAGATCACCCGCAAGCTGCGCAGTGATATTAATGAGAAGATTCATAAATTACCGTTTCGTTATTTCGATAAAACAAACCACGGCGAGGTGCTGTCGCGGATTACGAACGACGTCGACACGATCAACCAGACACTAAACCAAAGCATGACGCAAATCATCACGTCGGTAACGACAGTGATCGGGATTACGGTGATGATGCTAACGATCAGTTGGCAGATGACGCTAGCGGCCTTGCTGATTTTACCGCTATCGATGGTATCTGTCATCGGCATCGTGAAAAAATCACAAACTCATTTTCGCAATCAACAACAATATTTAGGTCATGTGAACGGGCATGTAGAAGAAATTTTTAGCAGCCATGAGGTAGTCAAAGCGTTCAACGGGGAAAAGGAAGCGGCCACCACGTTCGATGAGTACAACAACACGCTGTACGCGTCGGCTTGGAAGGCGAACTTTTTGTCAGGGATGATCATGCCGATCACCACCTTTATCGGGAACTTGACGTATGTCGTCATCTGTATTCTCGGCGGCTACTTGACGGTGACAGGCAGTTTGACGGTCGGAGGCATCCAGGCGTTCATTCAATATGTGCGCTCGTTTACCCATCCTGTCACCCAGATCGCCAACATTTCCAACGTGCTGCAACAAACAGCGGCGGCCGCGGAACGCGTTTTTGAGTTTTTGGCGGAAGAGGAAGAAGTCGAGGAAGCGGCTGAGGCCTTGACGGTTCAACAAACTGGCGTCGATGGAAAAAATGCGGTGGCGATTGAGGGCGGCGTCCAGTTTGAACAGGTCGCGTTCGGCTATGAACCTGGACAAACCGTCATCCGCAATTTCAACGCAAACGTGAATCCGGGACAAAAAATCGCCATCGTCGGTCCAACCGGGGCCGGTAAATCGACGATCGTCAAACTGCTAATGCGTTTTTACGATGTGAACAGTGGGACGATCCGCATCGATGGTCATGACATTCGCGATTTTGAACGGAATGAACTGCGCGGGCTGTTCGGGATGGTGCTGCAAGATACATGGTTGTTTAATGGGACGATCGCCGATAACATTCGATACGGTCGGCTCGACGCGACGGACGAAGACGTGATTGAAGCGGCAAAAGCGGCTCAGGTTGATCATTTTGTTCGGGCGTTACCGGACGGATATGAGATGGTCTTAAATGAGGCGGCCGACAACATTTCACAAGGGCAGAAACAGCTGTTGACGATTGCTCGCGCGATTTTGTCCGATCCGAAAATTTTGATTTTGGATGAAGCGACCAGTAAAGTCGATACGCGCACCGAGGCGCTCATTCAAAAAGCGATGGACCATCTGATGCAAGGGCGCACCAGCTTTGTGATCGCCCATCGACTGTCCACGATTCGCAACGCTGACCTGATTTTGGTGATGCGAGACGGGGACATCATTGAACAAGGCTCACACGATGAATTGCTCGCCAATGATGGGTTTTACGCTCAACTGTATCAAAGTCAGTTTGACAAGGTCGGTTAAGATAGTGAGATGAGGATGGAATGGTTTAAATGAAAAGCGGATCAGATAACTACCCGTTATCTGATCCGCTTGTTTTGTTTTAGAGTACTTGACTTAGGAACCGCTGGGTGCGTTCGTGTTTCGGGTGTTGGAAAATTTGCTCGGGCGGACCATGTTCGATGATCGCCCCGTCGTGCATGACGATGACTCGATCGGCGACTTCTTGAGCGAAGCCCATTTCATGGGTGACGACGACCATCGTCATCCCCTCTTTGGCTAAATCGCGCATGACGCCGAGCACTTCGCCGACGAGTTCGGGATCGAGCGCCGAGGTCGGTTCATCGAACAACATCACATCCGGCTTCATCGCCAACGCCCGCGCGATGGCGACGCGTTGTTGTTGTCCGCCTGACAACTGACTCGGATAACTGTCCGCTTTATCGGCGAGCCCGACTTTTTCCAATAGCTCTTGGGCCAAGGCGATCGCCTGCGCTTTGCTCACCCCTTTAACCTGCATCGGCGCCTCGATCACATTTTGCAACACGTTCATATGCGGGAACAAGTTAAAATGCTGGAACACCATCCCGACTTGTTGGCGAATGCGATTCAAGTCGTCTTTACGCGGGTCCACCTTTTTTCCAGAAATAAAGATCTCACCGCTGTCTTCGAGTTCCAAGAAGTTAAGGCAACGCAGCAACGTGCTTTTGCCCGAGCCGCTCGCCCCGATCATCACGACGACTTCGTTGCGATCGACTTGTAGGTCACAATCTTTTAAAACATGCAGTTGACCGAACGATTTGTTAAGCTTGCGCGCCTCGACCATGCGTTCCTTCGACATGCGTTACACCTCCTTTATGATTGTTGTCCACATCTAGCCGCTGTTCCAAACGATGGACGATATAGGTGAAAATTAAAACGAGCGCCAGATAATAAAGGCCCGCGATCATATAGGATTCCAAGTTCAACAACGTGCGAGCCGCGGTCGAGTTGGAAAACATGTACAACTCCTGATACCCGATAAAGCCGACAAGCGATGAATCTTTCAGCCCGATAATAAATTGGTTGCCGAGCGGCGGAATCGCCCGCTTAAAAGCCTGCGGCAATATGATTCGCCGCATCGTTAACGGCAGAGACATGCCCAGCGACCGAGCCGCTTCTGCCTGCCCTTTGTCGATCGACTGGATCGCTCCGCGGAAAATTTCGGCGATGTACGCCCCGTTGTGAATCGCAAGCGCAATCACTCCCGCCCAAAATCGATCGAGCAAAATAATTTCGCGCATCCCCCAATACAGCACGTAAATTTGTAAAATAAGCGGCGTGCCCCGAACCATCGTGATGTAAATTTGTGACAAACCCGAGATGATTCGCCATTTTGACAAGCGCATAAAAGCAACGATCAATCCAACGACGCTGCCAAAAACGAGCGCGACCGCAGTTAAGCGTAAAGTAAACCAGGCCGCCTTCAAAAAACCTGGCCACGTTTGCATAAATAAGTTGATAATGTCCGCCATGTTGACCTCCCTGAAAGAAACCTAAAAGAAAAATAGAAAAGGCTGATTCATTCGCTTAGGTGTTTATTTAACCGCCTACTCAATGAACCAGCCCCTTTTTGTTGAAGCAAGCTTTTTGTGTCGCCTATTTCTCTTCTAACATATCTTCGTTAAACCACTCTTCACTGATTTTTAAGTACGTTCCATCCTCGATCATCGCTTCGAGCGCTTCGTTCAGCTCATCGAGCAGCTCTTGATTGCCTTTTTGCACGGCAATTCCGATCTTATCAACAAAAAGCGCTTCGCCCACTGCGATTGCCGGTAAATTTGCGTGTTCAATCGCATGCTGGCCCACCCCTAAGTCCGTAATGACCGCATCGAGGCGACGCGCATCTTTTAGTTCTTCTAGAGCAAGCAGGTCACTGGTGTATTCGACGACTTCGCCCTCGGGGCCGATCAATTTTTCTGCCGCTTCTTTAAACGTGGAGGCCGCCACCACGCCTACCTTTTTGCCTTCGAGATCCTCTTTGGATCGGATCTTATCCGCATTGTCTTCGTGAACAAACATGACGGCTTGTGACAAGTAGTACGGGCGGGTGAAGTCGACTTCTTTCAGTCGATCATCGGTGATTGCCATACTTGCCGTAATCGCGTCAAACTTACCTGATTTCAGTTCCATGATCAGCGAGTCCCACGGCAACTGTTCCGAAACAGGCTCCAACTCCATTCGCTTCGCGATTTCATGGGCGATATCCACATCAAAGCCTTCTAGCTCATTCTTTTCATTCACGTAGTTGTACGGTTTATACACGCCGCTCATGGCAAAATGGAACTTGTTCGGGTCCAACAATTTGCCGTCTGTCGTGTCGCCTGGTTCTGCGTTCGTTTCGCCCTCTGCCGTATCTACGGACGCGCTGCCGCCGCAACCAACTAAGGCCATTGATAAAATCATAAATAGTCCAAATACAGTTAACACTGATTTTCTCATTTTTCTTCCCCTTTAGTCTGTTTTTCTGACTCATTTGTTTATATATCAACGTATTGTACGCGGTTGCGTGGATTTCCACAAAAAGGATATTCAGCGATATGGCCGAGTATAGCGTAATGAGCCTGTATAAGCGGTTATGACCTATCGGGTCCTCATGTTTCCTCCTAGATACACAGGCATGGTCAGGGAAGGACGGTGGCGCGCTTTATTATCGAATATTGTGGATGGAGTTGGGGGGAATTTTCGGAGATGCGGGCCGCGGCGGATCGGGGGCGAAGGGCGGCACTCTTTTTTATCGAATATTGTGGATGCTACACATTGGAGATTTCGAGAAGGCGCCTTCCAATTCCTAATATAGTTATCGAATGTTGTGGATCATCATGGGCGCTTTGCGATTTGGCGGGTGGGGGAAGGGAACTCATTATGGACTGAGGTAAGAGGACCGCGTGGGATAGATGGTTAATTGCTCTAAGAGTATTTGCGACCATTACAAAAGACAGATGGATAAAATTAAGCATGCAATGGTCGATCTGGCCCTTGCAGCTCGTTTGCGCCCTTGTTTTTTTAAAAATTCCAATTGCAAGGGCCTCAAAGACCACTACACATCAAGATAGATGCGGATCCGTTTTCTAAAGGGAATTTTGACCGTTGCAGTAGTTTCTCGGGGTATGCTTTTCAGAAATAGCCGCTTCTTGGTCGTATTGTCTGCAAACGACGAATTTACGATTGACTCGCATAAGGTGGTTGAATTCTAGGAGATCACAGTCGAAGTAAGGTGAGGAAAGTATTCCCATGCAAGGAACTACATCCTGAGAAAAACGCGCTGATATACCGTCCACAATATTCGATAATAAAGGCCGCGCGCGATCCAAGCCACATCAAAAAAGGGAGCGCGCCCCTTAGTTTTGCCCCTAGAATGGTGGATCGGAATGATTTAATTTGAAATCAAAATTTCTTTGACAAGCGGCCTTCATATTCAACGTTCAGTATTCAAAATCGTTGGCGCGCGTGAATAGAATCGGCTTCATGGACTTTTTTGCTGTAACGGCTTCTCTTACTAAAAAACCAACTTATCAATAAATAAAAGCCGATGCCTGTGGCTGCGCCGGCAGTGTCGATCAAAACATCCCTCACTTCACCGGAGCGGCCGGGAATAAAGAGCTGATGGGTTTCATCGGAAATCGCGTACAGGACGCAGATTACGATGGTCCAGGCGAAACGACGAAATCCAACGATACGGCTTGTCCGCATGGCGTTCATCACGAAGACACCGAGGATGAAGTAAGCGAAAAAGTGAGCGTTTTTCCGTATGAAAAAGTGGAAATTGCTCGTTTCGAGATCAAACTGGGGCGCTACTTTTCTGGCAATATCTATAATAAAAGCGGTTATTCCGCGGCTGAGTTCACCCGATTCCGTCCCAGGTTGGCGCGATAAAAAGAAGATGAGGGCCATCCACAAAAACACGACGGTCCATGATACGATTTTTGCGGCGGCAGTACGTGATGCTACTTTTGTCATATACCTTGCGCCCCTCTTTATTCAAAAATGGGTTCCATTGCGTTAACTTCTTTCCACTAATTCTAGTTTTTCACCATGCGGTCCTTTTAAAAAGGCAATTTTTACGTCACCAAGGATGACGCGTGGTTCGAGGTCAATTGGTTCTGCCCCGAGTTTTTTCAAACGTTCAATTTCTAACTCGATTCCCTCCACGCGAAACGCCAGATGATCGATCAACCCGGCTCCGTTATGTTCAACTCCAGGTCCCGCGATCAGTTCGACTTCCACATTTGGCTGGTCGGCAAACGTGAGAAAGGCCAATTCGACCTCCGCGTTGAGGCTCTCCCGCCTACGTAATGACAATCCAAACGCCTCCTGATAAAAAGCAATGGCCTGGTCCATATTAGGCACCAAAATTCCGACATGTTCAATCCCTTTAATCAACGACAACCCCTCACTTTTTTTCAAAAAAATTGTTCAATCTATCATACCACTTTTCTCCCGCCAAAGTTGATGAAACTAGCAGTGATCAACTTTTTACGATGACAAGGGGCTCGCGCGACGTCGTCTGCCACATGTTGTGAGAAGTTGATGTTAATTTTAAAAGCAAAGTTTTACCGTTGTCCGATGAAATGCTCAAGATTGGGATAACCTACTAGTGACGACTACCAAACAAAGGAGACTATACGATGCAAACGACGTTGACTAGAACGCTAATTCCTATGCCAGAATTACAATCGCCAGAAGATCGGGCAAATCCTTTTTCGATTTACGAACGATTACGCCAGACGACTCCGGTTCGTTACGACGAAACACGTGGCTGTTGGGATATTTTTCGCTATGAAGATGTACACCGTATTTTAAAAGATCCTGCCACCTTTTCCTCAAAACGCAGCTTAGAACGCGGAAATACGGTCACCATTTTGACGATGGACCCGCCGCGCCACAGCCAGATGCGAGCATTGGTGAACAAGGCCTTTACGCCGAAAATGGTGAATGATTTAGCCCCGCGCATCGAATCGATTACCAGCGAGCTGCTCGCTGCTGTACAAGGGAAAGGGCAAATGGACATGGTCCATGATCTAGCAACTCCGTTGCCGGTGATCATCATCGCCGAATTATTGGGTGTCCCAGCTGAGGATCGACAGCTGTTTAAAGAGTGGTCGGATGCGCTCGTTAAAGGGAGCGCGGACAGTTCTGCCGAGGCGTTTGAGCGTGTGATGATGGAAAAGGATAAAGCGACCAAGGAACTGGGGGCCTATTTTGCAAAAATTATCGGACAACGCCGCAGCCAGCCAAAAGATGATTTAATTTCAGTGCTCCTTTCAGCGGAGATTGAAGGGGAAAAATTGAGCGACGAGGAAATTCTCGGATTTTCCATTCTATTGTTGGCGGCAGGCAACGAAACGACGACAAACTTGATCACCAACTCCGTACGCCGACTAACAGAAGATCTAGCTTTGCAACAACAGTTACGAAACGATCCCACGCAAATTAAAAACTTTATTGAGGAGGCCTTGCGCTTCTACCCGCCGATTCAAGCGGTTAGCCGCATCGCCACCGAAGATATTCAAATAGGCGGCAAACAGATTATGGCCGGTGAACAAGTCGTGAACTGGGTCGCTTCCGCCAACCGCGACGAAGCTCAATTTACCGATCCAAATACATTCATCATCGATCGCAAACCGAACAACCACCTCTCGTTTGGCTTTGGCATCCACTTTTGCCTTGGGGCGCCGCTCGCTCGTTTAGAAGGACTGCATGCTATTCGCGCGATCCTCGAACGGCTACAAGATATTCAATTAGCTCCCGAAGCAAATTTGGAGTTTATCGAGAGCCCGTTTGTATATGGGGTCAAAGCGTTTCCGATTACGTTTAAAGCTTAACATTTGTTGTGAGCAGACCAAGCGCGAAAAAGCCTATCATTTTATATGCGATAGGCTTTTTTCCGTTTATCTAGAATTAAAACATTAACTTTTCCAACTGAAGCGGTTCGATATATTCCCCATTGCGATAGACGCGCATATTTCCCCCCGAAATTTCATCGATCAGGGCAACATGATTGTCTTCGCCAACGCGGCCAAATTCAAATTTTATGTCGTACAGCTCGAGCTCCTTTTTAGCTAACTCCCCTTTTACAATCTCCCCTATTTGCTTCGTAAACTCCACTAACGTTTGATACTCTTGTTTGGTCATGATACCCAGCATCTCAAGGCCGTCCGCCGTGATCAGCGGGTCATTTCGATCGTCATCTTTCAAGGTGACTTCCACGTAGCCAGCGAGCGCGTCGCCCTCATTACAATATTTTGCATAACGTCTATGAAAACTGCCGACCGCCCGATAACGCAAAATCACTTCAACACCTTCGCCAAACATTTGAGCCGGCTTCACCGTCATCGTCGCCTGCTCGATGTCCGCATCGATATAGTGCGTTGGAATGCCCGCCGCATTGATTTTTTCAAAGAAAAATTGCGTGAGCCGCAGCCCCGCTTGGCCCGCTCCTTCGATCGTTAGACCAACCGTATTCGCCCCCGGATCAAAAACGCCATCCGTTCCGGTTACATCATCTTTAAACTTCAATAGAAAATTCCCATCTTCTTTGCGGTACACATCTTTCGTCTTGCCTATGTAAACTGTCTCCAACACGCACACTCCCTCTACTTTCTGATTGCCTGCCGTTTTGACGATCATGCTATTTTTTATTATACCCATCTTTTGCGAAAAGCGGAAAGGGGGAATTGAGGAAGGTCGATGGTTCGCTGGGGACGAGTCGGGGATTCTTGCGGGCCATGCATGACGCCGATTGGCGCAGGAAGAGGAGAGGATTGATGAAGAGAGGGATTCTGGATGGGGGGGTTAAGTGGACTTGCGTCAACTAACTAGGGCGGACTGGCCTACACGCAACGACTTAGATGGACTTTTGACAACTATGGACGCGGCGGTCCCGATTTTCCGCATGAGCTCCCCCTACCCTCGACTTTTACTAAACCAAGTTGTGGGCGCAGAGCTGTAAAGGTCGCAAGTCCCGTTACAAATAGAGGGAGGTGGAATTGAGCGCTGTAAAGGGATTTTTGACCTCTACGCGCGAATGAAATCGCGGATTCAATGGATAACTTGGCTGTAAGGGGCCCAGCTCCCGTTATAGATCTATGTTTACAGGATTGTCGCGCTGTAAGGGTCCAGACTCCCGTTACAAAAACGGATGGCGGGCGGCGGGCCCCCCCCGAACGACAGCTGGATCCCCTGGGAGCGGGCGGGTAAAAAATACCCGCGTTGCTCGTCGCCCCCGCCACGTCTCCATGAAGTTAGCGCTTCACGTGAGCCTATGGCTAACATGGGCCAAGATTCCCTTTTTTCGTGTTGCCTACGTCTAATCGGTGTTGCTTATTGGGAAACGGCTTTTCGCACGGCTTCAATTTCGGCGGGAGAGAATTTGGAATAGGCGAGCGCCTTCAATTCCTGTTTTTCCGCAGGGGTTAGATCGGAAACGGACATTTTGCTTAATCGACTAACTTCCGAAGCCGAGAAACGGGTCATCACAAACTTTACCGCCTCTTGCTTACTTTTAAATTGCAGCCCGCCACCGCTGGCGTTTTTACCTGCGCCACTGTTACCCGTTTTGCTCGCATTCGATTTTTCACTGTTCGGATCCGATGTCGATGATGCTGGATTTGGAGCTGATTGATCGTCAGGTCCACTCGCCCCGCCATCCGCGTCCACTTGGTCCGAATCGGGTTCCCCGCTACCCTCGTTTCCTGTCTGTTCCTTCGATTGTTCATCCTCACTCAACGATCCAGCCGCGACGCCAAATTTTTCAATATCCTTCATCAGATTCTCGTTACTCGACAATTCTCGGGATAGTTTT
The DNA here is from genome assembly GCF_003609605.1 of Ammoniphilus oxalaticus. Lineage (NCBI taxonomy): Bacteria > Bacillati > Bacillota > Bacilli > Caryophanales > Paenibacillaceae > Ammoniphilus > Ammoniphilus oxalaticus. The sequence continues at coordinate 629,012 of NZ_MCHY01000009.1, read as the reverse complement.
TCCGCCGCCTTTTCCATGAAAAAGTTATAGCCCGCAAAACCCGCGCCCAAAACGATGACGAGGGTAATCATCAACCCCCACAACCACTTTTTCACCGTATTTTTCACCGCCTATCAACAAAATTGACTAACTATAACGCCATTATTCTCATCTTACAACGAACAACCCACATTGCAAATAAATTTTGACCTAACTCATCGCTAAAACTGAAAACATCCTTTTTATATGAAGGAGTCCCCTCTCCATCAACTGCTATAAAATTTGGGATAACAAAACTCCTTAAAAACGACAATTACAACCTAAAATTTTCAGGACGCTACGTCCTAGAAACAGCTTGTTGACACGATAAATTTTAACACCATTCCCCCTTGACAAACCTTTTAAATCGAATAGAATAAAGGGGCCATCCTTAGTGCATTAGGATTAGTCCAAAAGGCCCTATGAGTCTAGTTGAAGATCATCGTCAAAGGGGTGAGTTCGGTGAAATCACGCGTAAGATTTAGATTATCTATGATCATGATCCTGTTTGCAGTTCTCATTTCTTTTACCGTAGCGACGATGGACTATTTTAAATTGAGGCAACAAGAGATTACAAGCAACGAGTTCCAAATCGAAAGTATGGAAGCGATTATAAAATACTCCATTCAAACCGTCGAAAAATCATATTTTTTATTTGGAGAAAAAATGGCCGAAGAAATGGAAATCGTTTCCCGCGATCTCGCTACGCGATATGACCAAAATTCGGAGCTGGACCGATGGGATTTTGACCAACTAAAAAATGAGTTTGGCTTTGATATTTATATGATCAATCGACGGAATATCATCACACATAGTAGCCACGCGACAGATATCGGCCTCGATTTCAACGATTGCTGCCAAAAATTGGCCCGAACTCTAGATGAAAGAAGAGCGGCGGGCGGCTTTTTTACGGACATGCTGGATATCGAACAAAGTTCAGGAAAAGTAAAAAAGTACAGCTACATGGCGACAGCCGATAAAAAATATTTAATTCAACTTAGCCTTTCACTCGAGGATACCCCTATTTTTACGGAATTTAATCTTTTGGGAAATTTGGAGAGGTGGAAAAGAAAGTATCCATCGATTAATAGCATTCATATTTTAAATATTGGCGGAATTGCGTTCGGTCAACCAGACACTGAGCAAAACAAGCTGTCCCCGCAAAGGAGAGAAGCTTTCGAACAGACGCTGGCCACCAAAGAGACAACGGAAGTAAAAGAAAACTGGCGCGGCGAACCGGCTACATACCGATATTCTCATTATGTATCTGAACTCGACAATGGGACCACCCGCAACAAAGTGTTGGAAATTGTACACAACAAAAAAGAATTGCTCGCTATTTTAAATGATAATAAAAAAATGTTTTTGCTTCGTTTGACGATTATTTTGTTGATCACGATCGGCTTATCCCATTTAATATCCAAGCGGGTCACGGAACTCATCTATCTCGCTTTTCACGATAATTTAACCGGGTTAAAAAATAAGACTGCTTTTAATGAAACACTCTCCTCCACACTGGGCGAAAATCAGGGGACAACAGCCTTGCTGTTACTTGATTTTGACAATTTTAAATTGATTAACGATACGTTCGGACACCAGGTTGGAGATGATTTGTTAAAAGGGGTTGCGGCCCGCATGAAGTCACTCATTAGTAAAAAGGAGTCGGTGTTCCGTTGGGGCGGAGATGAATTTGCAGTCATCCTCCCTTCCGCCACACCACAACAAGCGGAAAAGCTAGCGGCCAGTTTTATCGAAAAGTTGCAAGCGTATTGCGAAGAACAAAACTTTAATCTTCTGAACGGAGCGAAGGTCACCGTCAGTATCGGGATCGCCTTCGCGCCAGAACACGGCGTCGACGCGGAAATGTTGTACAAACACGCCGACATCGCTTTAGCCAATGCCAAGTTAAAAGGGAAAAATCAATATCAATTTTACCAAGAACAAAAATAGCCCTAAAAAACGCTAGTCGAGGTTTAGGGCTGTTTTTTATATACTGGGGAGCTACAATTCGGATACTCGTGATCACCTGTTCACCTTAATGCCTTAGACGAGTAGTTTTGGACGATCTGTTGCAAACGCTGTTTTGCCTCCGAAAACTGCTTTTTACGGTGACCGTTGGCCCCCGATGGATGCGGAAAACCGTACAAACAAAAGTGATGTGAGCCAATTTTCCCCTGAGCGATTAACGTTTGCAGCGTCGCGCTCACCGTTTTGCCTAGCGGAACGATCAATAATGGATCCTGTTTACTGAGCTGCGCGATCTCTTGCGGAAAGTGATGAAAAGCATATTCAATCAATAATGAAGATTGCTCAATTTTGGGGGCGTGACCGTTGTAGTTTTTTCCATCGATGAAAACGGGGTACTTAATGAGGGATGTCGTATGTAAAAGGGGCAATTCATCGTTGAATAATTGCGCGCTTGTTCCCAGCTGGAAAGGAGTCTGGACCCCGCATTGATCGAGCATCTCGATAAGGTTATTGCGCATTGTTCCCGAAAAACGAGCCGCTCGCTTGGAGTTTTTCAAGATTTCAATTTCAGTGGTAGACGCCCCCTTTTCGATTGACCGTTTTGCCTGCTCAAAAGCGGCTTTCATCTGAGTCCAGCCCGGCGTAATCCCCACAATTACCAGCCGAGCCCCACGATTCACGTATTCATTGTGCGGCGCATAATACATCTCAAGCGGACCACTTCTTTCCATTAGAAATCTCGCATTGATTAGATCGCTTTTTTCAATCTCATTCGGTAAGCTTCGGATCATCGGTAAATAATGCTGCAATTGCGTAGATTGCATCGTCATGCGACCCCTTCTTCGCAAATTTGTCACTTCCACTATGCCTCTATCTATGGTTAAATAAACGTAAGCCATCGTTTTCACCTCCCACATCGCTTACTGATGAAAATGGTGGCTTTGTTGTGTCCAAAATAGGGACGCGTGGCCAGGGGAAGGATGCCCGATTAAGACTGGGAGGCTTGGGGGAAGGGCTGCGAGGCGGGGCGGGGCGGGTTGAGATGGAAGGACAAGCGATTGGGCGGTCGGCTGATCGGAGGCAGAAGCCGCGGCTGGGACGCTGGACCTGGGCCGAGGGCCGAAGACTTGGACGAGGAGCTAGGGTGGTGGCTGGAACGGGAGTTGAGGCCTTTACAGATGCGGATCGTTGCGGGGCGAACGCTGGAAAGGGAGATGCGACCCTTACAGAACACGCAATCCCTGATTTCGATCGATTCAACACTTCTAACGGGAGTTTTGACCTTTACAGATGCGGATCGTTGCGGGGCGAACGCTGGAACGGGAGATGCGACCCTTACAGAACACGCAACCCCTGATTCCGATCGATTCAACACTCCTAACGGGAGTTTTGACCTTTATAGATGAGGATCGTTGCGGGCGAACGCTGGAACGGGAGGTACGACCCTTACAGAACACGCAATCCCTGATTTCGATCGATTCAACACTTCTAACGGGAGTTTTGACCTTTACAGATGCGGATCGTTGCGGGGCGAACGCTGGAACGGGAGATGCGACCCTTACAGAACACGCAACCCCTGATTCCGATCGATTCAACACTCCTAACGGGAGTTTTGACCTTTACAGATGAGGATCGTTGCGGAGCGAACGCTGGAACGGGAGATGCGACCCTTACAGAACACGCAACCCCTGATTCCGATCGATTCAACACTCCTAGCGGGAGTTTTGACCTCTACAGACGAGGATCGTTGCGGGTGAACGCTGGAACGGGAGGTACGACCCTTACAGAACACGCAACCGCTGATTTCGATCGATTCAACACTCCTAACGGGAGTTTTGACCTCTACAGACGAGGATCGTTGCGGGTGAACGCTGGAACGGGAGGTACGACCCTTACAGAACACGCAACCGCTGATTTCGCACTGATCTCCCACATGTTAAGTGGACTTTTGACAACTATGCACCCAAGGTTTGAATGCCTACCCTGCAATACGTGGACTTTCGTCAACTACGGTAACCTCTCCAAATCCACCCACAACATCATTTAGTAAAAGAGGTAAGATGATGCCTCGAAATTGACCCACTTTAAAAACCTAGACGTCCCCACCACTAAAAAGGCTACCCGCCCTCTCCCAGAGATAGTCCCGCCCCCTTGCAAAAGTAGCCGTTCTCCCCAACGTCTTCCACCGCCTAACAATGACTGTCCGCCTACAAACTGATCGCCCACCAAACACGACTCCAACCGAACCGCCTCCCAACGACGCTCACCTCACCCGCCACCAAAAAGGGTACACGTCCGCCCCCATCAAATCACCTTTCCCACCGAACATGATTCCAATCTTCCCCCCAATAACACTCTCCCCTGCACATCAAATCACCTTTTCCCACTGCACATCAAATCACCTTTTCCCACCGCGCATCAATCCCCCGCCCCCCATCAAACCGCCCTTGTCCCCGCTCACACGCACATCCCCTGACCCACACACCCCGCCCCCATTTCCACGGCCAATCAATCCAGATTTTATCGAATAACGACACTGATAACGCTAACAATAAGTTTAATGTAGTTTTTGTGTAAAAAGTTGTTGACAGATGAGTGTACAACTAGTTTAATTGTAATTAAGAATGATAATAATTATCAATGTTGATTGGAAGGGGATTATCATGAAGGCATTTAAATTCACCCGATCAAGCATTTTTGCCAGCATTTTAGCGGTCTTATTCGTTACTTCTCTTACTGCGTGCGGTGGCGGCAATGCGGATCAACAAGGCAACAAAGATGGAAACAGCGACGGCGCAACTTCAGAGGAACAAACCACGCTCACCCTCTACAATGGGCAGCATAAGGACGCTACGATCGCTTTAATAGAAGCTTTCGAGAAAGAAACGGGCATTAAAGTTGTGTCACGTGAAGGGTCCAGCAATGAGCTTGCTCACCAGATCGTGGAAGAAGGCGATAAATCGCCAGCGGACCTCATTTATACCGAGGAAACAACGCCTCTGTTCATGTTAGCGGAAAGAGATTTGCTTGAAAAAATCGATGATCCAGCGCTTGAACCGATTCCAGCGGAATACCGCGATCCGAATGGCAACTGGACGGGATTACTCGCCCGTTCGCGTGTGGTTGCATACAACCCGGAATTGATCGATGAAGCGGATTTACCGAAGTCGGCGCTTGATTTTGCGAAACCCGAATGGAAAGATAAAGTCGCTTTTGTGCCATCGAGCGGGGCATTCCAAATGCAGTTATCGGCTTTGATTAAGACAGAAGGCAAAGAGACGGCAAAAGCGTATTTGGAAGGTTTAAAAGAACACGGTAAGATTTATAAGAAAAATAAGATGGCGCTCGAAGCCGTTGAACGCGGTGAAATTGCGGTCGCTTTGATCAATAACTACTATTGGGATCAGGAAGCGCGCGAAAAAGGCGCGGAGAACATGAATTCAAAGTTGTATTTCTTTGGAACGCATGACATTGGCGATATGGTTTCTGTATCGGGGGTAGCGATTCTCAAATCCAGTAAACATAAGGAAGCAGCGCAAAAGTTTATTGAATTTGCGACAGGTGAGGCAGGACAACAAGTTTTAACAGACGTCAGCGCGCAATACCCACTTAACCAAAAGGTGGACACACACGGGTTAAAGCCATTTTCTGAATTAACACCGCCAAACGGCACGCTCGATTTAGGCGAGTTCAGTAATGGTGAAGCGACGCTGGACCTATTGCAAGAGGTCGGCTTGCTATAAAATGGCCAGTCAATCAGTAAAACGGCCATTATTCGGGAAGAAACAAAAGGGGTCACGGAAGAAACGTCCGACGTGGCTCCTTTTTCCCGTATTTATCTTAATTGTCCTTTCTTCCTTGCCTATCCTATATGTCATTTTGCGAGCCAAAGAAGCGGGCTGGAAGCAAGCGCTCGATTTGATTTTTCGGCCTCGCGTTTACGAATTACTCATTAACACGTTGAAACTCGATATCAGTGTAACAATTCTATGCGTTTTGATCGGCGTGTCAGCGGCGTGGTTTATTGAACGGACCGACTTACCAGGCAGAAAAGTGTGGAACATTATCGTCACTTTGCCGTTTGTCGTGCCCGCTTTTGTGAGCAGTTACAGTTGGATTTCGATTAGCTCGAAGCTTGAAGGGTTTGGCGGGGCGGTGCTGATTTTGACCTTATCCAATTATCCACTTGTTTACCTGCCCGTTTCCGCCGCGTTACGCGGGATGGACCCAGCCCTTGAAGAAACGGCGCACTCGCTCGGACTTGGCAAATGGCGTACGTTTTGGCGTGTGATTTTGCCGCAATTACGACCATCTCTGCTCGGCGGGGCATTACTGATTGCGCTCCATATGTTGGCAGAGTTTGGCTCACTGTCCTTGTTACGCTTTGATACGTTCACAACAGCGATCTTTGATCAGTACAACGTCGTCTTCAACAGCGCGTCGGCGGCCATGTTAACGTCTGTTTTACTGTTACTATGTGTGATAATATTAGCTATGGAGTTAATTGTTCGCGGAAAATCCCGTTATGTAAGTATTGGAAAAGGGGCGCCGCGGGCTCAAACATTGCTCAAACTCGGATGGAGTAAACCATTTGTCTTGCTCGGCTTAACGATTTTGGGGATTTTAGGCGTGGCTGTTCCCTTTGGCACACTCGCCTACTGGCTCATCACGGGGACATCGGTCTCTTTTCCGACAAATGAAATTTGGTCCGCTTTATATTCCACGCTCACGTTTGGATTTAGCGGGGCCTTAATCACCATTTTATTTGCGTTACCTTTAGTGATCTTATCCATTCGCTATCGCGGATTTTTCCCATCTTTAGCGGATCGGTTACCCTATTTTATACATTGCTTACCTGGCCTTGTGATCGGTTTAACGTTTGTCTTTTTCGCGGTTCGGTACGTGAATCCGTTATATCAAACGACTCCCCTCCTGTTGATCGCCTACGCGATGCTTTACTTGCCGCTTGCCCAATCATCGATCCGCGGAGCGATGGAACAAGCGCCTGAGCGGTTGGAGGAAGTAGCCCGCACGTTGGGAAAAAAGCCGATTACGGTTTTCTTCAAAGTCACGCTGCCGCTGATTACCCCGGGGGTTGGGGCGGGAGCCGCGCTCGTTTTTTTACAAATTATGAAAGAGCTGACTGCAACCCTATTGCTGCGCCCTACTGGCGTGAACACGTTAGCGGTCGCGATTTGGGAACATACGGCCAATGCCGAATTTGCCGCTTCAGCTCCGTACGCCGCGTTGTTAATTTTAATTTCAGGGTTGCCTGTTTACTTGCTGACGATGCGTTCATTTACGAATAGAAAAGAGGGTTGATCATGTTTGAGCTTCAAATTTCAAATCTTAATAAAACATTTCAGAATGTGCAGGCGCTGCATCAGGTTAACTTAGAGGTGAGCGCAGGCCATATGCTTGCCGTGTTAGGTCCATCGGGGTGCGGAAAAACGACATTGCTGCGGTGTATTGCTGGGTTTGAAATTCCCGACAGCGGAGAAATACGACTTGGCGGGAAAAAGGTGTTTGGAGACGGCTTGAATCTTCCCCCTGAAAAAAGACGTGTCGGTTACGTGCCGCAAGAAGGAGCGTTATTCCCGCATATTACGGTAGCCCAAAACATCGCCTTCGGCTTGCCGCGCAGGGAAAAGCGGTCCAAACGGATCGATGAAATGCTGGAATTGGTTGGACTTCCTGGATTAGGCGAGCGGATGCCGCATGAACTATCCGGTGGCCAGCAACAAAGGGTCGCCTTAGCCCGAGCTTTGGCCCCCTCTCCATCGTTGGTGCTGCTCGATGAACCATTCAGCGCCTTAGACGCGGGCTTGCGAGCGACTTTACGCGAGGATGTAAAAACCGCCCTAAAAGAAATCAACGCAACGGCTGTGCTTGTCACCCACGATCAGGAAGAGGCCCTCTCGATGGCGGACGTGATCGCGGTCATGCGCAGTGGGGCCTGCATCCAAACGTCAGACCCCGTCACGCTGTATAAGTATCCGGCCGACATTGACGTGGCGACATTTATTGGGGAAGCGACCATTCTTGAAGCGGCCGTTTGCGATGGAAACATCGTTGAATGTCCACTCGGAGACCTGCTCCCCGTCGCGGAAACTTGCCTGAAAAACTGTGATAAAGCGGTCATCATGATCCGCCCTGAACAATTCGTAATCGGTAAACCAGCAAACGGCACCGTCTCGGGTCGCGTGCTCAAAACCACATTTTTCGGTCACGATTCACTGGTCCATTTACAATTAGACGACCACCTCGGCGGTCACGAAATTCAAGTGCGCCTACTCGGCACACACCATTATCAACCAGGCGAACCCATCGGACTGAAAATCAACGGAGAAGTCATGGCCTACCCGGTCATGAGTTAGTAATTGAATAGCGCGAGCGGAAACAAATAGTCACTACACCTTTTTCTGAAAAAGGAGCGGTGACTATTTTTGTTTTTGTGGGTGGGGGTTGTGGGGATGCGAAAGCGGAGGCGGAACTCGCGTCGGCGCAGCTTATGGGCGAGTTTAAGGAGGCTAGTGAACCCAAGAATGATCAATCATTCAAGATACACCCAACGTTCTCCTCAACCGCTGATTCAGTTAGATTCATAGTTTGATATTGAAAATAAATGATTTACGATATATAATAAATGGAAAAATATTCAAGGGGAGGGGTTGGATAAAAGGAAGTACATGATCAGACGTTTTGCAAAATACTTGTGTCTAAGCAGAACCTTACTGATGTAAATTTCAGAATGTTCAAAGGGTAGGTCGGACTAGATTATTATTTTGACTAGATTGATGATTGAAGGTAATTGCGCTCATCGCGGATAGTTAGTACCCTACATGACGACAGCTATCAATATGGTAGTTAGATTCAATGCAGAAACTTGTCTAATTTGAAAAATTCACATTGACTGATCTAATACTGGGCTAGGAATGAACAAGGAGGCAGCCAATGAAGATAAGTGTCAGGTTGTGGAGTCGATTATCCGATGGGATGAGGATGAAATTACTTACTGCTTTAGTCAATGAGCAAAATCGTAGCAAACAAAAGTAGTAAATGAAATATGAATTGGATTTATGTCAAAGAGTAGCTTAAGGATTACTCACCTAGCTACTCTTTGACGATGTTGCAACAGTAAAAAGGGACACTGATAACAGTGTCCCTTTTTACTAGCGTGTGTTTTATTTTACGTGTTCAATTCTAACGGCGCTTGATTTAAATTCAGCTGTGCCTGACAAGGGATCGGTTGCGTTAATCGTAAGTTCGTTTGTTGGGGTTTGATCTGGAAAATGAAAAGTCATAAAAACGAGACCACGCGGAACTTTTTTGCTTATCTTGATTTTGGTTAGGACTTGTCCGCGTCGAGAACTAACTTTGACCGGATCACCATCGTTAAATTGATAAGCCTCCGCATCTTCCGCATGAATTTCCAACCCCTCCTCCGCATTTCGAATTTTCTCATAATCGGATGTTTGCACACCCGTATTGTAAAATTCTAAACGTCTTCCCGTTGTGAGTTGCAATGGAAAATCTTCGTCAGGAGGCTCGGCTGGGGGTTGATAATCTGTAGGTATAAAGGGCGCTTTAGCCGCTACCTCATCCTCCCAGAGACGATCATGCAAGAATGTTGTACCGTTATGTGATTCATCTAGGCAAGGCCATTGGATTCCCTCTTGATCTAATCTTTGATAGCTGATTCCCGCAAACTGGGGAGCCAGTTTTCTAATTTCATCCCATACCTCTTCTGCGGACTGGTAATTCCAGTTTGCTCCAAGCCTGTTGGCGATGTCTTGTACAATGATGTGATCTTTTTTGGCCACGCCAGGAGGTGTAATCGCGGGACGAACTCGTTGGACGCGGCGTTCCGAATTCGTGATTGTTCCATCATTTTCTGCCCAACCAGCCGCAGGAAGTACGACATCCGCCATTTGGGCGGTTTTAGTCATTAAGATATCTTGAACAACGAGAAACTCTAAATTTTCAAATGCTTGTTTCGCAAAGTTTGCATCCGCTTCAGATTGCATCGGATTTTCTCCGATTACATATAAAGCTTTCAGCTCTTTACGAACCATCGCATCTTGCATTTCAGTTAGATTTAACCCGATCGTGTTTGGAACAGGAACTCCCCATATGTCTTCATGGAGTTTTCTTCCGATCGGATCATCATAGCTCCACCCGCCAACTAGGCGATTGGGCAAAGCCCCCATATCTCCACTGCCTTGAACATTATTTTGTCCGCGCAGTGGATTAAGTCCTGATCCATATTTTCCGATATGTCCTGTCAATAACGCTAAGTTTATCAATGAAAAAACGTTATCTGTCCCATTTTGATGTTCGGTAATTCCTAATGTCCAACAAATGATCGCTTTATCCGCTTTCGCATAGAGTCGGGCGACTTCACGGATATCCGTTGCAGAAACACCTGTTAACTGTTCAGCTCGCTCAGGTGTATACGCTTTCATTTGTTTGCGATAAGTTTCAAAGTCGAGGGTTGCTCGGTTGATGAATGCTTCGTTATACAAGCCTTCTTCAATAATGACATGGGCCATTGCATTGGCTAAAGCGATATCAGATCCAACACGAACAGGGAGCCATTTATGGGCTAATTTTGTCTGTGTAATCTCACGTGGATCAATCACAATCATTTTTGCCCCGTTTCGTATCCCTCTTCGCATATGATTGAAGATAATGGGGTGACATTCTTGCGTATTGCTTCCCCATGCAATGATGAGGTCTGTCTCTTCCAATTCATCGTAAGATGTGGTTGAGGCGCCTTGTCCGAAAACAGTCACCAGACCGGTGACACTAGGGGCGTGTCAAGTTCGATTGCAGCTGTCCACATTGTTCGAACCAATGACCGCGCGCATAAATTTTTGAGCTAAATAGTTTAATTCGTTGGTTGATCGTGATGAACTAAAGCACCCTAAGACATCGGGACCATGTTTTGCCTTGATTGAAGAAAATCGATCAGCAATGACGCTTAAAGCTTCTTCCCAGGAAACAGGTACGAGTTTACCATCTTTTCGGACCAAAGGTTCGGTTAGTCTTCGATCACTATAGACATACCGCCAACCCAACGATCCTTTCACACACGTTTCTCCGTGGCTGGATGGGTTTTCTTTTTGTCCTCTAACTCTAGTGATTCGACCCGCTTCAACTTGTACTGAAAGACCACAACCTGTTCCACAAAAACTACAGATGGTATTGACTGTTTGCGCCTTGTTCATCCTATTCACCCTCTCATAAAATAAGATGGAGACTATTACCATATTTTGTGGTAATAATCTAACTATACAACACTTCCCCTATTTTTGAAAGTTTAGATTATTCAGAACCATAGATAGAACAAACATCTCTATTACTTTTAATCGTCTAATAGAGGGGCAGGTGAATGTTTGATTCAACTTATTAATCGACCGATATCGTTGCTTGTCCATCCTATACTGAGATGTTCTTGGATCATGGATAGTCCGAATGACTTATTTATAATTTGGTACTATTAATACTGTATAGAATCTTGTTATATTAATATTATCCCCAATGATTACCAAGAGATATCACGATAGATTAATAGAAAGGAGGAGCCATGCCTTATATTACATTACTTATCGCTTTATCCCCCGCGATTATGCTTGTAGTTTTAATAGGCAATGACAGTTAAAAGTTAAAATGGGTACTCTTAATCAAAACATCCACGCTATAAACATAACTTCACAAAAGTAAATGAACCCTAGTAGACCTGATTAAAGAATCATCTTCATCTTAGACCTAACCGGTCATTGTTATAACCATTCATCACTGATTTTAATCTTTTAGATAGCGAGTAGTTTTGAAAACGCTAGATGAAAGGTGGTGAATCCTATTTTTATTTATAAAAGTGAAAAGGTGACAATGGAAATTCACTTTGATTCACGGAACAATTGGTTTGTATTATCAATTAGAAATATGATTTGTCGGACCTATACGAACCCAATAGACGCGGCGGACGCTGTTTATTTACATGTATCGGGTTGCTCCGAATGGGACGATCTGAAAGGAACAATCTTAAACTCGCCAGTCGATATCTTTGATTGGGAAAATTCATGATTACGGTTATTTTAATAAGAAAAGAGCATACGGTCCATTGTGTCTCGAAGGACATCGACTTTCAAAGTAAGTTGAAACGCGGCAGGGCCAGTGGATTTAACAACATTATCCCGAGGCGAGTGGGGTCGGACCCCTACCCGAGAATCGACAAAATTCGACTAGGGTCAGACCCCTACCCGAGGGGGTAATTCCCCCGAGGCATTATTGTCTTGAGACGATTTCATCCATTTCCCCTTGACTCATCCGATAGAGAACAAAAGATTGTACGCCTTCTTCCACTTTAATCACATGAGTAGAATCGATGGTAAACAGGGCGTCTTCAAAAAACAGTTGATCTTCTCTACTATATTGATGATAGAGATCTACAGATTCGATCCATTCTGAACTTCCGTTGTCTAGGATAGAAACTTTCAATACATCCTCTGTTAGCGCTTCGAATTTCAGATAATCCGTATGATCAGTCCAATACCCTTCAACATCGGCTAGTTTGGCTTCTTGTTCATACAAATAAGTAAAATCTCCATAATGATGTTTAAATTCGGTATTTGCTTTTGAATAGTTTTCTAGATTATCTAAGTAAACGACACTCTCCGTGTCCCCCGCGTGACGGTACCAAACTTTATTTTCTTTTGTAACATAAAAGAGATGATTGTTTTGCAACTCAAACGATTCGACCTCTTGCGCGACGGTAAGCGCTTCTTTGCCCGGTGTCTTCGTTCGTAAGTCGCCATCAGCTGTGACAAAACAGATCACGCCATTTTTTGCTACATCGAAGGAGTAAGTGTCTTCCGTAATCTTCTCGATCGCTTTCCCCGGCGAGCCGCCATATAGCTCATCGCTTTTCGTTAAATAGGTAAGCGTATCTGACGCCGCCTCATAACGAAATGTTTGAACACCTTCCGCCAGTTTTTCTTTGTCGCCTGTCTTGATCTGGTAACTGTTCAGTACATGATCGGTATTTCGGTAATAAATGAATTCTCCTTTTTGGTCGAAAAACCGCTCGTCAATAATGACATCCGAGGCAACTTTTTTCCTTTCACCGCTACTCCTATCAACTATGTATAGCTCGCCTCTTCCATCTTCGTAATGGACTACTGTTTCCACGTAAGTCACGTATTGTCCTGTTGGAGATACGTCGATCCAATAAGGATTCACTTGAGTATCGCCATCGATCATCTTTTTTCTCTCTTCGCCATCCTCAATCGCGTAGATTGATCCATCTTTCATACCCGCAAAAACGGTTTTCCCCTGATTTTTCACGTAGTAATCCGTAACATCAAAAGCAATTTTTTGCTTCTCCCCTGAGTCGGAAATGCGATATAGATCATCTTCATCCGTTAAGACATAAAGCGGTCCTCCGATGTACGACTGCTCAAAGCTGATGACATTGCTCAACAACTTATCTTTTTCGCCGCCTATTTGTTTCACGTAAAATCCGTGATCTTCGCTTACATAGATGACTCGTTCCATATCCAACGAAAACTCATATGCATATAAATCGGAGCCGATCTTTTCCCTTTCCTCGCCGTGAAAAAGCGCTACATTTTCCTCCTGGTCCATCGCCAGCAGCTTCTGATGATCCTCAGAGACTTCAATACTATAATGAATGATATTACTAGCTAACTTTTCCGGTTCAGGTTCATCTTTTCTTTTCGCATAAAGATCCACTAGTCCTTTTCCCGGGTCATTGGGAAGCGTCTTTGTCATCCAAAGGATCGGAGGCAGATCCTTTGTTTCCAGTTTGCCACCCGAAGTCCCTATGGAACAACCGCCTAAAAAAGCAATAGGTATCACTAAACATAGTTGAATTAGATATTTCCTTATGACTAAACTCACAGAATACCCCCCTCTTTCCCCGCTCAACCATCCCTCTTATGTCTCAATCCACTGGAATCTACGCGGAATTCTTCCTTCAAAATAGTACATTATTCCCACTTAAATAACAACCTTCAAAATGATAACTGAATATTAAAACCATTTCAGCGGGACAGACGTTGATTCCGAGAATGATGTAGCCCTTCTCCATGTGTTCATCTTCAATGACAGGAACATTTATGGTTATAAGGGAATTGAGCATCTTTATGGGTTTTTGGGATCCTTGTGAAAAAGACATCTACCTTATCAACGAGACCTAATCCAGATTGTGCCTCATTAGCGCTTTATTCATAGTTTAATTACCCTCCATTGATTCCACAGAAGGTGGCTCTGGCGGCATTTCTCCTTGATGAGATGCGGGTGGGATCCGTTGAGCGTTTCCATCCTGCTTTGGAGTATTTGGAGTGACTGGCGCATTGCCTTTTGGTTCATTCGGCGGAATGACGACAGGTTCCTCCTGTGGATTCGTAACCGGTTTATCAGCTGAACTTGGATTCACAGGTGTGGGTGGGGCAACCGGTGGAATAACGGGTTCTTTCTTCTCTTGTATCGGCGCAGGTGGTGGGGGCGGCGGTGGCGAGGGCGCCTTTACCGCTTCTTTCTTCGGCGCTGGGGCAGGAATCGGCGCTACTTTTTCCTTTTCTGTTACCGAAGTTTCCACAGTAGCCCTCTCCCGCGCAGGTTGAGGCGTTGGTGTCGGTGTTGGTGCGGGGGCTTCCTCTTCCTTTGAAACAGGGGGTGTCGTGGAAACGTCATCTAGTTGACCGGGTGAAACACTAGATGTTTCTTCCTCTTCTATTTGATCCTCAGGGTCGTCCACAGTCTCATTTGGTATAGATTCTGTTGGCGCTGATCTGACGGTACTCATTGCAGGCACTACCTTCGGCTTTGTGATCAAAGGAAATAGACCAATGGTGACGCCTACCATGCAGCAAGAAGCTATCGAATAAATTTTACGCATAACTCTATTAATCCTTCCATATCGTAGTATTTTTTGGTAAATCCGATTCATTTTAGCGTAACATGCGCGATTGTTCTTGCCATCATACAATAGACCCTTATTGAATACAAAAATTGATAGACGGAAAATACGATTTTCGTAGAAACATGCCTATAAACCCGGATAAGATCTTCACGGAAAGAGTTCTGCATGTTCCTTTAAGTCATTCATCTTGTCATCTGGTTCCCCTACTCGAGGGATATTGTTCAAGGGCGTCCATTACCATTCATATGCCATAGCCGATTGAAGCCCCCCTTAAAAGCTCATATGCATCATTTGCAGGGAATTTTATAGTAACATCATAACGCTAATCCACTGCCGAACGTAATCGAATGTGTGCCTGCTCCAATGAGTGCTACACCAATGGCCATAGTACATGATGACGTCTCAATGGCTTACATTTTATTGGTAGATTGTATTTATATATAAACTTACTCTTAACAAGCGCTTTGCTATGTTATACTAACCTATGTCAAGCAACTATTTAAAAATTTGGAGATTGGAGGTTGTTTAGACTGAAGGATTTTACAATATGCCCTAAATTTGAATCCGCTTTTGAGTTACTGGGCAAACGATGGACAGGCTTAATTATCCGTGTGTTGTTGAATGGTCCGACAAGATTCAAGGAAGTATCCAATTTGATCCCAAATCTTAGCGATCGGGTACTTTCAGAACGATTTAAACAATTGGAAGAGGCCGGAATCATCAAAAGAAATGTATACCCTGAAACGCCGATTCGAATTGAATACGAATTAACAGAAAAAGGGAAATCCTTGAAACCTATGATGGATGAATGCGAAAAGTGGGCCGATATTTGGGTAGAATAAAAGGACAAACCAGTCGATGGCTGGTTTGTTCCTCTTTAATCAACACTTATCTTTCCAAATTAACAATCTCCATTTCCATTGAGTCCCATACGATTCTTTTCTATAGGAGAAAAGATGCGAATTCATTAACAACCTGTTGACAAAATATAATTATTAAACTAAAATAGCTTACATAAAGTAATTAGCTATTTAATTAAAAGTATAGTAGTAGACAAAATTTAGGGGAGAGTAAAATCATGTCAAAAATACTATTTATTAAAGCAAATGATCGTCCAGCCGACCAAGCCATTAGTTCAAAAATGTATGAAACTTTTATCACCACTTATAAAGAAGCCAATTCAAATGAGGATATTACTGAACTAGATCTTTTTAATCTGGATCTTCCGTACTTTGGTAATACAGCTATTACAGGAGGTTACAAACGGAGCCAAGGTCTAGAGTTAACTGCCGAAGAAGAAAAAGCTGTGAATATCGTTGAGCAATACTTAAACCAATTCTTAGCCGCCAAAAAGGTTGTGTTTGCTTTCCCTTTGTGGAACTTAACAGTACCTGCTCCGTTAATTACGTATATTTCTTACCTTTTCCAAGCCGGCAAAACATTCAAATATACAGATAAAGGACTAGTTGGATTGGCTGGTGACAAAAAAGTTGCCTTATTAAACGCCCGCGGATCTGACTACTCTTCTGAACAAATGGCGCCAATGGAAATGGGCGTAAATTATGTGAAAAATGTCCTTGCCTTTTGGGGTATTAAAAATCCTGAAATCGTAGTAATCGAAGGCCATAATCAGTATTCTGATCGCGCGCAAGACATCATTGCTGACGGTTTGGAGAATGTTGCAAAGGTTGCTGAAGAATTCTAAATGAAATGTTAAAGCTGTGATCGATATGCGCCCCTGATCACAGCTTTTCTAGTTTAAGTATCATTTAAGTTGACATCTGTATAAATGTAAAATAATACCACAGCTGGCTCATTACCTATATTTTTAACAATGTGTGGAACGCTTGCATTCGGGCTAAAAACATCCCCTTCTTCTATTATGAATGAATCCTCCCCTTGTTCAGCAATAACTTTTCCCTAAGAAGCCGCTTGGACCGCCGATCGAAAAAGTTGTTCCAATAAATCAGCTCGTTCCTTGGTTAGTTGAGGGGCGGCTGTGTAAATGCGTGGGGTTCTAGCCCGTAACCAGTCAGGATAGCCCTCCGGATAATCTGCATAATCCTCCCCAGACAAAATAAAGCCCAGGTCCTCAGCAAAAACCTCTTCTATGTTGTAATCCCATGCTCCCCCGAAAGAAAACCGATCGTCCAAATCCCGCAAGGTCAGGTACTCATCCTCATACTTGCTGCCTTTAAAATATCTCGTCCAAAAAAAGTGCGCTACCTCATGGTAGAGCACATCCTTGTTCGGATTATTTTTTGAAAAGAAAACATTTTCATTCCCCAACTGAGGTTTAACATACGCGCGAGTGTAAAAGTCCGATTCAGTCGAGTTCAACTTAAATTCAGCCGGAATCAAAAAGATATTGAGATTTGTTAACTCCGCCCCAAAATCGGAAGTTGCAGCTTCTAAAACGCCTAATCCCTCTTTTAAAGAATGCAAGGAACTATCCGAGAAAATAAAAGTACGATCTATGGTTGACCGATTCACCGATTTAAATCGTTTCATCACGCTTTCAGAAGTCAAATGATAAATGCTTCCAAACGGATGCTCGTAAAGTAAATTAGAATTGGAAATAAGTTTTTCCGTTTCCTTTTCGATTGGCTTTAGAAAAAACCACATGAGCGGAACGACCACTATAGCCGCAGTCACTGCCCCCAAGAAAAAAACAAGAGCTGACTTTAGAAAATTGGCTTTAGGGGAGACCTGAGCCTGCGGATTTTCTTTCTTTATTTGTTCGCACATCGCGTTCTCCTTTCACCTCTTCCCATCCCCTCATATGTCCTCCGTCCCTTCGCATCTCTTTAAAAACAGCCGAATGTTGGTTCAGTTCAAACGGTTCTTTATAAATTGTTAGTATTCATGTCAATAGAAAACAAATGCGAGTCAATACTATTTAATGTGTCCAATTTATCGCAAACATCTGTGATGGAGTTATATAATCCGTCCCCTCTTAGTTCTTTAACTGAATCTTTTAACTCTATAATATTTGAATTTAAATTGTCTATACTATTCCTAATATCCACAAGCACACTCAATAACTCTTCCATAATTCATACCCCCATTATTTTTTAGTTGATCCTCTACTTTACTATCGGAAAATAAATCAGGTTTGTTTAATGCATTCAGACATAGATAAAACCACCCACCACTCCTTTCCTACCGCCTCAATTTCAGCAGGTGAAAACTTGGAATAGGCGAGAGATTTTAATTCTTTTTCCTCCTGGGGGTTAGATCAGAGGCGGGCAGGGAGTCGTCATGGGGAAAAGTTGGCGAGCGCGAGGGCCGATTTTGCGAGGCGACGATTATGGGCGAGTTTTTCGAGGTATAGGCGACTTTCCTAGAATCAGCTAGGGATCAGACCCCCTACATTCCAGATTCAACATACCAACGATACCGCTGAGCTCTTGGTTGAGTAAAGTAACCCAAGATATGATCGACCGTAACCAAGGATTGAGATGAATGTACCGACTTGTTTCTAGCTGATACGCATCGGAATCGATCAGTTCCGAACGATAACGCCCCTGGAACAAATAACCGACAACATTGTACTTCCGATTAACATAAATTGAATACAGCATGTTAATTCTTTTCATAATTTTACTGATGGAATCATCCTTCGTTTGAATTTGAAGATGAACGTGGTTCGTCATTAAACAGTAGGAGTGTAATAGATGGGGGAACTTGCTCTGAACGTGAAGAAGGATAGACAAATAATACTCACGATCTTCATCATCCCGAAAAATATCATGACGGCGGTTGCCGCGACACATGATATGATAAGAAGCCCCCGGGTACCAGATCCGATGTTTGCGCGCCATAGAAACCTCCCTTATAAGTTAAGCAAAAAAATGGACAGAAGGCCTAAAAGGTATTTCAACCCTCATTCTACTCCACTTAATTTCTAGTTGTAAATACTACGGGGAAAAGCGCTCCTTTCAGCTTGAAACGATGAAATATACACGATAGCAGGTTGAAACGATCGGAAGGGATCGGGGCAAATAGACGCTCAAAATGATCAGATTTATCCGCTAGGGGCATCTCCCTACCAAAGGAGGTATTTCCGAGGAGGCGATAGGGTCATATGCCGACTGATGTGAGAGCTGTCGCGCCCAATGCGAAGAAATTTATTGTCAACGTCATACAGTCATGCTAAAATTAAATGTATAAATTAATACACTATTGGATAAATTAAAATAGTCAGGCGTTGGACCGCCTGACTGAGCAACTACATGCCGCATAGATAGCGGCTGACCAAATTTAAATTGTAACTGAAATAGTCACCTTACTTTGGCGAGCAGAGGTGGCTATTTCTGTTTGTTTAAATAGACGACAATACTTACGACCAGTGTTAGTAATGCAATTAGCACTAAACTAAACTGAGCGATTAAACTAAATGCTTCGAATGTCGTCATAAGCCTCACCCCCTTTTTGGGGAGTTCAGCCGCCACCTCGCTTTATGTAATTGCCACTCTATTCTAGCAAATCTATCCTTTTCAGTCTATCCACCCATTAGACCGAGTCGGGCTCGGCAATTTTCGACAGGGGTCTGACCCCTACCACCAGAGCTAAACTTCTTGACTCCCTTTAAGTTGCTCGAAGTTTTGGATTATTTCCGCTAGCGTTTGATTGACCGTTTCAAATTTGAATTCATTGCTTAGCAAGTGTATGATTCTTTCTTTCATGTATTCGGTGTCATCCCAATCTGTGATATCAATGGCGCTTGTTCGTATTCTCGTATAGGATCCATTCATGTTGGATAGCGCGGAACTTCTTGCGGAGAACAACCCACACTCATGGTCCACTATTTTATTAAGGAGATCCAAACGTAATTGTCCATCAAGGATGGGGCCCACTTCTAATATTAAACGAAGTCTATTGTCATATCGTTCAAAAAAATAGGTTATCGGATACGGCGATCTCCATCGATTAGATAGTGTAGGTAGGATCGCAGATAATTGGGCTGGGATAAACCAATGCTCTTTATCGTTTTTGGCAAAACGAGGTTCTGTTACGTGATCGATGATGTCTCGAAGAACATCGATTTTTAGTTCCTCGATCGCTTCGTCAAAATGATAGGTCGTGACCATCCCATACTTAATGATCGCATTGATTGCATCTTTATGATGCCTGTATATATCCCTGCATAGCGCAATTAATTGATCGTCTTGCATCGTAAGCTCCTCCAATGTTTCAACATAGTAAGTGATAAAGTCGAAAATCTTTGTATTGATTCTGTCTTCATACATCTCTAGAACGAGTTTCAAAATATCAAGAATCTGTACATGGCTGAGATTATAGTATTCATCATGGAACGCCTCATCACCTTGTAGGGTTAAAAAAACGGGGATGGTATGATAGCCGGGAAAAGTTTCTTTTATTCTTCTCAAATACGTTTCCAACTGATGATCAGCGAGCGCAGCTTGGATTTTATTTTCAAAAAATAATACGAGCTGATTTTTCTTGGAAACAACGACAAGATCCACGTTTTTCCACTCCCGATAGACCTCGGCATCACTAAAATCATTCATCATCATATCGGTGACTTGCAGTTGATGATTCTGCTGTATCACATCACCACACAGAACTTCACTCATTACTTTTTTGAGGAAATAATCTCGTAATAGGTGACTTTCCTGCGGGTTCATGAGCCATCCTAACATAGTAGAATGACGGATTTCATAGTGTGTGATTTGTAATACGCGAAACGGGTTAAATTCGTTTAAACGAGATTCTATCCGCTCGAGCAAATGATTATTAGATACAAATCTCGTAATCTGTTGAATTCGTCTTAATCGATCATCACTATTCAACGCCATGGTCCCCTCTTTTCATACTATTTTTATCCGTACAACTACTCATCCACTTTACATTACTTCATTGCCAGCCAATTGCTGTCTTGATAGAACATTGTAATGGCTAAGGATCTATCCCAGCTAGCCCGAAACAGTGAATTATTAAATCGAATGACTGGCTCAAACTGCATTCACTTCTCTATTATTACAGGTACATGTAGGTGTATGTATATTACCAAAAAAAGCTGCCACTTTGGAGCAGGACAGCAGCTCTTTCTAATCCAATATTTTTGACTTGAAAAATTTAAATCTCACGATCAGCGACGTCCGGTGATTGCCTCCCGACATTCGACAAAATTCGACCGGGGTCTGACCCCCTATTGTGTAACAGCTTGCCTTACCGCCTCGATTTCAGCGGGTGAAAATTTAGAAAACGCGAGGGATTTTAATTCTTTTTTCTCCTCGGGTGTTAGATCGGAGGCGTTCATTTTACTTAACTTAGCGATTTCCGAAGCGGAGAAGCGGCTCATTGTAAATTTAACAGCTTCTTGTTTGTTTTCAAATTGGACTTTATTTTCTTGCTTTGTCTGGTCCAAAACAGGTTCCTCTGATTCACCCACTTGGGTTGTATCGACTTCAGCATCATTTTCTGTTATCGTCTCTGGCATAGTATCCCCATCCTGTACGGGAACAGGCGTCAAAACAGCAAGATCTTCAATTTCTTTCAATAGTTCTTCGTTGCTGCTGAGTTCCTGAGAGAGTTTCTCCGCCGCTAAGTTAAGCGCGTAGTTATATCCTGCAAAACCAACACCGATTAAAACAGCCACTGCGATTAACGAAACCCACATCCACTTCTTCATGCTCTATTTCACCGCCTATATGTTTATCTTAAAACAACAATCGATTGATCTTCCTCAACTCGGCTTTCGCCTTCTCGCCATGCATACCAAACGTGTTGCCAGTTAGCTTTAGATATTCATTGACTGTCGCTTTTCTGCTTGCTTTCGTTGTCCACCATTTAAGTGGGTGAGGATGCCGACTTTTGCTAGCTACAAACGTTAGTTCAATGTCAGATCCTCGATAGGTTCGATCAAACAGGTACTTGACTCGCCTCATATGATAATCGGATGAAACAACGATCGCGGAGCGCCAGTTTCTCTTCATCATGATTTCCTTTGTAAACATTGCGTTTTCCAACGTACTAGAGGCCTGGTCTTCGATCACGATCGATGAGGAGGAAAGAACGTTATTCGCTTTCTTTTTTAGGTCCGAGCTTAATCCGTTGGAGAGAATCAGATGATCAGCATACCCTTCATTCATTAACTCCAAACCATGCTCTATCCGACCAGAACCTCCACTCAAAACGATAACCGCATCCGCTGCTTTTGGTTGTTCGTTAACGACGAGGAATACGCCAGCAAACAAGAAAAGCGACATGAAAATCGATGCAAACAGGAAACGTCTCACCCATTTCCGTTTTCTCCTTCGGGTCTTCTGATAGCGCTTCAATCGACTTTTATCAGTCTGCATGTTTCGAGCGCGCTCCTTGTATTAGCTTTCTTTTCCAACATGCATCATACATAGACCCTACACTAAAATCCCGCTCTTCAGTTCTTCTTTAATCGCTTCTGCAATAGCGTTCACGTATTGTTCTAGTTCCGTTTCATCTGGCCCCTCCGCCATGACGCGGATCAGCGGTTCCGTGCCGGATGGTCGAACAAGCACCCGTCCATTTTCGCCTAGCTTGTCTTCTACGCTACGGATCGCCTCTTGAATCCGATCGTTCGTATCCCAGCCTGTTTTATCTTCGACCCGGACGTTAACGAGGATTTGAGGAAACTTGTTCATCTGCGCGGCCAATTCAGACAATGGTTTGCCTTCCGATCTGATGATGTCTAGCAATTGAAGTCCCGATAGCATCCCATCCCCTGTCGTATTATAATCGAGCAGGATGAGATGACCTGACTGTTCTCCACCTAGATTATAACCCTCTCTACGCATCTCTTCCATGACATAGCGATCGCCTACTTGTGTTTGTTTCGCCATTAATCCTTGCTCCTGTATCCCCTTATAAAAGCCGATGTTGCTCATTACCGTAGATACGACTGTTTTTTGATTGAGACGAAGATCTTTTGCCATTGCCGCAGCTAAGATAAACATGATCTGATCTCCATCCACAATCTCCCCATTTTCATCGACAGCAATGAGTCGATCCGCATCCCCGTCAAAAGCAAGTCCCACATCCGCTTGATGCTCGATCACCGCTTTTTGTAACGATTCTGGATGGGTGGATCCGCATGCTTGATTGATATTCAATCCGTCCGGTTGATTGGCCAAGATGACCGTCTCCGCCCCTAAGTCTCGGAACAATTGAGGGGCGAGTGAATAGGCTGCTCCATGGGCGCAATCTAAAACGACTTTTAAACCGTTGAACTCGTTCTTCACCGTTGTTTTTAAATAGGATATGTATTTTTGTCCACCCTCACGAAATTCCATCACAGTTCCGACTTCATCCGCTATGGGACGAGGCAGTTGATCCTCTTTGCGATCGATCAAGTCCTCTATTTCCGCCTCTTGTTCATCTGAAAGTTTAAATCCGTCCCCGCCAAAAAACTTAATGCCATTATCCTGAAACGGATTGTGTGAAGCGGAGATCATCACGCCCGCATCGGCTTCGAGTGATCGGGTTAAGTACGCAACCCCTGGCGTTGAGATCACCCCTAATCGCATGACGTCTACCCCAATCGAAAGCAAGCCCGCAACCAAGGAAGCCTCCAACATACACCCAGAAATCCGTGTATCCTTTCCAATCAGCACCCTCGGCCTTTTACCCTGAAGATCCTTTGTGAGGACATACCCACCGCATCGACCTAGCTTAAAAGCCAACTCGGGCGTTAACTCTTCGTTCACTACTCCTCTGACGCCATCCGTACCAAAATATTTTCCCATGGTTCATCCACTCCTTTATCGAAACAACTTCTATTCATCAGACTTACATGTTTATAACGAAACAAAACTAGTCCCGACTAAACACATCCCGCGTATACACCTTGTCCGCAACGTCTTTCAAATCATCGGATAGGCGGTTGGCGATGATGACGTCACACTCCTGTTTGAACGTATCAAAGTCATTGATAACTCGTGAATTATAAAATGTCTCTTCATTCAGCGTAGGTTCGTAGATGACAACTTCAATGCCTTTCCCTTTAATACGCTTCATGACACCTTGAATGGCCGACTGTCTAAAGTTATCGGAGTCTGTTTTCATTGTTAGACGATAGATTCCGACGATTTTTGGATCTTTGTTAATGATTTGATCGGCGACGTGATCCTTTCTGGTGCGGTTGGCATCCACGATCGCGGTCATAATGTTGTTTGGAATATCCGCGTAGTTCGCTAACATTTGCTTCGTATCTTTCGGTAGGCAGTAGCCGCCATAGCCAAAAGATGGGTTGTTGTAGTGACTCCCAATCCGTGGATCCAATCCAACGCCCTCAATGATTTGTTTCGTGTCTAGTCCCCTTACTTCTGCATACGAATCGAGCTCATTAAAAAAAGCGACGCGCATCGCAAGGTATGTGTTTGAAAAGAGTTTAATCGCTTCCGCTTCAGTGGAGTTTGTAAAAAGGACAGGGATATCCTCTTTGACCGCCCCTTGCATCAGTAGATTGGCAAATACTTTCGCCCGTTCGGATTGTTCCCCAACAATGATTCTGGAAGGGTGCAAGTTATCATACAGGGCGTTGCCTTCTCTTAAAAATTCGGGTGAGAAAATGATATTGTCCGTTTCAAACTGTTCCTTGATTCGTTCCGTATAACCAACAGGAATCGTTGACTTAATGATCATGACCGCATCAGGGTTAATCGATAAAACACTCGCTATAACCGCCTCCACGCTCTTTGTATCGAAATAATTCGCATCGGGGTCATAATCCGTCGGCGTGGATATAATGACGTACTCGGCTTCACTGAACGCCTTTTCCTGATCAGTCGTTGCCGTTAAATTCAATTGTTTCGTTGCCAAAAAATCTTCAATCTCGCGATCGGCAATCGGCGATTTTTTATTGTTGATCAAGTCCACCTTCTCTTGAATAATATCCAAAGCTATCACTTCATTATGCTGGGCTAATAAAACGGCATTGGATAACCCGACATAGCCTGTACCTGCTACTGTTATTTTCATCTCTACACACTCCTCTATTTATAGAAAATAAAAATTATAGAAAATAAAAAAACAAAGCCGTCTGAGTCTACTCTGTAGACTCAGACGGCTTAACATTTAGAATTTACATAGCATACTGCTTTTCAAAATATTTTTGGTACTCTCCACTGATAATTTGCTCCCACCATTCTTTATTATCCAGATACCACTGAATGGTTTGAGCTATTCCAGTCTCGAAAGTATATGTAGGTTTCCAGCCAAGTTGTTCTAGTTTAGTCGGATCAATCGCATAGCGCTTATCATGGCCTAGTCGATCCTCTACAAATTCAATCAGATCTTCCGATTTACCCAAAGCATGAATAATTGTTTTTACTACTTCTAAGTTTGTACGTTCATTATGTCCGCCAATATTATAAACCTCACCACTTGGCGCTTTATGCATGACTAAATCTATGGCCGCGCAATGGTCTATCACATGTAACCAATCACGTATATTTTTCCCATCCCCATAGACTGGTACCTTCTGATCATTCAGCACACGAGAAATAGTTAAAGGTATCAATTTTTCGGGAAAATGATAGGGTCCATAATTGTTAGAACAACGTGTTATATTCATTGGTAATCCATAGGTCTCATAATAGGAGCGAACTAAAAAGTCCGATGACGCTTTACTCGCGCTGTATGGACTATTCGGCTGTAAAGGTGTATCCTCTGTGAAAAATGTGTTCGGATCAAAATCTAGTTCTCCATATACTTCATCCGTAGAAACATGCACAAATTTTGTAACCGCAAATTCTCTTGCAGCATCTAATAAAACTTGGGTTCCTAACACATTGGTACGGATGAATATCTCTGGATCGGTAATGGAACGATCAACATGACTCTCTGCAGCAAAATGAATAACATAATCAAACCTCTCTTTTTCAAAAAGAGGCTTGATTTCGTCTCGATTGGCGATATCAGCTTTAATAAAGTGGTAATTGGCTTTGTTCTCAATATCTCGATGTTTTGTTAAATCACCGGCATACGTTAATAAATCTAAGTTATAAATTTGATAATCACTATATTTATCAGCCATGTACCTTACAAAGTTACCACCAATAAAACCTGCTCCACCAGTAACAAGCACTTTCTTTATTGTCATTTATTTCACCCTTCCACTCTCATTCAAATTTACGTCCCATTATATAGTTCTATACCATCGTTAATTCCGTATGTTGTGATTGAAGGGCTACCTCAACTAAATACTGTCCATAATCTGTTTTTAACAGTGGTTGTGCGAGAGCAAGTAATTGTTCTTTATCTATATATCCCCTTCGATAAGCTATTTCTTCGATACAAGCGACATATAACCCTTGGCGGTTTTGTATAGCTTCAACAAAATTAGATGCTTCAAGTAGAGATTCGTGCGTTCCTGTATCAAGCCAGGCCAAACCCCGCCCAGTTAGTTGTACTTTTAATTCCCCCCTTTTGAGGTACTCTTCTATCACTGACGTGATTTCAACTTCACCCCGCTCTGATGGGCTTACATTCTTTGCAATATCCACTACCTTATTATCGAAAAAGTATAAACCTGGAACCGCATAAGATGATTTCGGATCTTCAGGTTTTTCTTCGATTGATATTGCATTCATATTCTCATCAACTTCTACTACACCATAAGCTCTTGGATCCTTAACATAACATCCGAATATAATTCCGCCACTTTGTAAAGTTGCAGCCCTTTTTAAGCGATTTCCAAAATCAGAGCCATAGAAAATATTATCTCCTAAGACTAACGAAACTGCTGAATCACCGATAAAATCTTTCCCAATAATAAAAGCCTCCGCTAGACCATTAGGTTCTTCTTGAATCGCATATTCAAACTTAACTCCCAGTTTGCTGCCATCACCTAGCAACTCCTTAAATACGTCCACATCTCTAGGTGTAGAAATAATCAAAATTTCTCTTATTCCTGCCAACATTAAAACAGACAACGGATAATAAATCATAGGTTTATCATAAACAGGTAATATTTGCTTTGAAACAGCCTTAGTTAATGGATAAAGGCGAGTACCCGAACCACCTGCTAATATTATCCCTTTCACAATGATCTCTCCTTTTAGAAAATATAGATCTAGAGTCTCGCAGCCACTATAAACCAACCCATCTCCTTTAAGTCCCTAAAACGGTGTCGCATATTAAATCAACATCATCTAAAGACAGATCCGCATAAAGCGGCAAAGTTAATACATTTTGCGAAACAAATTTGGCTACTGGGGTTAAATCAACATCATATTTTTGTTCATAACAGTCAAGACTATTTGTTAATGGATAAAAATATTTTCTTGCAAAAATATTTTTAATTGCCAAGGATTCAGCTATCTCATCACGATTCATTTTATAACCATCAAAAACAACAGGAAAATATGCAAAATTACTTTTAACGCCTTTTTGAAGTTGAAGCAGTCTTATCCCTTTTATATTACTAAGCCTTTCTTTATATCTATTCACTACCAATTTACGCTTATTTATTTCATCTTCAACATGACGTAAATTACAAAGCCCCATGGCAGCTTGAAATTCATTCATTTTTGCGTTACCACTAACATATTCAATAGTCTCTCGACCTTTAATACCAAAGTTCTTTATACTATTTAACGTTTCTTTTAGATTTGAATTCCTAAAGGTTACTGCTCCTCCTTCGATTGTATTAAATACTTTTGTCGCATGGAAACTAAACATGGAAGCATCCCCAAAGTTCCCAACACCAACACCATCTACCGTTACACCAAATGCGTGCGCAGCATCATAGATTACCTTAAGATCATACTTTTTAGCTATCCTATCGATCTCTTCAACATTGCAAATATTCCCATAGACATGGACAGGGATAATTGCCGAAGTCTTATCCGTTATAAGACTTTCCAGCTTACTTGTATCAATATTATAATTATCCAAATTGATGTCACAGAAGACAGGCTTTAAACCATTTCGTACTATTGCATGTGTTGTTGACACAAATGTGAATGGCGTTGTTATAACTTCTCCTTTGAGATTAAAAGCTGCTATCGCACATTCCAACGCAAGATGTCCGTTAGTAAAAAGATTAACGTAAGGGGTATTTAAATAATGTGATAATTCTTTTTCTAATTGATTATGTTTTACCCCCATATTTGTTAACCATCGACTATCCCACAGATCCCTGATTTCCTCTATATAATCATTAAAGTTGGGCATTGAGGATTGAGTTACTTGAATAGGTTTCATAATCTTCTCCTCTGCTACAATTTCTTAATCATATACACTGAATCCCCAGAAGCCTCATCACAATATTCAAAACCGTTTTTCTCATATAATCGTATAGCCTTCTCATTATGCTTGCGGACTTCTAATTTTAGAGAAGACATCTCATTTTCTCTTGATTCATTTATACAAAAATCTAAAAGTTTTTCGCCCAGCTTTCTTCTTCGGGCATACGGCTGTACTGCAAGAAAGGTTACATATCCTGTTTTTGTTTCCATATCATTTACATAAAAAACCACAAAACCAATAATTTGATTATTGGTATCCTTTGCCGCATATACAAGGGCATTATCTTTTAACTTTTGCGCATATTGATTTAGATTCTCAATCCGCTGTGATATCGACGGCTGAAATACATAATCAAAAGAAGTGAGCACATTACATATTTCTTCGCTTGTTTCAAGTCTGATAATCTTATAATCATCAACCTCATTCTGAATATGGACTATTTCTATATCTTTATGCGCTAAAACTCCGATTCTCTCTGTAAGCAATGTGCTATCAATTTGTTGACCATCTAACCATTTCACAATGGCTAACGGTAAATTAACCCCCGCCATGTGACTAAAGGGATACCCTCCACCAAACCTTGCGTTCATTTCTAAGATATATGGAATATTGTCTTTTAAGAAAACATCTACATCGAGATTTGCAATATGTTGAAGACTTTTGCTAATATTTTCGCCTATATCCTTTAACAATGAATTGTCCACTGTTTCGGCACTATCAGTTTCCCCTGAACGCATTGCATACTTCCTCTTAACAACTGTATTTTGATATTCCCCATCAAGATTATTAATAATATCTAATCCATACTCCTGTCCGGGCAATTTTTCTTGTATTAGAACACTTTCTTCCAACTTTCCTTGTATTTCATACTTCAGATAACTGCCTTTTATTTCTGAAATGACTTTATTATAAAAAACACCCAACTCATCTTCATTATGAGCCTCAAACACCCCTATCGAACCCATTCCCCAACGAGGTTTGATGATTAGGGGATATTCTAGTGATTTTGACTGTATAGCATCCAGTGCAGAATAAAGGGAAATGAGAGTTTTCGGTGCATTGAATCCATTATTTATTAAAAATTTATATGTTTCAAACTTATCATTACAAATATTAATGACTGACTTATTCGAAACAATTACTTGTGTCCCTATTTCCAAAAAAGCATGCTTATTGGCTGATAAAACTGGAAGATCGATATCAAAAAGAGATATGACGGCTTTAATATTATTCTGTTCGCAATAATCTAATAAAAAGGGAATATAATTCTCATCATAAATAAGAGGTGTTACTATACATTTGTCAGCGAAAGTGAAAGCAGGGGTAATAGCGCTGCTGTTTGAAACGTGTACTTCACCACTATTCCCCAAAGCATCTTTAAAATATTTAACGAGATAACTGCGTCTGCCTACTGAAGTTAATAGTATATTCATAATAACCCCTCTTGCTTAAATTAAATTTATGTTATCAAAAAACAATGGAAGTCCACCTGTATGAATAAAGAGGATCTTTTTACCTCCAATTGAGTTTTCCTTCAAATATTCAGTCATTCCCCAGAATGCTTTACCGGTATAAGTAGGGTCTAGCGATATACCATCATGGCTAAGCATTTCATTTATAACATTGATAATTTCATTATTATAATTCCCATACCCGCCAAGGACATATTTATCTTCAAAATAGATATCTTTTTCGCGATATACTTTTCCGTTCATGTATTCTGATATATTATGTTTAATTATTTCTTTATTATCGCTTGCATTCCGAGCAACTGAGATCCCGACAATCTTTTTATTATCTCCATATAGAAGACTTCCACAAATTAATCCAGCCTGTGTTGTACCCGTACCTGATGCATGGAATATATAATCAAAAGTGACACCGCTTTCTGATTCGAATTCATTTATTTCATCGTAAGCTGTGGCATATGCCTCAACAGCTACCTTTTCGTTTCCCTTTCCAAAAATATTTCCATAAATGTAATAAGGATTCAGGCCCTTCTGTATACAATCATCCATAACTTTTTTAACCGTTTGTGAGATATTCTTTTTATTGCAATATACCATCTTGGCTCCCAAAGCCTTTACAATTCTACTATTGTTTGTCTCAATGTGCCCCCCCGAGTCATCAGATGGAGAAATTACAAAGCAAGGTATTTTAAGTGATTTACTCATATTTGCAATGACTCGACAAAGGTTGGATCGGCTGTTGCCATAAGCAATGATACAATCACAGTTTTTATTCTTCATATCATGAAAATACTGCTCTGCAATCCTGACTTTATTCCCTCCAAATGAAAACGGAAGTAAATCATCACGTTTTATGTAGTAATGATTACTTCCGTCACTATAATTCATAGGTTGAATCGGCGTTGCTATAATGTTTTTTTTCACTGATTATTACTCACCTTCTCAATCTCAGTTTGATTTTTCACTTTCTTATTCAAAAGAGTTTTCAATGTTTTTATAAAATAATTTAATTCATTAGATTTTAAAATTAATGACATCCCAACAAACACACTGAAACCCAACATGATTTGTAAAATTAGTGAAAACAAATTATTAAGCATATCTAATTGTGAACCAAGCATTATGACTGATATACCCATGATAAGGGTGGATATCATTGTCTTAGTTATATCTTTAATTTGTTGTTTAGTGCTGTAATTTAATAATTTCCCAGAATAATATGAATTAATAAAGTAACTGATTACTGCAGAAATAACTAATGTCCATACTAATACGAACATCCCAAGTTTCAGTACTATAGTTATTGTAATCAAACTTATTCCAAATGTTTTTTTTATTATTTCCAGTTTTAAAAACAAGTCAGATCGACCTTTAACTTGAAGAATATTTAAATTAATAGACTGTAAAGGATAGAGCATCCCAGCCAGACATAAAATTTGGAAAAAGGGCACAGTCCCTGCCCACTTTTCACCAAATAACAACGGGATTAACGTTCCAGAAATAGCGGAAAGTCCTATCATCACAGGAAACGTGATAAAAACTGAGCTCTTGATTAAAGTACGATAACCACGTTTTAACTGTTCCTCATTCTCTTGCATTTTACTTAAAACGGGATATGTTACTTTTTGAACAGCTGATGTGATTGATTTTGACGCAACATCTCTTAACATAAGAGCTTGTGTATAATACCCTAATGGAATTGTGGAATAAGTCCTACCAATGATAACATTGTAAAAATTTTGATAGCTGGTATCTATAAGACTTGATATGAGCAATTTCCATCCAAATCCAAATAATCTTTTAAAAGACGCAACACTAAAAATTAACGATGGTAGCCATCGATTGTGCACTGTTAAAAGAATTGACTGTAAAAGTTGTCCCACAACATTTTGAATAACTAAACTCCATACTCCAAACCCATAAAAAGCAAGCCCAATCGAAATAATACCAGAAAAAAACGTAGAGATAATGTTTATTATTGTCTGGGTTTTAAAATCAATATTTTTTGTTAGAATTGTTCTCTGTACAATACTAAATGCATTAATAATTACGATTATCCCCAACACTCGTAGTAATGCAGTTAAAATTGGTTCATCATAAAATAGACTTACATACGGTGCTATTCCAAAAATAACGCTATAAAGCAAGAATGAAATAACTAAATTAAAATAAAAAACTGTTGAGTAATCTTCCTGGGTAGAATCCTTTTCACGAATTAATGCATTTTGCATTCCACTGTCAACTATTGTTTGAGAAACTGCGATTACAATTAAGATCATCCCCATCAGCCCAAAATGAACTGGTAAAAGAAGTCGGGCTAATAACAATTGTATTATAAATCCAATTCCTCTAGAGGAAAAGAAGTCTGCAAAGGTCCAGAAAAGCCCCCTGATAGTATCTTTTTTTAACTGTCCATTATCACCCATATAATTCCTCTTTATTTATTATATTATCTGTAAAAAATCCCATCATAAAATGTGCACCTTTTTATATTTTTAACCATTTTCATTATTTTGATCACGACTACTTCTATAGATTAATTATCGTCCATCATCTTGAAACCTGGAATTCGATTAAAATACTCCTTATCTATTTTGAACACACTTTTTGACATCAATATTCTTTTTTTATGTCTGAGATGGACAATAAGAGTACTTTAATTTTCAATTTCAATTTATCTATAACAACTAGACGTGAGTAGAATCCTTTTAATTGTTTTTTTGCATTCATATGTGAAATAAATCTTAAAATCAAAGTGTATGAAATTTGGCTAATTCTTTTCTTTATTGCTTGTGAATATCTGTAGTCAGTATACTCATTATACTCTTCATACATTTTAATGCTTTTCTCCCAATGGGTTATAAATATTTTATTTTCTTGCATCCTACTAGTCCAAGAGCCACCTATACCTTTTCTATATACAGACATTTCCTGATCTATATAATAAACATCTCCAAGGCTAGCACTCAATAATCTTAATGGTGTATCTCCCGATGGGGAGTCAAAAAACCACTCGGGAAGATTTTCAATTACTTTTCTACGAAAAACAAATGAGGAAGTATGTCCAAACATACCTCCTCCTAAGATAACTTGACTTGCATTATAAATTTCATCTCCATTTTTAAGTCTAATTTCATTTGAATCCAGGGAATTCTTAGGTAAACTAAATACTCCGGTCGAATGTATACATAAAGTAATTCCATTGTTTTCTTCCAATATCCTCACTTGTTTTTGTATCTTTTTTCTATCCGTCCAATAATCATCTCCTTCACACAAAGCAATATATTCTCCTAATGCTCTTGAATAATTGTATGTAAAAATCATTCTTATCCCTTTGGAAAATTGATTTTCCGTCTGATATATAGGTTTTATTATTTTAGGATACATCATTTCATACTTTCGTATGATGTCTTGTGTACCATCTGTTGAGGCATCATCATGAATAAGGATTTCGAATGGAAAATCTGTTTCTTGCATTAAGAAACTTTTAATTGCATTTTCGATATATGATTCGTGATTAAATGTTATACAACAAATACTCACTTTTGGATTTTTTATATTTCCTTTCCATGACTTAATAATTCCATTCTCTGGTTTCAAATCTACCATTTCACAGCACCTCTAGCCTATATTTACTGTTATAAACATATCCTTGAACTTGAATCTAGGGATACAAAAAGTTAAGTCTTTGTAGAAACGCTTACTGGCTGCTTAAATCGGTATGCAAAAATAAGTCCCTACTTCGGATGCTGGACTTAATTGGCATTACTAAGGACCTGAAGCCCCAGTTCGATTGTCTTTGACTTTACAAGTGAATAACCTAACCCTTTATTAGCGTGCACGCTTAAAAAGAGTGGGTAAATAACACCACTCATCCGCTTCCTATTGTTTTTATTATTGTAAAATTCCGTTCCAAAAAAATTCACTCTCTCAAACCAGCTTCATTATCAATTTTATACAATGACTTTAACCTGTATATCAATTGATAACACATATTTTTAAGTACTACCAACACTTGACACATCATTTGAATTGTATGGTAATCTCTCTCCTGGTCGATTTGATCAATGATCTCCCTGTCTGTTATTTTCTTGTAAAACGTCCCCGAGAGGCCATCTCTAATTGCCATAGTGAA
Organism: Ammoniphilus oxalaticus; assembly: GCF_003609605.1. Taxonomy (NCBI): domain Bacteria; kingdom Bacillati; phylum Bacillota; class Bacilli; order Caryophanales; family Paenibacillaceae; genus Ammoniphilus; species Ammoniphilus oxalaticus. The sequence goes on along the minus strand of NZ_MCHY01000009.1, from coordinate 595,219 downwards.
GATTTAACCAGTGTCCATATATCTATACTAACTCCAATGGTATTTATTGTAGTGAGTTCCCGCACTATTTCCTCCTTCTCTCAATCCATAACAGGATAACTAGATAGTCTTCTAGTTTCTAGCCTCTAATTTTATAGACATTCGTACTTAAAACAACCCCTACTAAAACCCAAAACGTAGTATCATACAAAAATGTAGAACTTAGTGAGAGCCTAGTCAAACTCATTATTAAAAGAATAATTACAATATCCTTTTTTCTGAAATTCCTTTCAATCTTAAAAAATTTAATGATATGTATAGTTATTAATACAATCAGAGGTATGCCTAATATACCAAAAACAATAAATATGTCTAATAAAAGATTATGAGGATAAACAAGACCTGTAACATATTGAAAGTATCCTACTCCACGTGGGAGAAATCCATCTTTTATTAGCTCAAAAGATTGATGAAAAATTCCATCTCTACCAGAAGAACTTTCAACAAGCCCGTGTATAAACATATTCGAAAGTTTAATTAGTGCATATGATTTTATATCATTATCGAGCAATATATTATTAATATACATTATAAAATTGATTAAATTTAATTTAATGTCTGAGATAAGATAAAAAAATGTTAAAGGGATAGTACTAAATATTAACAATATTCTATGTTTCTTGACCTTTAAATATAACAACACTGGAATTAGAATACTACATGCTAATATAGCCCCCCTATTAGCAAAAACAGCAACGAAAACAAAAGTTAGTATTAATAATAATAGGTCTAAAATATTTTTCTTATCAAGAAACCTGTAAAGTATAATAGAAAAACTATACGTCATGCTTGTCCCAAAAAACATATAGCCAATATCAGATGATATTAATTGATTTATGTAAAATGTCCATACAAAAACATTAGCCACACCCAATATATACCAAACCCTATAAAACTTCCCGTAATCAATTTCTTTTAGAGTTAAAATTAGTGCGATAGTAGAAATTTTTAAAAACTCCATATAAATAGAAAGAACTTCATTCTTATGGGTAACAACTAAAATATTTAATAAAAACAAAAGATTAAGTGATAGAAATACCCCAAAAAACTTCTTATTTATTCCATTTTTATATATTGAAAATACTAATAATATTAGATTCAATAACCAGACAATTACACCATTTTGCAAGAACATCTTTATAGGTATAGTTAACGATGGTATAAACATAAAAAATGCTAATAGACCTGCATTTATTTTGGCTTTGGAAAACGAAGTCATAGTTACTCCCTTTAAATAAAATTTACAATATAAGGCCACTCTACAAGGTCTTTCATAATCCTGAAATCCCCAATTTCTCTGTGAATCAAATGAAAATAATTTTTGAAAAACTACTGATTTAAAATCCTTTTCTCTCACTTATATTCTAAAATACGCACTGCTTTTAATTTTTCACAAAATACACTTCTCGAGGAGGTCTAACTACTTAATAAGAAAAGTCTACCGTTAACTCCTTTCAGTTCCTTTTCCCCAATTTAATGAAATTTACCATTACTTACTTAGATATCTTTTGTTTTCACTATAAATTTTATAATGACGACTAACCTTTTTTATTAAAAAAATAGGATTTAAAAACTTAAGATTAAAAACTTCTATACCATTTCTTCTCAATTTAATGTATGTTGAAAAAACTTTTTTTAAACCATGGCCATGTATTATTGAATTATAGATCATTCCCCTTCCACTAAGATTTATCATTTTTAATTCTTTTGAACTCAAATTATATTTAAGGAACTGACAATAATTTATACGTACCATTAATCTTGTATCAAATATAGTTTCATTTATTTTAGTAGTTAAACTACCTTTACTCTTTGTAACGCAATAGATTACTTTATCCGACACATCAAATTTTTCCATATATAAACCAACCTTTGCAGAAAACATCATATCATTAGAAGCTATTACTTCGTCAAAACATATGTTGTTTTCTTTCAATAAATTAACCTTTATCAATTTAGACCATGGAACGGTAAACTCATATCTTAGGGAAAGTTCCGACTTAATATTATTGTTCTGAATATAATCAACTATCTTTTTTTCATATACATCATGCCTATTGGACTTTTTCCCCGTTTCTAATTCAATACTAGTCGGAGTAAAGAATATTACATCATTGTCAGAATTAAAGTATTTCCTTACAATTGAATAAAAATCGTCAGTGAAAAAATCATCAGCATCGGCAAATAGAACCCACTCACCTTTTACTTTTTTTAAACCTATATTTCTACATACACCAGCTCCTTTTTTATTTGTTTCATTCTTTAAAAATAATACATGATCGTACCTATTATCCGACATTAGCGAATTAAGTGATTCTATATCCTTGTTACTTTTATCATCTACAACTATAATCTGAACATCAGATTGTTTTGGTATTGAGTTAATTAATTTCTTCAACATGTCCACTGAATTGTAATGTGGAATAACAATAGACAACAATTAAAATTCCACCTCCTTAAGATGAAATCGATAAAAACGTTTAAAACAATTAATCTTTATATTAAAATAAAGGGTTTATGTTCACCTATGCTATACTATCATTCCCAGATTATCACTTCAGGAACAGCCTTTCTTCCAATTATTTTGTGATATCTCTTTACCCTGTTTATTAGACTTACAGCTTGTAAGTAAGTCCCCTCTCCTCTATTTGTTAACCAATTAGAAGTTTTATTAGAAAATGATATTCCATTTTTAAAACCAGGAGAGAGTATTCTTACTATTTGCATTATTTTCCGATCATGTTGACAGAATACTGAACCGAAGCTTGGGCCACTGTAGTCCTGAACTTTTTTGCTATAATTTATTCTATCTTGCTTTGTCATTCTTGATCCATCATTAATAATTTTATCAAAGGTAAATTTCCCACCCAATACTATGACTTTACTGTTTTTAAAATTAGACTTTCTATACTCAAAACCACATTTATCGTTCTTAACGACTTTAATAGAGCCCCCATCCCATATATGAACCTCTTCAATAAAGTCGCTAATAGAAAGTCCGTGTCCCCTTCCTCTGCCAGCATTCATTACAATAGCCCCTCCAATTAATGCCGGAACTGAATATAGATATTCTATTCCACAAAAACCATCTTTGTTTATATGATTGATTAATTCCTGCACCCTAACAGATGCGCCGACATAGTAAGTACCGTTTCCTAAGCTTTTTATATTATTATCCATCGCAGTCAAGCAAATCACATTTTCATATGTTTTTTGGTCATTCATTAGGATATTTGAACCACCACCAATGATATAATATTTATCATTTTTAATTCTTTCCATTAAATTTACCAAATCATCTATACTTTCAGGAATATATAAATGTTTTGCATTTCCGCCAATCTTGATTGTAGTATATTTTTTCAAAGATTCATTTTCTAATATCTGCACTCCTAACCCTCCTTCAACCTTTAATAAAAAATGTACTGAGTTCCATAAAGTCCGTAGGTTGGAATTACTTAATATGTAAATTCCAAAGAAACACTTACATGTTTAAAGAACTAAGTAAATATATTATTTAAGAATTCTTGAGAATCAGCTACATATTTTTGTAACCTTCTTTCCACATTTGCGTAGTCTATTTCTTCTTCAATATCTCTAGATGTCATATTTTCATTGTAAATCCTATGAGATAAACCTGTGATATGTAGTAGATTAGTTATTCTTTCGTCCCTACCTTCATCTCCTGTAAGAAATGCTACAAACTTTTTTTGAAATAATATTGCAAAAGCTACGCAGTGAAAAGATGCTGTAGCTACTAAACTGGCATTCAAAATATTAGACAAAAATTTTTGAGGCGGTATAAAATAATCCACTTTGACATTTGAATTTATAAAATCCCATGGCGTCAAGAAACGACTTATTTTATGTATCTTGTATGGAGTTACATCAAAATCAGTTGTTTTTACCATTCTTTCAAACTGATTGCTTCTATTTGTATATACAAACAGAAATTCCCCCTTCTCATCTTTCGCTGTCTTTGCCAGTTTAATCCACCTATCCCTATCCAAAAGGAATACTGGATCCAAAACTAATTTTGCATCTCTACCTGTCATGTTCTTTATCAGCTCAACACCGAGACCCTCTCGCGTGGACAAATGGTTAATTAACCTCAAGTTCTCAGAATAGAGATCCGTAAGTTCATCTGGTATGCTGCTTACACCAAAACTTGACGCATATGAGATAGTTTTTTCTTTTTCGTCAACGAAATTCAATAAATAAGCCATATCCCAGCCATTATTATTCGGATTCCAAACCTGATCACTTCCCACAATAAAATAATCAAATTTTCCATTTAACTCCCTTGCTTCTTCATTTGTTCTATACATTTTATTTGTTTTAATCGTATTTTGAGAATAAAACGCTAAAAAACTTTTCCTTCTAAGATTCATTAAAAAACTTCCAGCAGCCATTCGAATAGCTGTTTTATATTGTTTTTCTTTAAATTGATTAGTTATTTGGGCCTTCATGTCATAAGCCTTATTTCTGCTATCATTAACATAATCTATTATTACACATTCGTGACCAAGTTCATTCAGGTATTTCTGAGTAGCGTATGTCTGTAATGATGCACCGTAGTTTAGAGCATTATGAAATGTAATCAACCCGATTTTCATATTTAAAATCTCCTCAACTTATAACCTTTTTATAGAATTCATCAATATCTTTTGAAATTCTTTTCCAATCAAATTTTTGTGATCTATCTATGCAATTTTTGGAAATTTGTTCATACTTTGTTGTAATTCTTTCAATACACTGCGAGATATATTCCGCATCCCCACTTGGTACTGCGTAACCGACTTCTCCATCCGAAAATATTCCATCAAAACCTTGTCCTTTTGTATATATAACAGGCAATCCTTGTGTCATAGCTTCCGCATAAACGCGACCAAAACTTTCATGTATAGATGGCATAATAAAAATATCACTTTCTCGATATAGATTAATTAATTCATCCATTGGCTTAAAGTCAATCAATTCTACATAATCTATTTCCCTTAATCTTCTTCCTATCTCTCCATCAAGGACCTTTCCAACAATCCTTAGATTAACATTGTATCCTCTATTAATAAGAAGATTACTTGCTTCCACTATCTTTAATATATTTTTATTTTTGTTTATTTTCCCCGCAAATAAAAGAGTGATATTTTTTTTATTTTTCAACGTCTTTGGATTATGCCTATTTTTTAACCAAAATTCCTCCAAACCATTAAATGCAATAAATGATTTAGCCTCAATTAAATCACGATCTCCCGAGTCAACATAATTATTTAAAAACTCGTCTCTATGTCTTATAGAAAGGAATTGAATACCTGCAGCACTTTTCAAGACTTTTTTAGCTAATTTTCTAAAAAAAGAGATATTCATAAATGCAGTGATGTCACTGGCTCGTATACTAACAATAAAAGGAACATTTGTTTTCTTACTACAATAATAAGCAGAAACTCCACCATTAAAAAGATTATGAGCATGTAAAATATCAAAGTTCAAAAGGTCGAAGTTTTTCACCAAATTTCGATATATCTTATATTGCTTAGTAAAGAAGAAATATCTCTCCCATTTAAAATAGCATTCCTTATGAACTACCGAATCGGTCATTATAGGAACATATTTTTTTTCAACACTATCACCTTTCCAAGTTGCATTATATACCTGGACAGTATTTCCTCTTCTAGTTAATGCATCCATACAATCCTTAAAAATCATTGCTCGATGATAAAATGAACAGATATATAAAATTTTCAAAACTCAAGGTCAACTCCAATTGTTTTGCTTATTTAATTACAACTAGCTATAAACGAACAGTAAATACTGGGGGTTAATTTCCGTCAATAAAATCCTCTTAAAATTACTGAAAGATAATATTGAATCAACCTTTTATTTAGTCCCTACATCTATTTTTTATGTAATTGTCTATACCTTAAATTAAACATTTGAAATAATTCAAAAGAGAAGTATTTAGGAGAAACTATGAGTGAACAGATCAAATTTTTCAAAAAAAACATATACATTTTACTTCTTAGACCGACTACAGATAAAACAGCATAATGTCTAAATCTAACATATTTTTTCTGATCATTATTTAGAATGGAAAAATATCCCTTTTTAAACTCGAACAATTCATTTTCTGCAACAATCTTGTTGTCCCCAATCGATATTCTCTCTCGATCATGTATGTATTGAATAACATCGGCTCTAGGTAAGTACCCTATACTTAAATCATTCTCGATAGCCTTTAACATAAGTCTAAATTCTTGTCCCATACTCACATTATCGAATCCGCCTAACTCAATAAGCCTCTCTCTTTTGAACATATACGTATTCGTCGGAGTTAAATGATGGAGGATATGTTGTTTTAATAATTCTGAGTTTGATAAATCTGTTACATATTTATGTTTACGATAATCGACAAGTTTACCCGACATATTCAAAATTCTTACATCTGTAAAGGAAGCGTCTAGATCATGATCTAACATATAACCTACTTGGTGTTCAATTTTTTCTTCTTCATAAACATCGTCATCATCTAGAAAAGTAACGAAGAATCCTAAAGCAATATTTATCCCCTCATTCCTCGCCAACGCTCCTCCTAAATTTTCTTCATTTTTATGATATACAATCAGGTTTTTCTTTATATAGTCTTTAATCTTCATTTCAGTTTTTATTCGATATTCAGATTCAGGATCATTATCATCTACAACAATAACCTCTACATTTTTATACGTTTGATTTAAAATTGAATCAATAGCTCTTATTAGAAAATCACTCCGTTTATAGGTGGGGATTATTACGCTTACTAATGGCTCCATGTTATCATCCTCTAATATTGTCTAGTATCTCTCGTAAACCAAATTTCCAAAAACTTTTTTTACTAAGTTGTTGTTTTTTCCAACTAATCTAATAAGCCAACCCACGAAACGCGAAAGATATATCTTTCTACCTCTTTGTTTACCCAAATCTTTTACTAATAAGCTTGTATTCACATACTCATCATCTTGTGGTAAAAACAAACCTTCTTTTTTACCCTCAATTAATTCATCTAACATTTTGCATAAACTTTTAATGTGTAGCATACTTCTTTTATTATCAATAAGCGGAAAGATCGGTACCTTCTTAGCTAATGATTCAAGTCGACTATAATTCCCGGGACAATTGGGACCATATATAATTGGAGGCCTAAGAATTGCTATTTTAAAAGATTCATCGGATATTTTTTTCAGTTCATATTCGGCTCTTAACTTGCTTTTACCATAAAAAGTCTTGGGGTTCGGTAGAGTGCCCCTGGTAATAATCACCTCCCGATCAACCTTCCCTTCTTCCCCGTAAACCGCCATTGTACTCATGAAAATAAATTGTTTTACTCCTGATTTTTTTGCCTTGATTGCAATCTGTAATGGCAATTCCTTATTTACTTCAAAATATAGACGTTCCATTTCAGGTTGTTCCTTTTTATGAACCATTGCAGCCACATGTAACACCACATCATACTTGGAAAAGTCCTTTTCCTTCCAAGCATCATCTCTTACACTGATCGATTCTACCATATATTTATCAGGTTCATTCTCCAACCATCTTTGAAAGTTTGTTCCCACATAGCTGTTCTTCCCTGTTATTAAGATTCGCTTCATCCTTTGATACTCTCCTCATTGCCAGAAGCCTTTTTCTTGACACCCGTTCCACCTTCAACGACGCCATCACTTTTCAACACACTTGTGATCGTGCCGAAGAAACACTTCACATCCATCCAAAAGCTAATCTTTTTGACATATTCACCGTCTAAGCCAGCCTTTACTTCAATTGGCAGTTCATCTCTACCATTAATTTGAGCCCATCCCGTCAGTCCTGGCGGAATGTCGTTGGCGCCATACTTGTCTCTTTCCTCAATGAGATCATATTGGTTCCACAAAGCGGGTCGTGGTCCAATGATTGACATTTGCCCAACAAGGATGTTCCAAATTTGCGGTAGTTCATCGAGGCTGGTCTTCCTTAAAAACTTGCCTACTCTCGTAATATACTGATCCGGATCTTTCAGCAGATGAGTCGGCATGTCTTTAGGGGTATCGGTTCGCATCGTCCGAAACTTTAGAATGTAAAAATGTGTCTTATTAATCCCAATTCGCTTCTGTTTAAAAAATACAGGTCCTTTTGAATCTAGTTTGATCGCTAAAACGAGTAAAATAAAAAAAGGAAACAATATAATGATTCCAATCAATGAAAGCAATATATCTATCATCCTTTTGACCACCATGTACATATAATTACACCTCAATAAAGAACTTTTTTTATTTAGTAGCTTAGCGCTTAACTAGATCGTAACAGTCCTCTAATCAACTACTAACCCACTAAACGATGTAGAAGGGCCCGCAGGGCCCAACTCTACTTCACCAAATTCCCTTCCACTACTCCATGCAAATACTCCAGCAATTCCGCTCTTAGATCATCCCGTTGCAACGCAAATTCGACTTGTGTGCGGATGAAACCCATCTTTTCCCCGACATCATAGCGAATGCCTTGGAAATCATAAGCGTAGACGGCCTCACTCTTGTTTAGATTCGCGATTGCGTCGGTAAGTTGGATTTCACCGCCAGCGCCAGGCGATTGATGGTCCAAAATGCTAAAGATCGATGGGCTCAGTACATAGCGACCCATGATTGCTAGATTAGATGGAGCATCTTCTAGATTCGGCTTTTCTACTAAGTTACTGACACTGTGCAGTCGTTCGTCGATTTGTTTCGCGTCCACGATGCCGTATCGCGATACTTCTTCATCTGGCACACGTTGCACGCCGATGATCGAGGAATGATAGCGATCATAGTGTTCGATCATTTGTTGCAAGCACGGCTTATCCCCTTTGACGATATCATCACCAAGTAAAACCGCGAACGGTTCGTTGCCGATGAACTTGCGGGCGCACCAAATCGCATGGCCTAACCCTTTCGGTTCTTTCTGTCGGATGTAGTGGATGTCGACCATCTTTGATGATTTCTGCACTTCATTTAGAAGATCAAGCTTGCCTTTTTCTAATAGGTTTTGTTCCAGTTCAAACGAATGGTCGAAATGATCTTCGATCGCTCGTTTGCCTTTTCCCGTCACAATGATGATGTCTTCAATCCCCGACTCCACTGCTTCTTCGACGATGTATTGAATGGTTGGCTTATCGACGATTGGCAGCATTTCTTTCGGCATCGCTTTTGTTGCTGGTAAGAATCGGGTCCCTAATCCCGCCGCGGGAATAATCGCTTTTCTTACTTTCACGTATAGTTCCCCCTCTATTTAATTCGCTGCTGTCGCTAGTTCTTTTGTCTCTACTTTATTATTCGCTAAGTCTAGCAGTCTCTCTCTTAACTCTTCTGTCTTCATATCATTCACATTTGTTACAATCTCTTGAATTTCGTCTATAAAAAGATGGGCGGTCCTACCGACATAAATTTTTGGATACACTTGCTTTTCATGGACTTCGTTATCATTTAACAGTTCTTCATATAGTTTTTCGCCTGGACGAATCCCTGTGAACTTGATGCCAATTTCCTCTTCCGTAAAGCCGGATAAGCGGATTAGGTTTCTGGCGAGGTCCACGATTTTAACCGGATCTCCCATATCGAGCACGAAGATTTCCCCGCCTTGCGCTAAGGCGCCAGCCTGTAACACGAGACGTGATGCCTCTGGAATCGTCATAAAATAACGTTCCATTTCGGGATCGGTAACAGTAAGTGGTCCCCCTTTTTGCAGTTGCGCTTTAAACAAAGGGATCACGCTGCCCCGACTACCCAGCACGTTTCCAAAACGAACCGCGACGAATTTCGTTTGGCTGCGACTGTTCAAATCTTGCACGATCATTTCCGCTAACCGTTTGGTTGAGCCCATCACGTTCGTTGGATTGACCGCTTTATCCGTGGAGATCATCACGAACGTGTCCACTTTTGCATAATCAGCGGCTTCGGCGACATTTTTCGTGCCCATCATGTTGTTTTTAACCGCTTCCTCTGGGTTCCGTTCCATCAGTGGCACATGCTTATGAGCAGCGGCATGGAACACGACGGTCGGTTGATGATGTTGCATGATCTGCATCATTTTCTCCCGATCTTGAATATCGGCAATTTCAGTTATGTATTCAATTTGGTCCTGGTGACGCTCTTTTAATTCCATTTCCACGGAATAGATGCTGTTCTCGCCGTGTCCTAATAAGATCACAGTTTTTGGCGAAAAGTGAGAAATCTGACGGCACACTTCCGAACCGATCGAACCTCCCGCGCCCGTGACAAGCACAACGCTTCCCGTAATGTAATCCGCGATCGATTGTGTATCTAATTCGACAGGATCGCGACCCAGCAAGTCTTCCACTTCCACGTCGCGGAATTCATTGACGGAGATCCGCCCTGTCATAATATCCTCGATCATCGGCACAATCTGCGTTTTTGCTTGTGTTTGATGACAATATTGCACGATTGAGCTGAGGTCCTTTCTACTCAATGAAGGAATCGCGATGACGATATTTGTAATCCGCATTTCAGTAACCGTATGTTCAATCTGTTCTCGCCCCCCGATCACGGGCAATCCCATGATTTCTAAATGATGTTTATGCGGGTCATCATCAATAAAAGCGACGGGATAAAGCTCTACATCCGGATTATGTCTTAATTGGCGAGCAATCATCGTCCCTGCCGCTCCTGCCCCGATAATTAATGTATGCCTTTTATTTTCAAGCTCCGCCTTCGTCGCTACGTAATTATCGCGGAATAAACGCCAAGAAAAACGAACACCGCCAATCAATAAAATATGCATCATCCATGTAATCGCTAATGTGCGGATGTACACGGTTTGGATCATCCCATATTGCGCGGCCCCCGTAATCAGGATCGAGATCGTGACCGCCTTGAACACAGAGATCAACTCTCCCACACTGGCATACTTCCAAACACGCTTATACAACTTGTAGTAGTAGGCTAATAGATGATGACTAATTAAGAGAGTTAATGAACTGACCCATAGCGTCGTTGTAAAAATATTTTTATCAGGCACTAAAATAAAGTAACTAATAAATACAGAAGTCATGACGACAATGGAGTCAATTAACATCAATGAGGCGATTCGTTTGCCATATGACAATTGCTACTCCCCCTTTTCCAAATCCTTATCCTTTTATTTAGACACGCCGAAAAGATAGAATCTCTTCCAAAACAAGCGACGCTCACTCGTTTGGGAAGAAACTCTATCTCCAACAACTTTTTATAAAGTAAATTATGTATAGGGCATCGAACCCTCCCTCACACCACGCCCTTGACAATACAAGTCTAAGGCTGTTGAATCAATCCCACAGCGCAGCCGAGTGCCTGCATTGATAAAGGTTAGCAGACGTCACCTGAAAGCTTTGATTTCCAAGTAATCTAAGGGTGTTCTCTATCCTGATTCGAATTAATTAGAATATTCCGAATAACTTTTTTCTAATCTTTTCGACTGGCGGTACAGGACAGTCCAATCCTTTCGTTACCTTTAGCGCAAATTCTTGATACATCAAAGAATATTCTGGCCCAAACTTCCGATCGATCACTTGATACGCTTCACTTAACTGAACGCCGCGCTTGCCCGTATTATGGGCGTCCGTAGCTACAAAATGAACCATGTGATGTTTGATCATCGAAAATGAGATACCCTGATATTTTTTCCCAAACTTTCCCGAAACGCTAGCAGCCGTCAGCTGAGCTAACGCCCCGCGTTTCACCATCCGATACAATATATTAAGATCCCGCCCAATTTCCCGATTCCGTTCCGGGTGAGCGATAATGGGGACATAACCTGCCAATTGCAAATCAAAAATCAACTGGTCGACGTAGCGCGGGACATGATCATGCGGCAACTCTAACAAGATATGACGTTGCAGATCATTGTATGTCAGAAGTTGTTTCATTTCTAAAGCGACTACTTCATCGCCCTTGACGCGCATTTCCATCCCAGGCAGCACGCGTATTGGAATCTGATGCTCGTCCAACAACGCTTGGACTTGATTGCATCTTTCTATAATGCGCGCTGGCGAATTATCGTGTTGCCCGTCATTGTGATGCGGCGTAGCCACAATCACCGTGATCCCATCTTCAACCGCCTGCCGCGCCATCGCTAACGTATCTTCTTTTGTTTGCGCTCCATCATCGAGCCCATATAAAATATGCGAGTGGATGTCGATCATATTCTCCCCTCCTTGAAACCGCCAACTTTACCTTAACTTGTATATAATTATAAGCCAAGCTACAAAATCCGGCAATGGATTTGTAATATTTTGGCATGGTTTGTTAAAAAAGGGGTTTTTAGTCCCTAATAATTCACAAATTTGGGAATAAAAAAAAGGGCTAATACGCCTACGTCCTGTACCTTTCCTCACAATACGTTATCGATTTCACCCTTTTTCTTCCATCTAATTTTGGCCATAGTAATAATAATAACCACTGTTTCCTTGCATCTTTTTATTGTTTAACACAACCCCGACGATATTCGCCTGCACATTCTCCAATTGAACTTTCGCTCGTAGGGCCATTTCTTTATTCGTCTTGCCTGCATTAACAACCATGATCACGCCATCTAATTTAGACGCCAAAATTTGAGCATCTGTCACCGCCAATACGGGTGGCGTGTCAAACAAAACTTGATCATATAGCGTTGCCACTTCTTCAATAAAACGCGTCATCGCTTGAGACCCGATCAGTTCTGCGGGATTTGGCGGAATCGGTCCCGCTGTAATCACGTCAAGGTGAGGGATCGTCGTCGATTGAACGACTTCCTGCGCGGAAGCTTGTCCCGTAATGACTGTTGTCAATCCGTGTCGGTTTGGAATTTCAAACGTATGATGCACCGTGGGCTTCCGCAAATCCGCGTCAATTAACACGGTCTTTTTCTCGGTTTGCGCCGTCACAATCGCTAAGTTGGCGATTGTCGTCGATTTCCCTTCTCCAGGTCCAGTACTCGTAACCATCAAACGCTTCAATTGGCGATCGATACCCGAAAACTGTAAATTCGTCCGCAGCGTGCGATACGCTTCAGATACAGGGGACCGTGGATTCGTTAACGTAATCAACGATCTTTTCATCATGAGAGGATTAGAGTTCAAGTTGGTTCCCTCCCATCACAGACGTTGATTGGTTTTGCGCCTTTTGTTCCATCTTCGGGTCCACCGTTGAAATACTCGCTAGCACCGTCAATTCTAAAATTTGCTCCACGTCCTGTTCTGTCTTGACCGTATTATCCAAGTACTCCAGCAAGAAGGCGATCCCAACAGCGGTCATCAAGCCAACAACAAACGCAATCGCAATGTTCAAACTCGATTTTGGTTTAATCGGCGATGGCTTGTCCGCTACTTTCGCTTCGGATAAAATTTGCACATTATCGACGTTCATGATCGGTTTTATTTCTTGCTGGAATGTCGCCGCTATCCCATTCGCTATCGTGACGGCCATTGCTGGATCAGGGTCTTCGACTGAAATCGCCATCACCTGCGAGCCTTGCACCGCGCTCACCTTGACCTTGCCGCTAAGTTGGTTCGGCGTTAAATCCAGGCTCATGTTTCGAATCGCCGGCTCTAGAATACGCGGGCTTTTAAAAATGACATTGTATGTTTCGATTAACTTCAAATCGGATTGAATGTCATTCATTGAGGGCGACGCCGCCTCTTGATGCTGGGATTTATTGACCAAGATTTGCGTAGAAGCTTCATAAATCGGCGTCAACGCAAAAAAACTAACCAAGCCGCTTGTTAGAGCGGCAATAAGGGGCACAAGGATAATGATTAGCATCCGCTTTTTCAAAATCTCAAAAAGTTCCCTCAGCTCAATCGTTGTTTCTTGATTTTCCATAGGATTCTCCTGATCTGTATGTATTTCTTATAATTATTGAATCGGTATAAAAATAGATTCGTTTAATTGCTGATACTATTATACGACATGAGCTGAGTTTTTTCATGACATTTCTTCCACATTTTCGGAGAATGGGTATTTTTCCCTCCTATCCATTCCCAATCGCAAACATCAATTCGCCCTCTGCTGCAACTTTCTCCCCAATGCGAGCAACCGCTTTGCCGCGTCCAATGCCCCGGCGCATGGCGCTCATTTCGATCTCAAGCGTGAGGGTGTCGCCTGGGCGGACTTGTTCGCGAAATCGGACTTTGTCGATACCCGCGAAAAAGGCGATTTTGCCTTTGTTCTCTTCTAAACTTAACGCCGCAACCGCGCCGACTTGGGCCAGGGCCTCAATGATCAGCACCCCTGGCATCACCGCGTACTCTGGGAAATGCCCTTGGAAAAAGGGTTCATTGGCGCTCACATTTTTGATGCCAACCGCTCGTTTGCCTGGCTCCAATTCTAAAACGCGATCCACGAGTAAAAAAGGATAACGGTGCGGGATAATCTCTTTGATTTGTTCGATATTTAACATGTTTATCGTTCCTCTCCTTATACGCTACGATGGCGTAGGTCATATTTGATCCGCCATTTGGGCGGCTTTGATATTAATCATCATGTGATGAGCTTCTCGATAAAATTGGTTCGATTCTCCTGTCATATTTCAAGGCCAGCGTACCAAACTAAGAACAACCCCGACAGACCCAGACAAACGTGACGGCGCAGCAGCCTTAGCCGCATGGGTTCGTCAGAAAGTCGGGTTTATATAAAAAGGAAGTCTGATTAATCCACCACCGAGCCCCACTGCATCAACCACACATCAAGCGGCGGTTCGAGCGAGCGGGTCCATCCGAGAACCACATCGCTGTGATTCTTGGCGGGCGGCGCGTCTCACCCCTTGCTATTGTGGTCAAGCGCGGCATTCGCGGGGAGATTCAGACTTCCTCCTGTGTGTGTTACTGCTGAAAAACCAAGTTGTACATATGCTTGTAAGTAGCAGGATTGAACGCGTCGAGAAACGAGCCTTTGCCGATAACGCTATAACCGACCACAAGTCCGAACAGTCCCGATGCGATCAGTAGCCCAAACGCAATCGCTGCCTTCTTGCGGCGGCTCGCTTTGCGTAAGTTTTTGATGGCCCGCTTGCCTTTGCGCGATAACGGTTCGGATTGGGTCTCCTCGCCAGCGATGGAGGTGACGCCGTCAGTCGTAGTCGTACCGACGTCTTCTTCTCCGTCTCTCCGTCCTACGGTCTGTTCCTGGCTGCTGTTGGCAGTGAGCGAGGATGCGGCGTCCGAAGAGAATGCGGCTGGCCGGCTAGCTGCGTTGGCGCTGGCTGGCTGATCCGGAGAGTTCGATCCCTCGTCGTCGGCTACATCCTCTTTGGCTGCTTGTCGACGGTCCACGCGAAATTCCCTCGTTTTCTGTTCGGTTGTTTTATCGTATATGATTGTTTCTTCGTGTTTGCTTCCTTTTTTCTGTTCCATCTGAAATGACAGCTCCTTACCGCATCTCAAGAATTAAAAATGACATGCGAAACCTGGTGTAGGATACTTTTTCCTTTTTGTTAGCGTGCCCTGTTCCAGACTTTTTCAGTACTAAAAGCAGCCGCTCTTTTGCAAAAGCAAGCCCACTTTTTGACCATGCTCGCTTATTTTAACACACTTCTTCTTTTTGGCGCATTCGCTTTGATTCGATCCAAATTTTCGAGCATCATCGCTGTTCCTTGGGCAACGCAATGCATCGGTTCTTCCGCGACGAGTACGGGAAGTTTCAATTCTTGAGCGAGTAGCTTGTCCAAACCATGGAGCAACGCCCCGCCGCCTGTCAGCATCACGCCCCGATCGATAATGTCCGCGGAGAGTTCGGGCGGTGTCCGTTCGAGCACACTTCTCGCGGCCAACACGATGTGCGAAACGGATTCGGACAATGCCCCTTTGATTTCCTTCGAAGTAATCGTGATCGTCTGCGGCAATCCTGTGACCAGGTCGCGCCCGCGAATATCCATTTTTTCATCCCGACCATCGGGACAAACGGTAGCGATTGTCTTTTTGATGTCTTCCGACGTTCTTTCTCCGATCATCAGTTTATACTGCCTTTTAATGTAGCGCATGATGTCCGCGTCGAACTTGTCCCCCGCGACTTTAATAGAAGAGGCGGTAACGATCGAACCCATGGACAAAATAGCCACGTCTGTCGTCCCCCCGCCTACATCTACTACCATATTGCCGCTTGGCGCAAAGATGTCCATCCCTGCTCCTACTGCGGCGATCTTTGGCTCCTCTTCTAAGTACACCGTTTTTGCTCCACTGCGTTCCGCCGCTTCTCTGATTGCTTTTTGTTCTACTGATGTGATGTTTGTCGGACAGCAGATCAAAATTCGGGGACGGGCCATAAAACCTTTTACTCCGATTTTATCAATGAAGTGTTTCAGCATCGCTTCGGTGATGTCAAAATCTGCGATGACGCCATCGCGCATTGGGCGCATGGCTACGATGTTTCCTGGTGTTCGTCCAACCATCATATAGGCTTCGTTTCCTACTGCAAGCACCTTTTTTGAGTCGCTATCGATTGCCACCACCGACGGTTCATCTAATACAACCCCGCGTCCTTTTACATAAATTAGTACGTTTGCCGTTCCTAAATCGATTCCGATGTCCTTTCCTAACATGCAAGGTCCTCCCTGTACTGGTTCATATCTATGCTTATGGTTTAATCATTTCGCTGCGGAACAAGGAATTCCTTTTTTCTGTTCGACAATTTTCTTGTTGATCTCCGAATTAGGCTAGTTCCTCTGACGATGATGATGTTGTGGAAGATGTGGGTGATTCTTTCTGTTCGTTCAGTTTTTTGTTTTGATTTTTGCGCTTGTACTTGATTTTTGTGGCTTCTCCGCCGCGCAGGTGGCGAATACTCTTATGGTATTCTAGTATCTCCTTAACTTTGGTCGCTAATTCGGGGTTGATTTCGGGCAGTCGTTCGGTCAGATCTTTGTGCACAGTGCTCTTGGATACGCCGAATTCCTTGGCAATCTTGCGGACGGTGTTCCGTGTCTCCACGATATACCGACCGATCTTGATGGTGCGCTCTTTGATGTAGTCGTGCACTCCCTTCGCCTCCCTGTTACGAATAGTCTGATACATTATATTGAGGCAGATGTGTATATATGCGGGAAACAGGGAGATTAAATTAATTTGGCGGGGGCAAAGGGCGGACGATGGGTGTGGGGGCGGGTGGGGCTGAGGGCAGGGGCGCGAGGGAACCACACCCTTTTGAAGACGGCGGGGCCCCCTTTTACTAAACAATATTGTGGGTGGGCGGGAATAGGTGGACTTTTGACAACTATGAGGGAGGTCCTAGGAGGCAAGCGCGCGGTGGGCGCGGCGGATCCGCACAAGAGTCTAGGCCCACGCGCGCAACGGTCGAAACTCCCGTTACAGATGAAGCGAGTAAATCGGTTGGGCTGTAAAGGTCAGAGCTCCCGTTACAGATGAAGCAAATAAATCGGTTGGGCTGTAAGGGTCAGAGCTCCCGTTGCAAACCGATAACCCGAGGATAAACAGCGGAGAGGGAATGTAACGGTCTCAAAGACCGTTACAGAGCGGATTATATGAAAAGAAACGCTGCAACGGTCGATTCTCCCGTTACAACGAGTCCTGTGCCCGCGCGGTAGGCGCGGCGGATCCGCACAAGAGTCTAGGCCCACGCGCGCAACGGTCGAAACTCCCGTTGCAAACCAATAACCCAAGGAAAAACAGCGGAGAGGGAATGTAACGGTCTCAAAGGCCGTTACAGAGCGGATTATATGAAAGGAAGCGCTGCAACGGTCGAAACTCCCGTTACAACGAGTCCCGTGCCCGCGCAGTGGTCCGACGACGGGTCTTCTCTTCAATCCATGGGCGGAGCCCATTTCCTCCTGATCTTTTCCGCCTCTATGTGTTTCCCTTCTTTATGTTCTCTTCAACGCGGTGTTCTCTTCAACGCGCTTTCCTCAGCCTCAATCGTCACTTCATTCCTATCTGGCCGCGCGCCTCCCGCTCCCCCCTTTTGCCTCCAAAAAAACTACAAAAAAACCTGCTCTCTCTATGAATAGAGAGGAACAGGTTTTTTGGGTTGGGTTCTGGAAATAAGATTATTGGGCTTGTTTTTCGGTGTCGGCTTGGCTGAGGTACTTGTCTGGGGAGACGGATTGTCCCTCTTCCTTCACTTCAAAATGGAGATGGATGCCAAGCTCTTTTTCGAATAGGTTGCGGCCCGATTGTCCGAGCCCGTCACCTTTCTTGACCTCATCGCCTACTTTTACTTTTAGATCTTCTAAACTTTGATAGACCGTTTGCAGGCCATTTTCATGCTCGATTTCAACGGTGTACCCCGTCATTGGGTCTTTTTCAGCGCGAATCACTTTTCCGTCTAGAGCCGAGATGACTTCAAAAGCAGTCCCGTCTTTTTTCGCCATGTCCACGCCACTGTGCGGGTAGAACGTGTCCTCGTATTGGATCATCGCCGCCGCTTTGACGTCTTCCGTCGCTTCGTCATTATAGAAATCCATCACGATCACGACTTCCGTTTCCTCCGCTACAGGCCAGGATAATGCTTTTTGCTCGGTTTGAGTCACTGGCTTCGCTTCTTGATCGTTTGTTGCGGTTGCATCGACAGTCTGGGCGTCAGGTCGTTCGGCGGGCTCCTCGCTCAAATCAATTCCAGGCTGCATTAAATTTGGGTCCATGTTATAGTCCCGAGAGTCCTGAAACCACATGATGAAAGCAAGGATAAGTGCTGCGGCCCCCATGTAAATGACCGGGAATGTCCATTTCTTTCCAAGCATCGCCTTCCATTTTGAATTTTTAGGCGGTTGGATTGGTTGCTGATTTTGTTTTTGTTCTTCACTCATTTTTATCACCTCATCAACAGTCTTTTCCAGTTTGAACGAGGTTTAAACCTAGAGCGTGCGCAATTACGTTAAAACTATGCATCTTTTTTTGCGGGCATCGCTTCTTCGGAGAAAAATGATGTCGTAAGTTTCGCTCGTTTCGGCAGACAGAGACAAAAAAGTCAGTCTGATTCCGACACCTTTTACGATGGAGCTTGTCTATAATGTGTTTGAAATAGATTGGTAATTCACAAAAGAGTGATTTTTGAGGAGGATGAAAATAGCAATGAACGATAAAAAATGGGCGTTTTTGTTGGCCATTTTGTGGGGCGCGGGGATCGGACTATTTCCGCTTTTTATGGGACAAGCTTCTGTGCCAGCGACGGCCATCGTCGACGCGAAGATGAAAGCGCAGGCTCAGATGGAGATTGATCTCGAAAAGGAACGGCTGTTAGTTAATGGTGTCGATCGCGTTCACGGGGGAAAAGCAGCCATGCTCGTCGATAACTACACGTACATCCCTGTTCGCTTGTTGGAGCAACTCGGCGGTGATGTGCGATGGGACGGGCAGGCAAAAAAGGTATTTGTTAATATGAACTAGGAATTGGAGGCGGCGGGAAGCGAAAAACGAGAGGGTCACTGCGTTTCGGCGGGGGCCCTCCTATTTTTGCTTTTACTAAACAGTGTTGGGGGTGGGAACGGCACGCTCGAAGTCCAATCGGAGGTTTGCCGCACGCATCCCCTTTTATTATCGAATATTGTGGACGCAAAAAACGCGAGGGCCCGACCGTCTCTACCTTAGATCGTAGAAACGGAGCAGGTCCCCGCGTTTTTACTTGATTCTACCCGTCCTGCGATCCCAATCCTACTGGACCCACTGGTGGTAGCTTTCGATGGCGATGCCTTGATAAAAATATTGGACGATGTCGGTCGCTGTTTTTCCTTCGCGGGCCATGCCGTGGGCGCCCCATTGGCTCATGCCGACGCCGTGTCCGTAGCCGAATGTTTTGATTTTGATCGATCCGTCGGATTGTCCTTCGATCTCAAATGCGGATGACGGGAGGTCCAATTTTTCACGGAATTGCCGACCGCTTAGCTCTTGATCGCCTACTTTTATTTTTGCGGCTCGATTCCCGGTCGTTTTTTCCACGATGTTGATTCCCGGATTACCAGTCGAGACGGGCGCCGCGAGTTTAAAGCCTAGTTTCTCCTCCAATTGCTTGGCGGTAAATGTGTATTCCTCTTTATATTTAGGCGATTTTTGGTCCCAAGGCACGGCAACGCTGCGCAAATAAGGAATCTCTTGGGCCCAATATTCCTCCGAATTTTCAGTAAAACCGTTGCTCGTCGAAAAAAAAGTGGCGTCAATCGGCTTCCCTTCATAGGTGAGCACCTGCTCTTTCGTTTCGACTACGGCTTGTCTTATTTTTCGAATTTTCCAATCAAAATCGCGTGAACCCCAACTTTCTTTTTGCTGCTGCTGATCCCTGTAAACTTGATGCTGGATGGTGTCCGTCACATGCGCCCCTTTTGGAACGTCAGAAAAATCATTTTCAGCCAAACGACGAATGATGTACGTCCGCGCCGCCAGCGCCTGCGCTTTCAACGCCTCCAACTCGAAATCAGCGGGCATTTCCCCAGAAATAACACCGGCGATGTACTCCTCGATCGGAATGACCTGCACTTCCTCCGTCTCCGCGCGATATACCGAAACCGAAATCTGATTTTCAATCGCAGCGGGCAAAGGGATCTCCTCCTGTTGCTCAGCGACGTTCGAACCCGTTTGTTGTTGCTTGCTGCCCCCAAAAAGGGCAATCAAACCTGGAATAATGAGGATCACCGCTAAAAATAGGGTGACCAAACCGATAATCATACGTTTCATGCATAGCATCCCTCCTGGAGCGACTTTTGCTGATTTTTGTAGCGTATTTTTTAGAATTGCAGCAGTTGTTATGATGTATATTCCAGGCGCGTCCTTTCTAGAATCAGATCAAGATTAATATTTTCCCAAACTGGAACCATAGCGCAAAAGTGAGCAACGCCACGGTCAACAACGCGAGCCACCACGCCTTTTCAACGCGACTCCAGCCCCAACGATCCGCCAAATACCCTCCGATAAAAAAGAGAGCGAATAGAATCAGAATATCTCGCAACACAAGCCACAAAAAAGTAAGTAGAAACGCCATCGTTTTTGACAAGCCCCCTAGACTAGCTTATTCGGTGGACAGGCAAAAGATGACTGGAAAACGAATGCGGGGAGGGATGCGGGGACGGGCTGGCGGGGATGTGGATCACGGATCGAATTTGTGAGGTAGAACAAGAGGACGGCATGGCAGACTAGGGGCGCCTCGATCAATGCGAGCGGCGCGGAAGCGCGTTGTGAGCGACCTTACGTGGATATTTCAGAAGCCCAATTTAGGTAGCTGCAGCTACCCACAATATTGTTTAATAAAAAGGGAGCGAAGCTCCCTCTCCTTACTGGTTTTGAAGAAAGCCTTGCTGTAACGGGAGTTTTGACCTTTACAATCACACATCCGCGCAATATCGCCACTGTAAAGGGAGTTGCGACCTTTACAGACCAAGTCCATGTCCCCCAGACCTATTACAGTGTTTGTAACGGGAGATTGGACGCTTACAGCATCCCCTTTTGACACCACGACCACTGTAAAGGGAGTTGCGACCTTTACGCGCGATCTCTAAACGAGCGGCGCGCGACGCCCCATAATGTTTGATTAGACCTCGCCGAAACGGGCAGTTTCTGTTACATTAGTCCGTACAAAGAGGTGATCATTTTTGAAGAAAAAGCTCAGATCGCTTGCGCTGCTAGTATCAATCGCTGTTCTCGGCTTTCAAATCTATTCCACATACCAAGAAGTTCAGAAAAGGAAGCGTTTAGAAGAGGACACCGTGTCTTATTTGGAAGATAGAGGGTACAAAATGGAAACGGATATTGATAATTTAAGCATCGTCTATGCGACTCTAGATAAAAAAGTCTACATGGCGGTTGTTACTTTTCAAGATGAATCGGAGGCGCGTTATTTTTACTGGCGCAAAAGGGATTCTAATGAAATTGAGCAAATTGATGTGATTCATCACGGAACGAGCCCAACGTTAAAGCGCGAGGAGAATTAAAAAGTGAAAAAAGTGTTTGAGCTGAATTCGGGGGGCTTGGTGACCAGACCCCACCCACAACACTGTATAGTAAAAGCAGCCGCTAAGCTGTTTGGTGGTAAATTGTTAAAACTTTCCGAACATCATATTTTTACAAACCCCGCTAGTTATCATTTGCGCTAAACTAGAGGAATAGGAGGTGAGATACGATGGCCGATTTAAAATCGATTGAAAAGCAGCTTGATCAGTTGACAACAATGGTGGGTCAACTTATAGAAAAAGTGAACCACTTAGATCACCGTTTCGGAAATTTAGAATCCCGCATGGACAGCCTGGAAAATCAAATGGATAAGCTGGAAACACGCATGGACAGCCTGGAAAATCGCTTCGATGAATTGAACGGGCGGTTTGAAGACGAGCAAAAGCGGACGCAGAATGGTTTTGATGAGTTACTAAAAGAAATGCGCAACCAAAACCATGTCATTGATTTTCAACGAAATAAAATTGCGAGAAATGAAGAAGAGATTTATGTCCTAAAACAAGCGATGCAGTCCTAGCAATAGGGCTTTTTTGTTCCTCCTTCCTTACCCACAATATTGGTTAGTAAAAGAAGGCAGCTGTGGCGCCGACACCGAACAAGGGTATGGACGATTCACCACCACCCACAACATCCTTTAGTAAAAGTGTGGCTAGGCCGCTCCGCCATACAAATGAAAAAAGGCCGACGCACCACGGCGCCAGCCTTTTCCCTCTCGTTCCCATTGTTTTTCTCACATACTTTCCAGCGCTGTCGCCAGAGGAGGTCCCCTCGATCACTCAAGTCCGACGAGCAACCTGCTTCACCCACAACACTGTTTAGTAAAAGCCGCGATCGCGAGTCCCGCCATAACGCGAACCGACACCCCATCCACAATATTCGATATTAAAAGGGGGACCCTGCTCCGACCACAACATTGTTTAGTAAAACGCGGATTGGTTGTAATCTCTCAGCGCGCCTGACTCGCGGCCCTCCACACCCACCAAACCTACCACCCCGCGACAGATAAATATCCTAAGCCTCAACCATCGCCATGACGTCAGCGCGTAATGTTTGCAGTTTGCTTGTGGCATCATCCAAACTGGCGCCTTTGACGCCGAAATAGAATTTGATTTTTGGCTCGGTGCCGGAAGGGCGGGCGGCGAACCAGGATTCGTCGTTCATCACAAATTTCATGACGTTTGACTTAGGCAGCCCTTCGATCCCTTGCTGATAATCTTTTACCTCCGTGACCCCCAGCGAACCGATTTGCGCCGGCGGGTTGGAGCGCAGGTCGTCCATCATCCGCGCAATTTGCTCAGCCCCATCGACCCCTTTTAACGTGAGCGAGGCGAGGTCCTCTTTGTAGAAGCCGACTTTTTCATACAAACGCAGCAACGCTTGATACAAGGTCAAGCCCTGTTTCCCATAATAGGCGCCCATTTCCGCGGCCATCATGCACGCTTGCACCGCGTCTTTATCCCGACAAAACGTCCCCACAAGATACCCGTAGCTTTCCTCGTAGCCGAACAGGAACGTTTTTTCGCCCGACTGTTCGAACTCGCGCATTTTTTCGCCAATGTACTTGAAACCCGTCAATGTGTCCAACGTTTCCAAGCCGTAGCGGTCCGCGACGCTCGCCCCCATTTGTGAGGTGACAATCGTCTTGATCACCGTTCCGTTTGCGGGCAAGTCCCCTTTTTGCTGGCGTTGCGACAAAATATAGTCGAGCATCAAGGCCCCCAACTCGTTCCCTGTCAGCGGCTGAAACTCCCCTTTTTCATCACGCACGACGACCCCCGCGCGGTCCGTATCTGGATCGGTGCCAAGAATCATGTCCGCCCCTTTTTCATCCGCGAGCGCAATCGCCAACTTGAACGCTTCCAGATCCTCAGGATTCGGAGACTTCACCGTCGAAAAATTCGGATCAGGCAGCTCCTGCTCAGGCACGACGTACACATGCTCAAAACCCATCGCCCCCAAAATCCGTCTCACAGGCTCATTCCCCGTGCCATGCAGCGGCGTGAACACGATTTTGAAGTCGCGATTATGTTCGGCAGGCTGGAACACGAGTCCTCGCAGTTCCGCCTGGTACGCGTCATCGACTTCCGCGCCGATCCACTCGAACAATCCCGCGCGCTCAGCCGTTTCCAAATCCATCGCTGGCACGAGTAGCTCATCGTCGATCTGATTAATTTCCGCGGTCACCGCATCGGACGCCTCATTCGACAGCTGGGCTCCATCATTCCCGTACACTTTGTATCCATTGTACTCCGACGGGTTGTGGCTGGCGGTAATCATAATCCCTCCGGAAGCGCCGAGATGACGCACCGCAAAAGAAAGCTCCGGGGTCGGTCGCAGCTCCCTAAACACGTACGCCTTGATTCCATTTTGCGCTAATACGCGACCCGCTTCCTGGGCAAACTCAGGAGATTGATGTCGCGAATCGAACGCAATCGCCACACCGCGTTTTTTCGCGTCTTCGCCTTGCCTGCTTATGTAGGCCGCAAGCCCTTGCGTCACTTTTCGAACGATATATTTATTCATGCGGTTTGTCCCCGGACCGATCACCCCGCGCAATCCCCCAGTGCCAAACGCGAGAACTTTATAAAAGGAATCCTCCATTTCTTTCTCGTTCCCTTGGAGCTGTTGCAGCTGTTGTTTCATGTCCGCGTCGAGATGCGGATGGTTTAGCCATCGCTCATATTGCGCCTTGTATCCCAAGTTGTTCCCCTCCTATTTTTCTCTTAACTGATTCACAATCCTTATTTTACCATTTAATCCAAAAAAAATATAGCCTTACCCAAAAGGATAAGGCTATCTTCTATGCGTAAGA
This sequence comes from Ammoniphilus oxalaticus, assembly GCF_003609605.1. Classification (NCBI taxonomy): domain Bacteria; kingdom Bacillati; phylum Bacillota; class Bacilli; order Caryophanales; family Paenibacillaceae; genus Ammoniphilus; species Ammoniphilus oxalaticus. The sequence continues at coordinate 570,467 of NZ_MCHY01000009.1, read as the reverse complement.
TGTTCTAAACTTAACTACATTGCCGCTGGCTAGGGCCGCTTCTTCCGCTGCTTTACGCGCTTCTTCCTCTTCGGAAAGACGGCTAATGTCCGCCCCAAGTCCACGCAATTTCTCTGTAAAATCGACGTAGCCGCGGTCGATATGTTGCAGCCCGCCGACTTCCGTTTGCCCTTCAGCGATCAATCCGGCTAATACAAGCGCCGCTCCTGCTCGCAAGTCTGTGGACGTCACTTCCGCCCCCGTTAAACGAGCTTCGCCTTTAATGACGGCGCTGCGGCCTTCGATTTTGATGTGGGCGCCCATCCGCTTAAATTCATCGACATGCATGAATCGATTTTCAAAAACCGTTTCGGAGATGACGCTCGATCCTTCCGCGGTCAACATCAGAGCCATGAATTGCGACTGCATATCGGTTGGAAAACCAGGGTGCGGCAACGTTTTTACGTTGACTGCTTTCAACTTGCCTGTCGCCGTGACGCGCACGCCATTTTCCTCTTCCTTCACGATGACACCCATTTCACGCAATTTGGCAATCACAGGACGTAAATGGTCGCTGATCGCCCCTTCAATATACACATCGCCGCGTGTAATCGCTGCCGCGACCATGAAGGTGCCCGCTTCGATGCGGTCCGGGATCACCGTATGGTTGGCGCCGTAAAGCTGCTCAACCCCTTCGATCTTGATCGTGCCCGTTCCAGCGCCGCGCACTTTGGCCCCCATCGCGTTCAGGTAATTTGCCAAATCGACAACTTCGGGTTCTTGGGCCGCGTTTTCAATGATCGTCGTCCCATCCGCTAACGTTGCCGCCATCATAATGTTTTCCGTCGCGCCGACGCTGGCGATATCTAAATAAATTTTACACCCGCGCAGGCGTCCATTGACAGACGCTTCGATATAACCGTGCCCGTGCTCGATTGTCGCTCCCATCGCCTCAAAACCTTTAAGGTGTTGATCGATCGGGCGCGTGCCAATCGCGCATCCTCCCGGCAAAGAAATCCGAGCGTTCCCTTTGCGAGCCAACAAGGGTCCCATCACGAGAAAAGAAGCTCTCATTTTGCGGACCCACTCGTATGGTGTTTCCGTATGATTGACCGTCGTTGAATCGACTGTTAATTTTCCATCTGCATATGTGACTTGAGCGTTCAATGCCCTCAGCACTTCGCTGATTGTGTGCACATCATCTAAGGCGGGCACGTCATGAATGACGCTTACGCCCGATTCAGGCAGAAGGGCTGCCGCAATAATCGGTAGGACGGCATTTTTTGCTCCGCTAACTTTAACTTTTCCAGATAAACGAGTTCCACCGCGGACTTTAATTTTGTCCAAGTTACTATCCCCCCGCTGCAAGTATTCATCTTGATTGCTTTAGGTAGTCGGGCGCCATACACCAATTGGAGTGGCTCCCGTTGGACGAAGTACAGGTCTATGTGAGATCATCCGTTCTACCACACTATGTATTAATATTCGATAGTGATGATGGGTGTTCCAACGGTTATGCGAGTCTGGCTGTTGAGATGATCGACATGCGTTGCCGCTTGCAGGTTCATCTTTTTACCGTTCGTCCATATGTAAAAAGGGAAATCTGGCGAATAAGCCGATAAGCTTTTCACTGTGGGATCTTCCACCTTTTCCACTACTTGCGCCCCTAACAAATCAAGGAGTTTATTCAGCTTTTTTATTTGAATATCATCAGTCAGTTTATCATTTATAATTCCCTGGGTACAAGTGTCAAATTGCGGTACGATTTGCTCATTTTCCAGCGCTTTGAACACGATTTCCAGCTGTTGCATCGTCTGGTCTCGATCGTTAGTCGCATCGAATTGTATGTTGATTGTGAGATATGTATCCCAACCCGCTTCTTGCGGCGTGGCAATCACGCGCAACATCGTACGGGCAGTTTTGTTTGCTGTATGTTCATCTTGATGTTGTTGTTGCGTTTGCTCTTCAAAATGGAAAGCAGTGGATGTCGGCGCATTTGGAATATCGGCGGGCGATGGTTGCTCGATTAAAGCGAGTCCCATAGCTTGCCCGATCCTTGTCGCAAAAGCTTGCGCTTCTTCCCATTGTTCAAAAGTTTGATGGGCAATCCCATCATGAAGTTGAATGTGTTCGAGCTCGATCCCCGTTTGTTCCATGATATCAACTAGCTTGTCGACATCACGCATCGCTGCGGCGGGATCTTGTTTTTCCTGCTGCTGCTCGGCAAAGACCGTCAACCCAAAAACCATCATAACACTACAAAGTAAAAATTGGATTCCCCTATATTTTTTCATGTCTGTTTCTTTCCCCTCGTCCCATGTGTTCTTACACTTATTATTAACCGGGGGGAGGAAAACTATACCAGGTGAACTGCCGCGGGCCTATTTTTACGAGCGTCTATGATCTGAATTTCTTAGCCCTTTTGGGATGCCGCGCTGACGTCATATCTGTTTTTGGGCAAAAAAGCGGACCCGTGTTGTTTGCGTTTGTTCAGCGGGGAATCCACTTCCATCTAGCTAAACAGCTGCTTAAGCATCAACGACCAACCGAGGTAGTCCATGAAAAAGCGGGCTACGCCGTGTCCTAAAGCAATTGAAGCTAAAATTTGCAGTAATCTTGTTTGCGCTCCTTTATAATCGTTGGTAAACAGCTCAAAGCGTAACGTTTGCAAGGCCCACCAACTTAAGGTGATGAACACTAGCGAGATAAATATATTGATCAGTCCATCTGCTCCCATTCCCAAACCCATCTATCTGCTCACGCTCCTTTTTGTGACGGTGACATCTAACCCATATATCTATTCAAAGAAACCTTTTGTTTTCGCAAATAAAATCGCAAAAGCAAGCTCAAGGTCGTTGAAAGCCCCGCTCAGTATTTTTTCGACGGCTTGTTCGGCAGGCATCCACACCACCTCAATCTCTTCGTAACAATCCCACTGTTTATGGGTCGTTTGCCGCGCATTTTTGGCGATAAAAAAATGAGCGGTCCTCGTAAAATGGGAAGCCATCGGATGATAGTTGCCCACCTCGCTCCAGTCTGCGGCGGTCAATCCCGTTTCTTCCCTCAACTCGCGCTGAGCCGCTTGTAAAGGCGTTTCCCCTGGATCGATCACCCCGCCAGGCAGGTTGTATTGAAAATCGCCGATTGGATACCGATACTGTTTTGCCAGCGGAATTTGCTTATCAGCGGAGATCGCCAGCACAATAACCGTACCCGGCGTCGGATCCTCTAAATAAACATAATCAGTCCGCTCCCCTGTGGGAGATTCCAGCTCATCTTTTCGAGCGCGGATAAACCGCTCATGGTAGGTTATTTTACTGCTAACCCGCTTCCAACGATGAAAACCCATTTTTCCACTCGCATCCTTTCTATGTTGGCGGTGATGGGGTAGTTTGGCGGCGTGGTGGCTGTGGCGGGCGTGGACGAGGCGGCCTCCCACTAGTCAAGGGCGTTCAGCTGGCTTGCTGGCGCGTAACTATACGGGTACCCACTTTTACTACTATATAGTGTTGTGGGTCGGCCTTGGGAGGTAGCATGCCGTTCAAGCGCAAGCAGGCGCCAGTTTGTTTATGCGATGCACACTTTTACTAAACAGTGTTGTGGGTGGCTCAATCTGGCCAGAGTTCCTAATAAGTTAGCTCTGTCGGGCCCACCCGCCCAAGTTGGAGCCAATCCGCATAACACCGTTTTAATCGGCGCAACTCATTTTAATTCGCATATCCCACTTTTAAATCAGCATAACAGGAACTCAACTTTGCATATTGAAATAATAAGAATAAGTTCGATAATAAAAGAACCTGTTTTGCCGATCAAAAAAGGGGGGCCGCTTCCCTATGTTACAAAAGGCTGCTATTCGAGCCAGCGTCTTCTCGCGATCCAACAACTATGACTTCAACGGGGAATTTTGACCTTTACAAGATGGCAACACGCGATAAAAGCAGATCCCCACGCTTGCAGCGGGAGATTTGACCTTTACAGCGCGATTTAATCCGAATCAGCCACTTGTAACGGGAGTTAAGACCTTTGCAACATGATAACACGCGACAAAAGCAGATCCCCACGCATGCAGCGGGAGTTTTGACCTTTACAGCGCGCTTAATCCGAATCAGCCACTTGTAACGGGAGTTAAGACCTTTGCAACATGATAACACGCGACAAAAGCAGATCCCCACGCATGCAGCGGGAGTTTTGACCTTTACAGCGCGATTCAATCCGAATCAGCCACTTGTAACGGGAGTTAAGACCTTTACAAGGTGGCAACACGCGACAAAAGCAGATCCCCTCACATGCAGCGGGAGTTTTGACCTTTACAGCGCGATTCAATCCGAATCAGCCACTTGTAACGGGAGTTAAGACCTTGGCGCGCATAGCCAAGACGTTGTAGCGCCCCATTCGCCATGCCCGTCCCTCCACCCAGGTAAGCCGTCACACCCACAACATCGTTTAGTAAAAGTGATTACCTTTATGAATCCACTATGTATAAAAGCTAAGTCCGTGGCAAATCCTAGTAGCGCCGAAGTTTATGAGCTATTTTTGATCCCATTGATAACTCTACGTAAGTAGTCTGCGCAAATGGGGCTAACAGTGGTTGGATTCATGTTCGCAGGCCCCTGTTTAAATCAGATCGATCTGAGCCATTTTTATGCCAAACATCCACCCACAATATTGTTTAGTAAAAGCGGCCATTTTAAATACGCCTCCAAAAACTTCAATCCCAACGGGTAGCCTTTATTTCATTCAGCTTTCACTATCATTTGATAATTTCGCAAAGAACTCCATATTTAGTATACATGAATCAGCGCGCATCTGCATAAATATATCTCGTAATTCGTTATTTCGTATGTAGAAACATTGTTTCTTAAAATGCAGGTTTTTTGGCCATTGTATGAAGGAAGGTTAGGTGTGTTTTTTCCATGAATACTTTATTTCGTTTCCATTGTATCTCGTGTGGTAAAGAAGTTTTGACGGATTCAGTTTTACTTAAATGTTGTGATCAGGTGATGAACAATGTTGAAAATATTACCGTGAGCAACCAAGAATTAAAGGATATGATGAACGGTTATCAGAGTAAACTACAGGTTAATTTTGGACGCGAATCATTTTATTAACACGACAATTACCTATTCCTAAGAACGCCACGTTCAATTCCTCGTTTTAAAAAGAAAAACCTCTTTCCCCGTTTTTTAATGGAAGGGAGGTTTTTTCTTCTTTTTTTTGCATCAAAAAACCCCCTCATCCGCTCACGAACAAGAGGGTCTTTCATATAAGGTATTTGCTTTTATTCCTACTTCGCCGCCATAATCATTTCCGCAAACGGGAAGTTCGTGTGAATATAGTCTAGCAATGTTCCCGGCACTAATCCGACGCCAACCGTTCCGATAAACGCCAACACAACGATGACGATGATCGAAGCTGGCACAGCCAAACGGCTATCCGTTTCTCCAGGACGCATGTACATCTGTTTGATAATTCCAAAATAATAGAAGTACGAGACCACACTTGTTGCGACCATGATTCCCGCTAGCCAGTAGTTTTGCATGACGAGCGAACTCATGAAAATATAAAACTTACCGAAGAATCCAGCTGAAATCGGGATTCCCGCCAATGAAAGCAAGAAGACGGTCATTGCAATCGCTAATAATGGCGAACGGTGATAGAGTCCAGCAAAGGCGCTAATGTCCTCAGAATCGCGGTCACGCGTAACGATCATTATGATCGCGAACGCCCCCATATTCATCATTAAATAGGCGATTAAATAGAATACGGTTTGTTCAAACATAAGCACGGTAAACGTTGCGAATGGCACCAACAGATAACCCGCTTGGGCAATGGAGGAATAAGCCATCATTCGCTTCACGTTTGATTGGCGCAAAGCCATCGTGTTTCCAACAATCATCGAGATTGCCGCTAGAATTCCGACTATCAACATAATCTCGTCGATCATCCCAACGGGTTCTCCTCCGTCGCTTCCAAAATCGACAACACCGATAAACGACGTAATGACAACACGCAAGATTAACGCGAATCCAGCCGCTTTTGAAACAACCGATAAGAATGCTGTCACTGGCGTTGCCGCTCCTTGGTACACATCTGGAGCCCACATGTGGTAAGGAACCGCCGCGATTTTGAACGACAATCCAATAAACAGTAGGAAGAAAGCCAGGTAAATCATGAACTGGTTCCCTGCCATAAACGCTTCCGGCAAGCGCTCTGCCAACAAGAAGATATTCGTTGTACCGCTTAATCCATACAAGAAACTAATTCCGTACAAGGTGATCGCCGAAGCAATCGCCCCATTGATCAAGTATTTAAACGCGGATTCGTTCGATTGTAAGTTGTTCTTTCGAATTCCAACTAAAATGTAAGATGAAATTGAAAGCAACTCCAACCCAACGAATAACGTGATTAAGTCAGCGGATGATGCCATGAACATCGTTCCAAGCAAGGCTGTTAATGCTAGGTAATAGAATTCATCCTGATGCTGAATTTCTTCTCCATCACCGATGTAGTTCATGGACATCAACAAGGTAACTGCTGTTCCCGCTAAAAAGATCAGTTTAAATATATTTCCATAGGCGTCTACGCGGAACGAGCCATGCAAAATCTCGACAACGCCGCCGCCCACATTTTGAAATACGAACCATGCCGCAACGATACAACCTAAGATTCCCAACCACCCTATAAAGCGGCGATCCTTTACGCTTGAAGTGAATAGACCGATTAATGTCATCAATGTAACGACCGCTAAGATGGTAAATTCGGGTGCCATTACCGACCAATCATATTGGGCCAAAGGACCCCATCTGCTTTCCATCGGTTCACCCTCCTATCCTTGGAACAATATTTTGTAGTGTAGCCTGCATCGGTTCACTAAGGACAGAAGGATAAACCCCGATGAGAACGATGAAGCCAAGCACGATGATCATCGGTAACGCTTCTAATGGTTGAACATCTGCTAATTTCAGCCAACGTTCAGGTGTTGGACCGTATGTCGTTCCCAATACCGCGCGAAGTAAGTATACGGCTGTAAAAATGATCCCTAACGTACCAATCGCGGCTAGCACTGGCATTTCTTTAAACAATCCGAGAAATGCGGTAAATTCACTAATAAATCCTGACATTCCAGGTAGACCGGCTGAAGCCATTGCTGCGGTTAAGAAGATCCCGCCTAAGAATGGCATCGATTTGGCCAATCCGCCTAAATCTGAAAGTTCGTCTGTCGACGTCCGTTCGAAAATGACGCTGACGATAAAGAAGAGTAATGCGGCGACGAGTCCGTGCGACACCATTTGGAAGATCGCCCCTTGGAAACCGACTGTATTCATCGCGGCGACTCCAAGCAACACAATTCCCATATGACTCAAACTGGAGTAGGCCAGCACGAGTTTCAGATTCTTTTGCACTAAAGCGAGCAACGCGCCGTAAATGATGTTGATCACGCCGAGCGCCGCTAAAAATCCTGCTAACTGTTGAGCCGCTTCAGGGAAGAAGCCCACGTTGAAACGAAGCAAACCGTACGCTCCAATTTTGATTAACACCCCGGAAGAAACGAGCACCGCAGGCGCTGGCGATTCGCGATAAGCGGTCACCATCCATGTGTGCAATGGCGCAATCGGCATTTTAATCGCAAACGCAATTAGCAAGGCGATGAAGAATCCGAGACGCGTCCCCGCCGTAATGTAGCTTGGCGATTCCTGAATGTTAAATGGTGAAATTGGATTCGTTAACGCTTCTTTAATTTCTACAAAGCTAAGTGACCATACATTCATAAACAGGGCAACAAACACGATTAACATGATCGCGGATCCGACCCCGTTATAGAGTAAGAATTTCATTGCCGCTTTTTCTCGTTGCTCGAAGCCCCAGATGCCCATAATAAAGAACATCGGAATCAACGTCATCTCGAAGAAGATGAAGAACAAGAATAAGTTTTGCGACGTAAAGACTCCTAACATCCCGATCAACATGATCATAAATAAGATGAAGAATTCTTTCCAACGCTTTTTGATAAAGACCGCTCCCGCAATCGCGGCGAAAAAGCCGATGATTGAAGCGAGTAACACGAGCGGCATCGATAGCCCATCAACACCCAATTGATAAGCAACTGGGAAGGCCATTTGATCAACTGGAATCGAGAACCAACTCACATTTTGCGCGTACTGTAAGCCCGGTTGTGTGTAATCAAAACCAGCGTACATCATTAACGACATAATGATCGGTGGAATGGTCGCTAAAATACCAATCAATTTTAATGCTCCCACTTGCGCTCGCGGGATAAAGGCTAAAAGGACGAGACCGATCACAGGTGAAAATGTGAGTAACGTTAAGAACATATTATTTTCCATGTCCATGTTATCCTAAAACCCCCTCACGAACGTCAAGCCGATCACGAGCAAGACGATGCCTAGTAAAGCAACTGCTCCGTACGTTTGAACTTGACCATTTTGAACCCGTTGCCCCGCATGTCCCAATTCACGTGTAAAGGCTCCGACAAGGCGCACGAAACCATCAATAATATACACATCAACGACGGTCAAGAAGCGACCAATCGCCCGTAATGAACGAACAAACACAACATCGTAAATCTCATCAATAAAATACTTTTTAAATGACAGGTTGTACAATCCGCCAAACGCGCTTGCCGCTTTTTCGTTGGAAATGGACTTTTTCCCGTACATTAAGTACGCAAGTAAAATCCCGAAGAGCGAAATCGCTGTCGCTAAAATTGCAACCCAACCTGGCGCATGTTGTCCTGCCGCTCCAACCGCCCCATCTGTCATCCAGTTACCAAGCGCCTGGGAACCCGGTAGGTTGATCCACCCCGCAGAAATCGCGAGAATCGCAAGCAAGATCATCGGAACTGTCATCACCAATGGCGATTCTTCCGCTTGACGCGCTTCCTCACTCAACGGTTTGCCTGTGAAGGTCACGAAGAACAACCGGAACATATAAAACGCGGTAAAGAAGGCGGCGACGATCGCCACGACAAACAGGCCGATATGTCCTTGACTGTATACCGCTCCGATAATTTCTTCTTTTGAGAAGTATCCCGAAAACGGAGGTACCCCTGCGATCGCTAAGCAACCGATTAAAAAGACCGTTCCGGTCACACGCATTTTCTTAAACAAGCCGCCCATTTCGAAAATGTCCTGCGTATGCGCAGCATGAATTACGCTTCCTGCCCCTAAGAACAATAGCGCTTTGAAAAAGGCGTGCGTCATCAAGTGAAATGTACCAGCCACATAACCAGCTACAGACGCCATCCCTAGAGCCAACATCATGAATCCGAGCTGACTGACTGTGGAATAGGCAAGCACACGCTTGATGTCGCGTTGCGTAATCCCGATTGATGCGGCAAAGATGGCGGTGATTCCACCGATATAAGCGACGACTAAACTAGCAGTCACCGATGCTTCATATAATGGGAACATGGTTGCTACGAGGTAAACCCCAGCCGCTACCATCGTTGCCGCGTGAATTAACGCTGAAACAGGTGTCGGACCTTCCATCGCGTCCGGCAACCACGTATGCAACGGGAACTGTCCAGATTTACCGACGGCGCCAATAAAGACGAGAATACCGATCAGTGTGATCTGCCAAGATTCCATCGTTCCGTTTTTAGCCGCTGCAAAAATTTCACTAAATTCGAAACTACCCACAAACCAGAATACGAGCGCTGTTGCGATAAAGAGCCCAATATCCCCGATTCGCGTAACAATAAACGCTTTTTTAGCGGCTGCTCTCGCCTCAGGCTTTTCAAAGTAAAACCCTACGAGTAAGAAAGAACAGACACCGACAAGCTCCCAGAAAATAAATACTTGCAATAAGTTCGGAGAAATAACCAATCCCAACATGGAAAAGGTAAACAACGCAAGATATGAATAATAAACTGGGAAACGTTCGTCCCCTTGCATGTATCCTTTTGAATAAATATGAACTAGCAAGCTAACAAACGTGACGATGACCAGCATCATCGCATTAAGCTGGTTAACGACAAAACCCATTTGAACACCTTTGTCTCCAAAGGTTAACCAGTGAAACGCAAATACATAATCCTCTGCCCCTGCGGCAAATCGCCCGAAAAACACGCCGAGCGCGAGTACAAAGCCGGCTAACGCAGCAAGAATTCCGACGTAAGCGGATGCTTCCTTCAATTGGCGTCCGAAGGCAAGCAACAGCAGGAATCCCAGGAGCGGAAAAAGAGGAATCAACCATGCGTTGGACATCATTTTTGTGATTTCACCCTTCCTCTTCTAAGTGAGAGAAGGAAGTAGCCTAAGTAGAGACTGCTTTCTTCCCCTTAACGTTTTAATAAGTCCATCTCATCCACATTAACGGTTGCGCGATTGCGGTATAGGGAGATTATAATCGCCACACCTACCGCCGCTTCCGCAGCCGCAAGCGTGATGCTGAACAAGGAGAAGATCTGACCTGTTAGGTTAGCCAGTACACCATACTTAGCAAAGGCGACAAAGTTGATATTGACCGCATTCAGCATCAATTCTATGGATAGTAATACAATCACAGCATTACGTCTCGTCAAGGCGCCATAAAGTCCAACACTGAACAAAATTAACGCGACGAGTAAATATGAGGTTAAAGGTACACTCATTGATCATCCGCCTCCCTCTTGGCTAGAACGATGGCGCCAACCATCGCTACGAGTAGTAGCACGGAGGTAAGCTCAAAAGGAATCACATTTTCCGTAAACAATTGCAACCCAATTTCTTTAACATTAGACTGACCCGAGTAAACAGCAGGCTCGCCAATAATATTCATCGACTGAATTCCGATGAACATGATCACGAAAAAAGCGGCGACAACAGCAAATGAGAAGATTCTAGGTCCCTTTTTTGTCTGTTCGGGTTCAGGGTCATGTCTCGTTAACATGATCCCGAATAACATGAGAATCGTGATCGATCCAGAGTACACAAGAATTTGCGTGATTCCAACGAACTCCGCGTCCAACAGAAAGAATAACCCGGCAATTCCTAAGAAACTAAAAGCTAAAGCGATAACTTGATGGATAACTTGTTGTCCAAAGCTAATCATAAACACCGATCCGCCAACGGTTACCAATGAAAGGATAAAAAACGCTATGAATTGTAAGCTCATATTTAATGCTGTTCCTTTCGCACATTGGTATTGTTGTCGTGAAGCCACTTCATATCTTTAAATAAGTCGTCGCGGCTGTAGGTCGCCAACTCGAAGTTATTCGTCATCACAATCGCTTCGGTCGGGCAAACTTCTGTGCATAGGTCACACAAAATACAAAGTTCAAAGTTAATATCGTACGTATTGATAACTCTTCCTTTTTTATTCGGATCTTCTGACTTCTTCCCAGTCAAATCGATGCATTGTGTTGGGCAAATGCGCGCGCATTGGTTACAAACAATGCATTTTTCCGGATCAAAGTGCTGAATCCCGCGAAATCGGTCCGGCATAATGTATGGCTCATCCGGATAGGCATGGGTTACCTTTTTGGCCGTCAACGTCTTTAAGGTATAAGCTAATCCTTTTGCTAATCCTAGCATTTAAATTTCCCCCTTATATTTTGGCTCCGACCTCACGAACAGTCGGCTACCTAAGAAAATCCTTTTATAAGAATTCCATTAGAAGGGCTGTAACAAATAGATTGAGCAGAGACAATGGCAAGAGTATCTTCCATCCCATTTGCATGAGTAGGTCCGCTCGCAAACGCGGCATCGTCGCCCGCAACCACATGTAGAAGAAGATCATCGCGCAGAACTTCAATCCGAACCACACAATTCCGGGAATAAACGATAGGAATTGGAATGGTGGCAGCCATCCTCCTAAAAATACAACGGTTGTGATTGACGCCATTCCGAACATGTAGACGTACTCAGCAAGCATAAAGAACGCCATTCGGAATCCACTATACTCTGTCATATGACTCGCAATCAATTCTTGCTCGGCTTCTACTAAGTCAAACGGAGTCCGCACCAATTCCGCAAGCGAAGCGATGATAAAGATCACGAACGCCACGATTTGCGGGATGAAAAACCAAAAACCCATTTCTTCTTGCTTTTTCACAATTTCAATCAGGTTCAGACTTCCTGTCATTAGGATGACCCCGACAAGCGACAAGATCAACGGAATTTCGTAACTGATCATTTGCGCAGCGGCCCGCATCCCGCCGATAATCCCATATTTGTTATTTCCAGCCCAAGCTGCGGTCATCACGCCGAGCGTTGTAATTCCAGCGACCGCGATATAATATAGGACTCCGACCCCAAGATCCGCAAAGTGGATCGATTCGGTAAACGGCATAACCGCCAAAACGGCAAATGAAGGCACAAACGCGAGTATCGGCGCCAAGATAAACAGCGGTTTATCCGCTAGTCTTGGAATAACGTCTTCCTTTATCAATAGCTTTAATACGTCAGCAACGGTCTGCAACAATCCAGCGGGTCCTAGTCGGTTCGGACCATGTCTTAATTGAATCCAACCTTGAATTTTCCGTTCCGCGTAGATCGCATACGTTACATATCCAAGCACGAGAGCCAGTAAGATAATTGGCGATATAATAAATATAAGCGCATTACTCCAGGTTAACGGTTGAGCTAGATACGCTCCCATTAAGCGTCAACCTCCCCTAACACAATATCGGTGCTCGCTAAAATAGCAACGACATTGGCGATACTTTCCCCGATCGAAATGTCCCGTAGGATCTGCAAGTTACAAAAAGATGGACGACGGAATTTCAATCGATAAGGTTTATCTCTTCCTTCGCTATAGATGTACGTACCGAGTTCTCCTTTAGAACTTTCAATGCGTGTATAGCACTCCCCAGCTGGCGGACGAATCACACGCGGCACTTTGGCCAAGATGTCGCCCTCTTTCGGGAATTGTTCTAAAGCTTGTTCCAAAATACGCAATGATTGTTCGATCTCAAGCAAACGAAGCATGTAACGAGAGAAACAATCACCATCATTTGAAACGGGAACATCGAATTCAAAGCGATCATAAATCGAATACGGTTCATCGCGACGCAAGTCCCAATCGACCCCAGCGCAACGGGCCATAACGCCTGTTAAGCCATAGTCGGTCGCCATTTCCGCGCTGTAAACGCCAACGTTGACGGTACGCTGCAAGAAAATCTCATTTCCTGTCGCCAACTGATGATAGCCATCCAGTTCTTTTTTCATGTACTGGACAAATTCGGTCACTTTTTCAATCCAACCTGTTGGCACATCCCATTTCACGCCGCCCACACGCATATAGTTATACGTTAAACGAGCTCCACTGAGTTCATTAAAGAAATCAAGGATTGTTTCCCGATCTTTAAACGCAATTAGGAATGGCGTTGTCGCTCCAAGGTCAAGTAAATACGTTCCCCAGGAAACTAAGTGACTCGCAATTCGTTGCAACTCCATAACAATAATACGAATGTACTCCGCCCGCTCTGGAATCTCTAAGCCTAGCGCGGTTTCAACACAGTGCACCAAGTTATAGTTCGACAACATCGCGGCAAGGTAGTCCATGCGGTCTGTATAAGGAATAATTTGCGTATAGTTCAAGTCTTCAGCCAGCTTTTCAGTGCCGCGGTGGAGATAACCAATCACAGGTTCCAAATCTCTCACAATCTCACCATCTAGCCTTAAAATCAAGCGTAAAACGCCGTGTGTACTAGGATGGTGCGGCCCCATATTGAGAATCATTTCTTCGGTCTTTAATTGTGCCATACGGATCAAACCTCCTCGTCAAATTGCTCATAATCTTTACGAAGAGGATGCCCCACCCAGTCATCCGTCAAAAGAATTCGGCGTAAGTCTGGATGACCTACATATTCGATGCCAAGCAAATCATACGTTTCGCGTTCATGCCAGTTCGCGCTGTTCCAAAGATTTGCTATCGAAGCGATCTTGGTATCCTCTCGATCTGGGGTTTTCACCCGAATACATAAGGAATGACGGTGCGTATAGGAAGTGAAATACGCGATGGATTCCATATGCTCTTTAAAGTCAATGCCAAGTAAATTTTGCACCATATCAAACTTAAGTTCAGGATGTTCTTTTAATAAGCTCGCCACTTCCAACCACTTATCTCGTTTGATGACGATCGTCGGCATATGCTTGCTTTCTTCGCGAATGTAAGACTCTTCAATCGCATCCTCACCAACTCGCTCGGAAATGATTTTCACGAACTTATCAAGCGTGGATTGATTTGGAGATGGTTGTTTCGGTTCTTCGTCTTCAACGGCAGCTCCGCCCTTTGCTTTCGCGGCGGCAGCGGCTTTGGCTTTAGCTGCGGCGACGGCTTTGGCCTTAGCGGCAGCAGCGGCTTTCGACTTGTCATCTCCAGCGTCGGCGGCTCCTCCACCCCCTGCGGCAGCTTTGGCTTTCGCGGCAGCGGCGGCTTTGGCCTTGGCGGCAGCAGCAGCTTTGGCCTTGGCGGCGGCAGCGGCTTTCGACTTGTCATCTCCAGCGTCGGCGGCTCCATCACCCGCTGCTTGAGCTTTCGCCTTAGCAGCAGCGGCGGCTTTGGCTTTCGCAGCAGCAGCGGCCTTGGCTTTGGCTGCTGCGGCAGCCTTCGCTTTATCATCCGCTGACCCACTGCTTGTCGGCTGCTGTTCCGTATCTTCCGCCTTCTCTTTCGCGGCGGCGGTAACCTTGGCTTTCGCTTCCGCGGCGGCTTTCGCCTTCGCTTCTTTCTTCTCTTCCTCGGTCATTTCACTGATTGGCTTGTCAGCCGCTTGTTGCGCGCCCGCAGTAGCTTCCGCTTCTTTTTTTGCTTGCAGCTTCTTCATCGCTTCTTCACGAGCTTTTGCTGCTGCGGCCTTTTTTTCGTCTTGGCTCACTGACTGGTCACCTTCTTTCCAGTCTTTGCTTCCCAACGAATCTTTTCTTGCAATTTATTTACACCGTAGATAAGCGCTGCTGGATTTGGCGGACAACCAGGGATATACACATCGACAGGCACGATTTGGTCTACGCCTTTTACAACCGAATAGGCGTTCACATATGGACCGCCCGCAGTTGCGCAAACACCCATTGCGATTACGTATTTTGGCTCAGGCATTTGATCGTAAAGACGACGCACAGCTGGAGCCATCTTCTTCGTTACCGTTCCTGCAACGATCATGCAGTCAGCGTGGCGCGGAGAAGCTCGGAATAGAACTCCGAATCGGTCAAAGTCCCAGTGGGCTCCACCTGTTGCCATCATCTCAATCGCGCAGCACGCTAACCCGAAAGTGAGCGGCCAAATTGAGTTACTGCGGGACCATGCCTTGAGCTGATCTAAGCTCGTCACAAAAACATTACGCTTCAGTTCTTCTCGTTCTTCCGGCGTGATATCTTCTAGATTTAGATTTACTCCCATTCTAACACCTTCTTTTTCCAGGCATAGATTAAACCAATACCCAGTAGTGTAATGAAAATCAGCATCTCGACGAGGGCAAAAAGTCCTAACTCTCTATAGGCTACGGCCCACGGATATAAAAAGATTGTCTCTACATCAAATACAACGAATAGTAAGCAATACAAGTAGTATCTGATGTGAAACTGTACCCTACTGCCGCCAATTGGCACCATCCCACTCTCATACGTAGCTTCTTTCTCAGGAGTTGGGTTATGTGGACGTAAAAATCGTCCAAAAGTTAACGCTCCAACGGGAAGGATGATTCCTAATAGAAAAAATATGGCGACTATAAGGTAATTATTGGAGTATAAATCAGCCATTGCTCTTTCCTCCATTACCAGTAATGTTTCGGCTCTAAAGTTTACAACATTGTGAACTTTAAAGTACCTTTAATAGTATAGCACTGCCCATGTTCTGTGTCTAACATGAAATCAGAAGAAAATTTAACTAATCTCCCCCTTCTTTTTTGTCAATCGTTCACAAAATGTTCATGAAGTTACCTCACCCCCATTATAACAAAAATATTGAAACATAAAGTATCAAATTGGTTCATTTGCGCGTTCCCAGCACATTTAAAGCGCATTTTATTATTGACATAATCAATATCAATTCACACGTAATTAATATCATTTAGCAGGCGTGAACAAAACGAGAAATTTGGAAATAACTTGGAAGTTCGCTAAACCGATAACCATCGTATGTTATACCCGCCTTATTCATGCGGATTGATCGGCTAGATTAAAGCTAATTAATTAAAATTCGAATACAATTTAAGTCAAAAGCGCTAAAAAGATACGTTGCTATCATTAAATATGGGGCTTTTTCAAGTTGAGAGGATGCTTGAGTTAGGAGTCTTGGGTTAAGAGAGGATTCGCTCGATCGCTGACCGACAATATAAAAAGAGGCTGTCTCCACTATCTTAGGAGTCAGCCTCTTACGCTTTTTTTGAAAATATATGTTTGAAACAGAATAACAATGTTTCGTGACTAGTTTGTTTTGACCGCTTTCGCCGCCACTTGCAGGCGAATCAGAGCTCGTTGCAAAGCAAGTTGCGCTCGTTTAATATCTAGGCTATCACGATTGGCTTGTTGTAAACGGCGTTCCGCGCGTTCTTTCGAAGCCTGGGCTCGCGTAACATCGATATCCTCAGGTAGTTCGGCGGTTGTAGCAAGAATCGTTACTTTATCTTTACGCACTTCCATGAACCCGCCGCTTACTGCCAGCAGATCTTCGCCAGATGGTTTTTTCACCTGAACAGGCGCAATCTCTAAGGGGGTAACTAATGGAACGTGATTCGCTAAGACCCCAATCGATCCTTCTACACCACTTGCGACGACAGCTCTGGCCTCCCCGCTGTAAACAATCCGTTCAGGAGTCACTATTTCAACATTTATCATATTCATGTGTACGATTCCTCCCCTGAATGACGGGTTACTTTGCTTCAGCCATCATTTTTTCCGCTTTGGCGCGCGCTTCTTCAATCGTTCCAACCATCAGGAAAGCTCCCTCAGGAAGATCGTCATGCTTACCTTCTAAGATCTCTTTAAAGCTACGCACTGTTTCCGCAATTGGCACATACGTACCAGGAACACTCGTAAAGATCTCAGCAACGTGGAACGGTTGGGATAAGAAACGTTGGATTCTACGAGCCCGATTAACAAGTTGTCTGTCTTCATCGGATAGCTCGTCCATTCCAAGAATCGCGATAATATCTTGTAATTCACGGTATCTTTGTAGTACTTCTTGTACGCCACGAGCAACATCATAGTGTTCTTGTCCAAGCACTTCTGGCGTTAACAATCGGGATGTGGAAGCAAGCGGATCCACCGCTGGATAAATCCCCATCTCAGAAATCCCACGGTCCAAGTTTGTTGTCGCGTCCAAGTGAGCGAACGTCGTTGCTGGAGCTGGATCCGTATAGTCATCCGCAGGAACATAGATCGCTTGGATCGATGTAACGGATCCTTTCGTTGTGGATGTAATTCGTTCTTGCAACATCCCCATTTCCGTAGCTAATGTAGGTTGGTAACCAACCGCTGATGGCATACGTCCAAGCAAAGCGGATACTTCTGAACCCGCTTGCGTGAAACGGAAAATGTTATCAATGAACAGTAGAACGTCACGACCTTCCGTGTCTCGGAAGTATTCTGCCATTGTCAAACCGCTTAGAGCAACACGCATCCGCGCTCCTGGGGGTTCGTTCATCTGTCCGAAAACCATGGTCGTTTTATCAATTACACCGGACTCAACCATTTCAAAGTAAAGGTCATTTCCTTCACGTGTACGCTCTCCAACACCGGCAAAGATGGAATATCCACCGTGTTCCTGGGCGATGTTATTAATTAGTTCCTGAATCAGTACCGTCTTACCAACACCGGCTCCACCGAATAGACCGATTTTTCCTCCTCTAGCATAAGGAGCAAGCAAGTCGATAACTTTAATTCCTGTTTCCAAAATCGTATCCGCTGGCGCTTGTTCTTCAAAAGATGGCGCTGGGCGGTGAATCGGCAATGTTTCTACCCCTTCTGGCGGCTCTTTCAAGTCAATCGGATCGCCCAACACGTTAAACACGCGACCCAACGTTTTCTCGCCAACCGGCACAGAAATCGGGATACCTAAGTCAACTGCTTCCATCCCACG
This sequence comes from Ammoniphilus oxalaticus, assembly GCF_003609605.1. Classification (NCBI taxonomy): domain Bacteria; kingdom Bacillati; phylum Bacillota; class Bacilli; order Caryophanales; family Paenibacillaceae; genus Ammoniphilus; species Ammoniphilus oxalaticus. The sequence continues at coordinate 552,467 of NZ_MCHY01000009.1, read as the reverse complement.
CACAAGTCCATCCGTAGAAGACATCGCAATTGTACGCACAAGGTTATCTCCGAGGTGAAGCGCCACTTCACAAGTAAGGTTTATTTCAAACTCCTCTTCAGAAGAGGGTTTATGCTCAATTTTAATCGCGTTATAGATCGCTGGCAGTTGACCACGCTCAAACTCAATGTCAACAACCGGACCCATAACCGTTATGATGCGTCCCTTATTCATTATGTCCCTCCTTAATATATAAGGTAATCATTGATCCTTAACCGAACAAAATGTCGACCAAAGATCAACGCCTTACCAATCAACTACAGTCCATGCGCTAAGCATTGGCGCCCGCAACGATCTCCGAGATCTCTTGCGTAATCGCAGCTTGTCGAGAACGGTTGAACATTAACGTTAGATCGTCGATCAACTCGCTCGCGTTTTCACTCGCGCTGCCCATCGCTGTCATTTGCGCCCCTTGGAAACTCGCCTTCGATTCAAGCAACGCGCTGAAAATCAACGTTTCTGCGTAACGAGGCAATAACACTTCCAATACCGCCTCTGGAGAAGGCTCATATTCATATTCCAAAACCATCCCAGATGAGTCACTTTCCTGCGCAGTATCCTGCTCTACTTCCGCTAAAGGAAGTAGACGAATTTCGGTTGGCACTTGTGACAAGGCGCTTTGGAACTCACTGTAGAAAAGGTTCAACTCATCAATTTCCTCTTCCGCAAAAAGATTAACGGCTTGGTTTGCGATACTTTGAATATCCGCAAAGTTTGGGGAATCTGGAATATCCACGACGGAATCGAGGATCGGATAACCGCGTTTCGACAAAAAGTCGCGTCCTTTTTTCCCTGCCACAAACAATACGAATTCATCATGATTTTGATGGCGTTCTTCAATCGTCGCGACAATTTTACGCATCAAGTTACTTGTCAACCCGCCCGCCAAACCGCGGTCTGCTGAGATGACTAAGTAGCCTGTCTTCTTAATCGGGCGCGTTTCCAACATTGGATGGCTCGCCGTTGTAGCCTTGGCGATGCTATGAATCACATCCTGCATTTTCTCCGAATAAGGTCGCGAAGATTGGGCGCGCTCTTGGGCGCGGCGTAGTTTTGCCGCAGCAACCATTTCCATCGCTCTCGTGATCTGTCTCGTATTGGTGACACTTCTAATTTTTCGTCTTATTTCACGAATTCCAGCAGCCATTGAATTCACCACCTTTATAGATTCAGTTTAATTGCAGTCCTCAGTCAGATCGAATGAATTATGAAGCAGTGCCAACAAAACCTTGCTTAAATTCTTCGATCGCCGCTTTTAACTGATCTTCTTCAGGTAGATCCTTCGAATCTCGGATGTGATCCAACAAATCTGTCTTGTTCGCATCGAAGAATGCGTGCAATTCTTTTTCAAAACGCAGCACATCACTAACCGCAATATCATCCATGAAACCTTTCGTTAACGCATAAATAGAAAGCACTTGCTTTTCAACCGGCATTGGCGCGTTAACACCTTGTTTCAGAATTTCAACCGTACGCTCTCCACGCTCCAAACGGGCTTGTGTAGCAGCATCTAGGTCAGAACCGAACTGGGCGAACGCTTGCAACTCTCGATATTGCGCAAGGTCCAATCGCAGCGTACCCGCGACTCTTCTCATCGCTCTAATTTGAGCTGCGCCCCCAACTCGAGAAACCGAAATACCGGCGTTAATCGCTGGACGAACTCCTGAATAGAACAAGTCGGACTCAAGGAAAATCTGTCCATCCGTAATCGAAATTACGTTCGTTGGAATATATGCGGATACGTCACTCGCTTGCGTTTCAATGAACGGTAGGGCAGTTAAAGATCCGCCACCTAAGTCGTCGCTTAACTTTGCCGCTCGCTCAAGTAAACGAGAGTGAATATAGAAAACGTCCCCTGGATAAGCTTCACGACCTGGAGGACGACGAAGTAACAAGGATAGTTCGCGGTATGCCGCCGCTTGTTTCGTTAAGTCATCATATACGCACAACACATGTCCGCCGTTGTACATAAAGTGCTCGCCCATCGCTACCCCAGCATATGGCGCTAAGTATAACAATGGAGCTGGATCAGACGCTGTAGCGGACACAACGATTGTGTATTCTAACGCGCCGTTTTTGCGTAATGTTTCAACAACACCGGATACAGTCGATTGCTTCTGTCCGATCGCAACGTAGACACAAATTACATTTTGTCCCTTTTGGTTCAAGATAGCGTCAATCGCTACCGTTGTTTTACCAGTTTGACGGTCACCGATGATCAACTCACGCTGACCACGTCCAATTGGAACCAATGCATCAATCGCTTTTAAACCTGTTTGCATCGGTTCAAAAACAGACTTACGAGCCATTACGCCTGGAGCAGGAGACTCGATTGGACGGAATTCCGTCGTTTCAATCGGGCCTAAACCGTCTAACGGTTGTCCGAGCGGATTAACAACGCGACCAAGCAACTGCTCGCCGACAGGAACTTCCATAATACGGCCCGTGCGCTTTACCTGATCTCCTTCTTTAATACCGGTATATGGACCAAGGATAATAACCCCTACGTTATCTTCCTCAAGGTTTAGAACCATTCCCATTACACCGTTAGAGAACTCAAGAAGTTCCCCTGCCATCGCCTTTTCCAAACCGTGCACACGAGCAATCCCGTCACCAATTTGGATAACTGTTCCTACATCAACAACTTGAATGTCAGATTTATAGTTCTCGATCTGCTGTTTGATCAGAGAACTAATCTCTTCTGCTCTAATTGCGCTCACGTAGCATCCTCCCTATCTCACTTGAGCTTGCCTGAAGCTCTGCTGTAAACGATTCAATCTTCCAGCCACGCTTCCGTCGTACAAGCGATCACCAATCTGTACGATGACACCACCCATAATTGATGGATCGAGCTGGTTTTGAATTCGAATTTCTTTATTCAATAATCGATTAAACGACTGAGCGATGCCCGCTTCCTGTTCTTCAGACAACGGCTCAACGGATGTCACCACCGCATCAACCAACCCACGCGCTTCATTCGCTTTTTCCGTGAAAAAAACCGGAGTGAAGGTAATGATATCTTCGCGGCTTTTGTCAATTAAAAGATTAAAGAAATCCAGCGTGATTTCACTGATTTTATCCTTAAACACAGTTGTGATTTCTTTCTTCTTTTCAGCTTTCGTAATTTGTGGGTGTTGCAAAAATTGCAAAAAGGCAGGGTTTTCATCCATTGCCTGCTTAATTAATTGAAGTTCTTGCTCAATCGCGTCGACTTGGTTTTTTTCAGAAGCCACCTCAAAAAAGGCATACGCGTAACGTTTTGCTACAATCGGGCTACTCATTAGGCTTCCCCTACTTCTTTAAAGAAGTCGGACACCAACTTCTCTTGTTGATTATCGTCTAACTCTTTTTCAATAATCTTTGTCGCCAACATAATAGATAAAGCTCCAACTTGTTCACGTAATGCCGCCATCGCCTTCTCTGTTTCGCTAACAATTTCAGCTTGAGCGTTCTTTTTGAACTGTTCGACATCAGCCGCCGCTTTAATTAAAATATCTTCCGCTTGCTTGTCCGCGGCCACGCGCGCGTTTTCGATGATCTTCGCCGCGTCTTGACGAGCCGCTTGGATCGCTTGCTTTTGCTCTTCCAGCAACTTCATCGCTTCTTCGCGATTCTTTTCTGCGGTAGTGATATCATTCGTAATTTTATCTTGACGCGCTTCCATCACACCTAGAATGGGTTTAAGCGCATATTTACGCAACAATAAGAGCAACACAAAGAACACTACTAGCGAATACAGAGCCGTTCCCCATTGAATTTCTAAATCCATGAATGTCACCTTCCTCTACGACTTTCCATTTTCCAAAACATAAGGAATGGCGAGGCTCTGCGTAGAGCGTCGCCATTTTAATGTCAAGATTCGCTTAGCTACCTAAAGCCATAAACGCGATAACGATCGCAATGATCGGAATACCCTCAAGTAGACCAATACCGATAAACATTGTTGTTTGCAGATTTCCTCTGATTTCTGGTTGACGCGCCATGCTTTTCACTGTGTTACCGACGATCATACCAATTCCAATACTCGCTCCAATAGCTGCTGCTGCTGCAATAATTGCTGCTGCTAATACTCCTGTCATAACAAGAGACCTCCTTCATAAATGTGTAATTAAATAATTTGTTTTAGTTCTATTTAAATCTCAAGGTATGAAAATAGAGATAATAAAACCTAGTGGTCGACAGCGATTCTATGGGAAATATAAACCATTGTCAAGATGAGGAAGACGAAAGACTGAATCGCTCCTACGAAAATACTAAACATTTCCCACACAATCATCGGGACAGCTGCTCCAATCATAGCGAACGGTCCTGAATAGACAGCGCTTGCTAATAACCCTAACAACAATCCACCAGCAAACATATTACCAAATAGACGCATTCCAAGCGTCAGCGCGCTGGCAAACTGCTCAATGATGTTCAACGGCACCATCCACGCTTGTGGTTGTAAATAACTTTTTAGATAGCCTCCCACACCGAGATCACGCAATCCAAAAATCTGTGTCAAAATAATCATTGCAACTGATAAAGAAAGCGTAACATGCGGATCAGCGGTCGGCGTTGTCCACCATACTTCATTACCCGCTACAAAGGTTAAGGGAAGCCCTATCATATTAGAGACAAAAATGTACAAAATTATAGTAACTCCCAAACCGAGGTAGCGTTCACCTTTTTTCATATCCATTGTGCTGCCTATAACATTACGGACGAATTCAATAACCCACTCCATAAAGTTCTGCGCTCCTCTCGGCGCATGAGCAGCGGAATTAACTGATGAGATCGCGGCGGCAGCCCCAGCTCGCGCAATTAAAAATACAATGATTGCGGAAGCAGTTGTCGTCAAAACAATAGCTAGGTTAAAATCCAAGCCAAACAGCCTTCCCATCGCTGCGCTAGTATCCATTGCATTTCACCCCCTTCACCCGCGGGTTTCGTCTTTTTCACTTAAGTTGTGATAAAACATATCAATAAAAGCAATTCCCATAGGTGTCACCAACCCAATCGCCATCGCTGGCGTATGAAAATGTTGCGGAAATTTGATCGTGATCACTGTCGCCAAGACAGCCAGTCCAAATCTCGTTGACGTCCCTAATGATCGCTGCTTCTTTTGACCATCTACTTTACTTGTTAACATTTCTCCGAACTGATTGATTCTCCATGCGGTATAAACCGCGCTAATCAACCCGAAAAAGCAACCTAAAATAAAACCTGCAAACCACGCGCGATACGAACTGAATATCCAGCCAGCAATGGCGCCGACCAATGCAGAAGCGGTCCAGATTACCATTCGTTGGATTCCCATTTTGTATGCATTCATCTTTAACTATCCCCTAGAAGCCTCTTAATTATGGGCACAGCCACTAACACACCAGTAGCAACACCTACAAAGACACCGCCCACAAGTCCCCATGGGGCCGAGTTTAAGTATACGTCTACTTTCTTTCCTAGCCAAACACCCACGTACGTCCCAATTCCAACATCCATACCAATCACGGAGACAAGAGACAAGCCCTTCCAAGGTGATTGCTGCGGATTCGGCATAGACATAACCTCCACAAGGATAGTTAAGCGCAGTTTACCCACCATGAATAGAGGTAGTAAAGCTACCCCTTATTTCTAGTGACTACTGTTGGACTTACCAATCGCTTACCATACGAACATTGGCCAAAAAAACAAATGATTTTTCCTAGGATTTATTCATTTATTTTTCCTCCTTCATCATAGTACTGATTCGCTAGGTATTTGTCAATAATCGAAATGAATTTTCCGGTCAAATAAACACTGTTTTGTGTCATTTTCCAAACGGAAGCAAATCGGCCGAATTTACTGACAACTTGATTTGTTGGAGGCGGCCTGAATTTTGAGCGGGGTTTTAAGGAGATAGTCGCTTTTACTATAGAGTGTTGGGGGTGAGTCCCCTTTGAGAGCCGCGAGGGAAGTAAGCACTCAGTGGGCCGAACAGGGAATCCCCTTTTACTAAACAATGTTGGGGGTAGGTAATTCGGGAGCGCCCGCGCTTTTTATGTCGAAGAGCGAGATACATAGTTAAGGCTTTTACTATACAGTGTTGTGGGTGGTATATCGGCCATTATTCCATTTACAACACGAACCCCACTGCGTCGCTGTAATAACACGAAACTGCCTTTTGACTCTAGGTTTATCAGCGATACATCGACACAACCCAACGGCCTCCTTGTTAATGCTCGTTTAATGAGCAACCCTGCTGAAATCAGGTCTCCACCCAGACATATGGAGCAAGTCATCATTCTTAGCTAGGCCCAAAGTCGGGCCCACAACATTCACTAGTAAAAGTCATGGGTATCACCCTTAATTGGATTTCACTACCCAGCTTCAAGTTCTATGCGCAAAACAACGAAGACGTTCCATCTTTGTCAAACCGATTCCTTCAGGAGCTACTTCCCGTTAACCGCAATGCAATGCGATTCGACCTGAAAACCACAAGAAAGAGCCCCTCTCGCATAACGATTAAGAGGGGCTCTTTAATTCAGAAAAGCTGATCCCGGAGCAAAGCTCGCTACTATTGTTGTTTAATTTGATGGATCAAGGCTGCCGCTTGAGCGCGGGTTGCTTGGCCTTGAGGTTCAAAGGCGTTTTCCATTCCTTTGATATACCCTTGTCCAGCCATGACCTTCACCGCTTCCTGAGCCCAATCTGGGATGTCAGTTTGATCAGTAAACGTCGGTGATGGCTTCTTCTCGAATTCGTCACCGCGATCGAGCAATGCGTTATACAGCATAACCGCCATTTGGGCGCGTGTTAAGGGCTCATTCGGCTTAAATAGTTTTCCAGGGAATCCTTGGGCGATCCCTTTGGCTACAGCCGCTTTGACAGCAGGCGCCGCGTAATCTGGAATTTGATCATTGAAATCAAGTTCCTCGTCACCCTCCAATTCCCACTCTAACCACTTGTCCAATAACGTCATAAACTGAGCGCGCGTAAGCGGATTTTCAGGGGCAAACGTATCTTTTGACATGCCGCTGATAATCCCATCTTTATAAAGCGCTACAACTGGCGTCTCATACCAAGCTCCTTTTTTTACATCCTTAAAAGGATTGTCCGCTACATTTGGTTGTGGCGGTTGTGGTGTTGACGGCGCTGGAACGGGTTCTGGGGCTGCTGGTTTTTCGGTTGGCGACGGAATCGGTTGCGATGGCTTCGCCGGGTCATACGGTTGATACAAGGTCATCTCATCAAAATACAATGCGCCTTGGTTCGGACGGCTCTGAGCCCCTTCCGGCACACTCACGACATAGATGCTTTTCATTTTCACAGGATAAACCACTTCCGCAGGCATGTTCCCCACGACGTAGTTCCATCCGTTAAAATCGATTTCACGTGTGTAAGTCATGTAATGCGTTTTGCCGTTGGCATCAATAATTTCCGATCGCAACCAGTGATTGCTGCCATCTCCGTGTACCCATAGGCCGACACCGAGCGGCGTTCCTGGCAACGTAAGCGGCGCTTCCCCAATGAGACCGTAAGCAAAACGGTTCTCGCTTGCTGCGACATTGGCAAAATTGTATTGAAGTTTTAATCCCTTTTGTCCGCTATAAACCGGTTCGCCAGGCTGGGTCAATCGAAACGACCCTTGTCCCGCGAGCTGTTGCGGTAGGGCTAAGAAACTTAATTTTTGTTGAAAGTTTTCAAAGTTTTCAAAAGGTTGTCGAGAGGTACCGACAGAAACAGGTACGTTCAACTGGATTCCATCAAAATTGACATTGATTGTCCCTTTATTGTCCGCCTGTCCCGCTGTAAAAGTAAATCCTTCTACGGTTCCGAGTTCTGGGCTAACAGACGTTGTAACGGCTAACGGCGAAACATCGAGCGTTTTTCCGTCTTTCATTTGAACTTTCACTTTGAAGTTAGTTGACTGCCCCTTGTTCACGGCGATGATCGACGGTTCGACGATTAACTTGGACACCGCCGATGCTCCAACTACTTCCAACTTTCGAGTCTGTTGCAGTCCTTGGTAAGTCGCCGTAACATCGTGGGTACCCGTTGTTAACGCCAGCATTTTATTGCCATTGAAGGCGTTCGGGCCTGTCCACGTAACTTGGGCCTGATTGATCGCGTATGGATGGAAATGCTGATCCCATCCCCCGGCAACTTGGAATGCGACCTCAGTTCCTTTTACAACTTGAGCGGGACCTTCAATTTTAAAGCCTTTGATCGCCCCGCCTTTCGGCGCCGTATTGAATACACCAATCGCGGTCGGAATTTGACGCTGTGTTCGATATTGCGGAACGTTTAGCACCGTCAAATTCGTTTCTGCCAGCTTACGAGCGACCATCGTTGTTGAACCTCCGCCATCAAGGTTCGCCGCCCGATATGCGCCAATCTCATGCATTGTTTGGGCCAGTTCGCCGAGCTCCATTCCGCGACTGTTGGACGGCCCCTCCACTGCCGCTAGATAAAGGGTTTTTCCATCTTGGGACACTCCAACTGCGGAGCGCGATACTTTCCCCGTAATCGTACGGTCATATGGATTCAACACCTTCCCATTATCAACGAGTAATAGATGTCCGCCCATTGCCGCTAAAACATCCTGTCGACCACTGCTGACAGCGGCGTGCGCCGAACTTATTTGTACAGCTTCGCCAACTTTAAATTTGCCGAGGAAATTAGCCCCTGATCCGTTCCCCCACAACACGAACCCATTCGCGGGAATCGGAGCGCCCTGTGGGTGGTTGACGCGAATGTCTTTGATGATCCCATTTTCCACGACAACTTCCGTGTAGTCAGTAAGTCCTGGACGCGATCCAAAACTCGTTGAACCAAATCGCGGCGTGTAAAGGTTAATTTGATCTTTGTGACTCTGAATACCCGTCGCCATGTATTCCTCTTTGTTTACCCCTTGGATTGGGAACGTTTCTCCACTCGGAGTCGTTACCGTTCCTTTGTAAGTAAAGTGGTCGATGACCGCGGTGCGATCTTGAAAAATACCTAAACTAGACCAAGCTGGCACTCTCGCCATGGATGAAACAATTTCCCCTTGATCGACAGCCATGCCAAATGGGGTACGTTTTTGCATATTAAAAAAGTCAGCGTTGACTGCGGCGATCGCTCCCGTTTCACGAGCTAATGCCTCTACGCTTTGTTTTGCGGCAAACGTTCCATTTTTACCATAGATCGGTTTAACCTGCGCATAGGAATTGTTCAAGTCTACTTTTGTAACATAAACCCATGACTTTTTCCCAGCAATTTGCTTGTTATACGTTTGTAATACGACACCTTCCCCGATCTGCTGTTCCGACACAAGTTGAATCGGCAATGTCCCAGCGGACTGGGCATTGGCGGCAACAGAAGGCAGGGCAAGCGATAAAAGCATCGCTAGGACCACTGTCCAAACGGCTCCCTTGCTAGTCTGCTCCCTAGTATATGACAGAATAATGGATATCCCCTCCCAAGTTTTTTTCTCTATTAACTCTACTAATTATAGACGTAACGAAAGCTAGAATGTTTCGAAATTGCTGCCAAAGGTTGTAAATTGTTGTCGACAATTGTAGTGGTGAGTCTGGGGGAGCGCGTGGATTCGAGGTGTACAGGCTTTTACTAAATAGTGTTGGGGGTGAGGAGACGAACTCGGGTAGGCCAGGTATTGCGAGGGGCGATTGTAGGATGTACCCGCTTTTACTAAACAATGTTGGGGGTAGGCACCATCTCCTTCCTTAAAAATGGCAAGAAAAATTGTCACACTTTGTTCAATTAAACGAAGTAGACCAATTCCTCATAATAAGCTATAATAGGAACGTGTGTTCCCATTAAAGAGAGGAGGTCCATCAGATGAAGAAAAGAACTATGTTTTTCCGTCGCTTCTCTACTCCTGAAATTTACCTACAACTTATAAAGACTCTTAGTAACCAAGGATCTGCGCGCCACTGTCCAAACTGTAAAAGCAACCACGTAATTGGTCATGGTCAATACCGCGAACGAAAGCGATACAAATGCAAGAGTTGTAATCGTACTTTTAATGATCTTACGAGCACTCCTCTTCATTACACGCATCACCCCTATAAATTTGTTGAATTTTTATTTTGTATGATTCGCGGCTATTCTTTACACAATTGCGCTGTTTGCGCGGGGATCCATTATGTTACGGCTTTTTATTGGCGCCATAAGGCGCTCCACGCGCTTCAGCAAATAGAAAAGGACTTCTTTTATCAATATACGCGCGAAAATCTTCGCGATCGTTGGAGCTCTCCCTACATTACTTTTAAAGATGTTGTTCCATTCCGTTTAGTCGATTTAACCCAAGAGGAAGAAAAGGAATTCCAGGAATGGATGAGGTTTCGTAATTGGATCAAAGTAAAATATCTAAGCAGGTACTTAGCCTGGTTTCGCTTTGCCCGCAATCAAGTATATTTAGTTAGGTATGTTCAAATTGAAAATCTATTTTTACTGCTTTGCTCGATCCCTATTGTCCAAACATACCAAACGATTAAACAAGCTTGCTAAAAAATTTAATTTCTTTGCATGTCCACCTAGTCCACACTTTACCCACAATATTCGTTAATAAAAGTCATTAATTTGAACATGGCCAAAAGAAACACCTTAACAAGTCGCTCTATATCCACAATTTCACCCACAACACTATTTAGTAAAAGCCATTATTTTTTAGTCGCGAAGTAAAACCGCCTTTAAGACAACCTCTTATTAACAGTTAACCCACAACATCGTTTAGTAAAAGTCGAGGCGCTCCCTGTCCATAACGCAAAAAAGACACTCCACCACCATCTAATAGTAGCGAAATGTCTTTCTTCCTTTCGGCAATCTTCTCTTAAAACGGGATCGGGCTCTCTTTCCGATAGCCATAATAATAAAGGATCGCTTCTGCAATTCGACGCGATGCTTCACCATCGCCATACGGATTTTCCGCTTTGGACATGCGACTGTAAGCCGCTTCATCGCTGAGCAACTCATCAGCCATGTTAAAAATGACATTCTCATCTGTGCCCGCCAACTTCAATGTCCCTGCATCAATGCCTTCTGGGCGCTCTGTCGTATCCCGTAACACCAGCACTGGCACCCCAAACGCGGGAGCCTCCTCTTGAATACCGCCTGAATCAGTCAAAATCAAATAGGAACGGGCCATGAAATTATGAAAATCAACCACATCCAACGGGTTAATCAGCCGAATCCGCGGGTGCTCACCAAGAATCTCCTCAGCCGCTTCTTTCACAAGCGGATTGAGATGGACAGGATAAACGACCGCAATATCTTCATGCTCGTCTACTAAACGCCGAATTGCGCGGAACATCCCACGCATCGGTTCTCCTAAATTTTCGCGACGATGGGCGGTCATCAACACTAAACGCAAACCCGCTAACTCCTCGAGCGCTGGGTGTGTGTAATCCTCTCGAACCGTCGTCTTTTGCGCGTCGATCACCGTGTTCCCTGTAATAAAAATGGAATTCTCTTTGCGATTTTCCTTGCGGAGGTTGTCCGCTGACAGCGTTGTTGGAGCGAAATGTAAATCGGTCATCGCGCTCGTCAATTGACGATTGATTTCTTCCGGATAAGGAGAGTACTTATTGTATGTACGCAGTCCAGCTTCCACGTGGCCAATCGCCACCTGATTATAAAAAGCGGCCAAGCCCGCAACAAATGTCGTTGTCGTATCACCATGCACGAGCGCCATATCCGGCCTGACCTCTTTCATCACCTGATCAAGTCCAGCCAAGGCGCGGTTGGTAACGTCAACCAAGGTTTGGCGGTCCTGCATGATGTTTAAATCATAGTCTGGCTCGATCTCAAAAATCTCTAGCACCTGGTCCAGCATTTGTCGGTGTTGAGCCGTTACACAAACGATCGGCTCAAATTCATCATATTTTTTTAACTCATGAACAAGCGGAGCCATTTTGATCGCCTCCGGCCTTGTACCGAAAATGGTCATAATTCTTTTCTTCATGTGTCTGTCTCCCCGTCCCTTCCCAATCACTTCGTCCCAAACAGACGATCTCCAGCGTCTCCTAAGCCAGGCACAATATACCCATGTTCATCCAACTGTTGATCAATAGCGGCAACATAGATATCCACATCTGGATGCTCCGCTCGCACCTTTTCGATCCCTTCGGGCGCAGCAATCAAGCACATTAACTTCATCTGTCTCGCCCCGCGCTTTTTCAAAGCGGTAATCGCCGCTTCCGCAGACCCGCCCGTAGCTAACATCGGATCAATCACGATTAACACACGGTCTTGAATATCACTTGGCAACTTCAAATAATATTCTACCGGTTGCAACGTTTCAGGATCACGGTATAACCCAACATGACCTACTTTTGCGGAAGGTATTAAACTTAAAAAACCGTCCACCATCCCGATCCCCGCCCGCAGGATTGGAATAAGACCTAGTTTTTTGCCAGCGATCACTTTTGATTTACATGTGGTGACCGGCGTCTCCACTTCAACTTCTTGCAACGGCAAATCACGGGTGATCTCGTAAGCCATCAACAAGGACACCTCGTCAACGAGCTCGCGGAACTCCTTCGTTCCGGTCTGTTTATCGCGTATGTATGTCAGTTTGTGTTGAATCAAAGGATGATCAAAAATATATAAATTTCCCATCGTGGTCCCCTCCTGTTACCTTTTAGTATGTACCCCGCTTCAACTGATATGCTGCGGAATATTATACCACTGCCGCTACCCTTCGTCATCCCTGTTTCCAATCTAACCAAAAAAAGAGCTAAATCCGCCACATAGTAGCAGACCTAGCTCTTGTCTTTATTTTCTAAACAAAAGTTTAAAAGTTAGATTAATTTCATACCCGGATAAAGTGGGAAACGTTCGCACAAAGCATCTACGCGTTGGCGAGCTTCCGCGTGTTTTGCCTCGTCTTCTGGGTTTTTCAACGCCAGAGCCATGATTGCCGCAACTTCCTTCATTGCTGCTTCATCGAACCCGCGTGACGTCACTGCTGGCGATCCTGTACGGATTCCGCTCGTTACAAACGGGCTTTCCGGGTCAAATGGAATCGTGTTTTTGTTCGTCGTTACGCCTACTTTTTCCAACAACTCTTCCGCATCGCGACCGTTCATGTTCAGGCTGCGCACGTCAAGCAACACAATGTGGTTGTCCGTTCCGCCAGATACGATTGTAACGCCCGCTTCTTGCAAAGAAGATGCCAATTGAGACGCGTTTTTGATGACTTGTTCACTGTACGTTTTGAACTCAGGCTTCAACGCCTCACCCAACGCAACCGCTTTTGCCGCAATCACGTGCATTAATGGTCCACCTTGCACACCTGGGAAAATCGTGCGATCAATGTCACGAGCAAATTCTTCGTTACAAATGATCAGCCCGCCACGAGGTCCGCGCAATGTTTTGTGCGTCGTTGTTGTTACAAAGTGCGCATACGGAACTGGACTTTGGTGATGACCTGTCGCAACTAACCCAGCGATATGAGCCATGTCAACCATAAAGTACGCGCCAACTTCGTCAGCAATTTCACGCATTTTCTTGAAGTCGATTGCTCGCGGGTACGCGCTTGCGCCGGCAACTAACATTTTCGGCTTGTGCTCTAGCGCTTTTGCCCGAACATCATCATAATCGATCAAATTCGTATCTTCGGTTACACCGTAGTCCACAAAGTTGTAGATTTTACCGGAGAAGTTAACGGGGCTACCGTGGGTCAAGTGACCGCCGTGAGATAGATTCATTCCCAACACCGTGTCGCCTGGCTCTAACACAGAAAAGTACACGCCCATGTTTGCTTGCGCTCCAGAGTGCGGCTGCACGTTTACGTGGTCGCCTCCAAATAACTCTTTCGCTCGGTCGCGAGCCAAGTCTTCAACAATATCCACAAATTCGCAACCGCCATAGTAGCGACGGCCTGGATATCCTTCCGCATACTTGTTTGTTAACACTGTGCCCATTGCTTCAAGCACCGATTCGCTAACAAAGTTTTCAGATGCGATTAGTTCAATTTCACTTCTCTGTCTGCCTAATTCTTGATTGATTGCCTTCGCAATTTGCGGATCATTTTTCCCTAAAAATTCAAACATGTATTTCCCTCCCTAATGTAATAAACCAACTTTTTATGTTTTTATTTACAGCCTTCAGTAAGCATTACTCACGCGTATAAACAGCTCGGGTTCCCCCGATTAATTTTGGACGTGTGTAAGCCATGGTTAGATGGGCCTCACCAATGGAACGCACTGTGTCGGATCGAAACGGAACAGCCACTCGTTTCAAGTGCATGCCGATCAACGTATCCCCAATATCAATGCCCGCATCGGCTTGAATGACCTCAACCATGACAGGTTCTGAAAACTGATGATAAGCGTATGCTGCCATCGATCCCCCCGCCTTAGCGACTGGGATGACGGACACTTCCTCCAGGCCAAATGTCGCAGCCGTCGTTCGCTCCACAACAAGAGCCCGATTTAAATGTTCGCAACATTGAAAAGCGAGATGAAATTCCGACTTCTGACGCGCGTTTGACAACACGCGATAAATCGTTTCCGCAGCTTGCGCGCTGCCTGCTGTGCCAATGCGCGCGCCGACCACTTCACTCGTGCTTGTCCCAACGACAAGGATCTGCGAGGAATTTAACGGCGCCTCTGCTAACAACTCACCAACTGCCGTTTCCAATTGTTCGCCAATCCGTTGCGGATTAAACATCAGATCCCTCAATTTGAGCGATTTTTTCTACGCGGCCTGCATGTCGCCCGCCTTCAAACTCAGCGCCGAGCCACACTTTCACAATCTCGAGGGCCAACCCTGGACCGATGACACGCGCCCCTAACGCCAACACGTTTGAATCATTGTGCTCACGCGTCGCTTTTGCGGAAAAAAGATCGTGTGTTAAGGCGCAACGAACACCCTTTACTTTGTTTGCGGCAATCGACATCCCAATGCCTGTCCCGCAAACAAGAATGCCTCGTTCAAATTCGCCCGATGCAACCCGCTGAGCAACAGGTAACGCGTAATCAGGGTAATCAACCGATTGCTCGCAGTCACAACCGACATCTTCATACACGATGCCAAGTGAATCGAGCAACTGCTTGATCTCCTCTTTTAGTTGATATCCGCCATGATCGGCGCCAAGTATGATCTTCAAGGGGATTCCCTCCGTTTATTATAAAAAGTGTTAATAACTACATCTACGTTTTATTCTAACATAACTCCCCAGTTAATCCCACCGCTTGATTTTTTTGAATGCGCCTTCTGTTTGTTCCACTGCTCCAATTGACTCCGACTGCGGCGCGGGTTGATCTGATCACGCGGGGGCCCCTTTTACTAACGGGTGTTGTGGGTAAGCGAGGCGCCTACCTGATGTGTATTGACTTTTACTAACGAATGTTGTGGGCGAGTGATGGGAGGCGATTGAGTCAGTCAAGGCGCGCTCCCTTTTACTAAACAATGTTGTGGGCGTGAACGCTAAACGCCCCGCCAACAACGACACCCGATTAATTTTCCGCCAGTTTGCGCAAAACGTGACGCAACGTTTCAACCAATTCCTGTTCTGTAGCCCGATACGCTTCTAGCGGCCCCCCGTATGGATCAACAATATCCTGATTGCCGCTGGCTCCAATGTACTCCTTCAGGGTAAACACTTTATCCAATGCATGCGGATGACGTTGCCCAATTGCATTTTTATGACCGCCTGTCATCGTCAAAATCAAATCCGCCCAACGCAACAACTCGTCCGTAACGGGTTGCGATTGGTGTTCAAGCGTAAAGCCTCGTTCTTTTAAAATCGTATCCGTATGATCAGCCAACGGCGCCCCCACAAACGTTGCAATTCCCGCTGACTGAACTTCGATCTTTATTTGCTCCGTCTGAACCATTTGCTTTAAAAGCCCTTCTGCCATCGGACTGCGACACGTGTTCCCTGTGCATACAAATAAAATCTTCATCTGCCATTCACCTCAATATTTGAATCAAAAAAATTAGGACAAGACTGAACGCCATTCCCAACAGGGCGAACAAGCGATGATGCTTCAATGAAACAGGAGCGAGCTCCTTCCACACAATAAATCCCATCGATCCTGCGGCAAACGCCATTCCAAAGCTCACCATAAATACGGACTGGACAAACAAATACTTTCCCAAATAAGCCCCGAATGGGATGCACGAGCTAATGATCAATGAAACCAACAGAATCGTCCGCCTCCGCATGCCCGCCATCCGCAAAGGTATCGCCATTCCAATACCTTCTGGAATATTATGCAAAGCAATCGACAGGGCGATGATCACGCCGAGCTGATGATGTGTTTCATAACCAGCTCCAATCGCAATCCCTTCTGGAATATGATGGACAATCATAGCCACGCAAATCGATAATCCCATTCGCAAATAATTGGATTCTTGATCGAACACATTGACGGGCCGATTATGCAGACGGCGATGCAATCCTTCGTAAAGAATGAGCATCATCAATAGTCCACAACCAAGTCCGATCCCGACTGCCTCGATTGGACCTTGCCCAAAGGCGGCGGGCAGCAGGTCCATCACGATGATCAAACTCATGATCCCCGTGGCCAAGCCTAAATAAAAGGCGAGCGCCCTTCGACTAGGCTGTCCATAATTTAAGCCCAACATTACGCCAAACGTCGTCATAAACCCGACCGAAAGACTGAGCGTCAATAATTCCATCGCCATCCCTCGCCCGCCGCCCTACAACAAAAACTTTAGGCCGAACGCAAGCAAGATCGCTCCACCCATCGCTTCGCCGTAATGACTACTAATGCGGTCACCGAGTTTTTTTCCGAGTAATAGTCCCGCTGCCGCCATGATCATTCCCATCGCTCCGAACACGAGTACAGCTAACGTCATATCGACGTCAAACAATCCAAACGAGAAGCCGACAGACAAAGCGTCTAAGCTTACAATAAGAGCAAATATAATTAATCCGAATCCGCCCGTTTGAAAAATTTGACTCTCTTGCTCCGCTCTAAAAAATGATCCCCACAGCATATTGGCTCCCAAAAAACAGAGAAATACCCCTCCGATTAACGTGGCAATATCGCCGATAAAAGTTGAAAGGAAAATGCCGCCGGCGATGCCAAGCAACGGCATTAAAATATGGAAAAATCCAATGATTAAACTGATTTTTGCAATGGTTTTCAGTCGAATTCCCATGATGCCCATTCCGAGTCCCATTGAAAAGGCATCCATGCCAAGCGCCAATCCAATCATCAAAACCGTATAGAATTGACCCCACTGGACGATGTCCCACTCCACAACGATTCCCTCCCCACATCCTCTTGTCTACCCAAGGATATGCGGACAGGTTTAGAATCATGACATCAGGCTCGGATGACTTGATTGCCAGCGGCTTTGTTCAAACGGTTCATGATCGCGGCCCCAACTCCTGTCGTTGGAAACGATTCAGCTAAAATGAATTCGACTTGCTGCTGATCAAAGCTGCGCAACGCGTCATACAAGCCGCGAGCGACACTCGCCAGGTCATGCCGCGAACCGCATACAGCGACATAATCAGCGATTCCCGCGTATTCGGCTTGCGTTTCTGTCGTCGCGAGCACACCTATCTTCAATTCACGATGACTGCCCTCTTGGCTTTCGTCTCCAAGCGAGCGACGGGCTTGTCCAATCCGTTCGCGAATGAGCGCCGTTTGCGCCTCGACTGACGGGGCGTCAACGGTCCACATCTCCGCTTGCGGGGCATAATGCTGATACTTCATCCCTGGCGCCCGAGGCTGCTCATCTGCTTGCATCGTCACCGCGGGGTCTACCGCAACTTTTCCAACCACACGCTCGAGCGCTTCCTTTGTCACGCCGCCAGGTCGCAGAATCATCGGAGGATCGAGCGTCACATCTAGCACAGTTGATTCCACGCCAACGCCTGTTGCGCCGCCATCGACGATCCCCGCGATTTTGCCTTGCAAATCTTCCTCGACATGCGCCGCGGTCGTCGGACTCGGTCGTCCCGATCGGTTAGCGCTTGGAGCAGCCAACGGCAAACCCGTTGCTCGAATCAACGCAAGCGCGAGAGGATGATCAGGCATCCGAATCCCAACCGAATCTAAACCCGCTGTCACCTCCGCGGCAATCCCTTCTTTTTTAGGGAAGATCAACGTCAATGGACCCGGCCAAAAAGCGTCCATCAACCGCTGCGCTTTTTCAGGAATCGAGCGGACCAATTGGTGAACAGCTTGCTGATCGGCAATGTGGACAATTAACGGGTTGTCACTTGGACGCCCTTTTGCTTCAAAAATGCGTTTGACCGCCGCTGAGGAAAGCGCGTTAGCCCCCAATCCATAGACTGTTTCCGTCGGAAAAGCGATCGCCTCACCTGCGCGCAATAAAGCGGACGCCTCATCGAGTTGTGGATAATATTTTTGTTCCTCCACAACATTATCCACATGCCATACTTTCGTTTGATAACTGATCATAATCCATCAAAATCCTTTTTAAATACGTATTTACTTCTTTACCTGTAGATAAACAAACAAGTTATCAACACTCTGTGGATAACTTGTTCATAACTTTTCCTCAACAAAATGTTACTTTTTTCGTGTTTGATAGACCATCACCGTGGATAAGTCTGTTTTTGCTTGTCGAAAATGGGCCGATTGTTGGATCGAGGCGGGCGTATCCGTGTGTTCAATCGCCTCAAATCCGAAAAACTCGAAAAAAGAAGTGGAGGGTGTTAGCAAATAAATTTCTTGTACCCCTTTTTGTACAGCAAATGCTAACAAAATTCTCACCAACTCCATTAATGCGTTTGCTTCGAGGTAGGTCGAATCGAGCGCCAGTGAACGGAGCAATCCGCGTTTTTCATCGCTTATTTCTAAGCCGGCTGTTCCGATAATCCGTCGCGGCTCCGTTTGTTCCACAACTAAAAAGTTTTCAATATGTTGCTCAATTCCTGTTGCGTTTAGTTTACCCTGTTCTAAAAGTTTCACTATCGCCGACACATCTTGTTTCGTTGCCATCCGTACCACACTATTGTTATTTAGCACGTTACTCGTCCCCCTCATTCTAGCTTTTCTATGATTTATATGTTCTAGAATGATAGTTATGCCAAAAAAGACAACGGTAAAATGCTAGTTTCGAGCGAGGTGATCTTCTTTTACCCCTTTTTTCGCTTGCAGAGCCAGCTCGACGGTCATTTCATAACGCATGAACGGTGTGATCAAATAGATTCCGTTAAAATAACGTTGCGCGGTTTCCAACAGTTCGAGGGCGATTTCGACTCCTTGTTTGCGGGCGTCATCCCCTTCAAACTTGGCCATGCGGGATCGCACTTCATCAGACAACTGAATGCCCGGCACTTCATTGTGCAAAAATTCGGCATTGCGATGACCTGTCAACGGCATGATCCCGACAAACATCGGCGCGTCTAAATGAGCGGTCGCTTCCGCTACTTGCGCAAACTGGTCGTGATCATACAGCGGTTGGCTCATGATGTAATCCGCCCCTGCCTCGAGCTTCTTCTCCAATCGTTCCACTGCTTTATGCAAATGACGCGTGTTTGGATTAAAAGCGGTTGCGACAGTAAAGGTCGAACGCTTTTTCAACTCTCTACCGGAGAAGCCGATTCCTTCATTAAGCTGTTTGATCATCCGAATCAATTCAAATGAGGTCATATCGTACACTGAGGAAGCCCCCGGTAAATCGCCGCACCGCGTCGGGTCTCCCGTAATCGCTAAGAGATGGTCAATCCCTAACGCGTGCAGTCCCATCAGGTGGGATTGCTGGCCGATTGAATTACGGTCACGGCAAGTCATGTGAACGAGTGGACGGACGCCAATTTTTTCTTTGACGATCGCCCCTAGCGCCATGTTGCTCATCCGCGTCATCGCTAGTGAATTATCCGCCATCGTGATCGCATCGACCCCTGCTTCTTTTAAGGCAGCCGCTCCATCTAAAAACGGTTCGAAGTCCAATTCCCGCGGCGGATCCAACTCGACAATCACCGTCGTTCGTTCGCGAGCCAATTGCGGGATCGTTTTTTCAGAACTGATCTCTGGATACGGAATCACAACACGATCCGGTCGCAACGCTCGTTCGTTCACTTGCACCCGTTGCGGCTCTTTTCCTTTTAGGCGTTTGGCGACAGCGGAGATATGCTCAGGCGTTGTCCCGCAACACCCGCCGATAATGCGGATACCCAGTTCAACCAATTTTTCAGCGCTTTCCGCAAAATATTCAGGCGAAGACTCATATTCGTATTTTCCGTCCACATAGGCGGGCAAACCCGCGTTGGGATAAGCCGATAATAAGGTCCCTTCAGGTAAGTTCAACTTTTCAAAAGAACGGATTAGGTTCGCGGGTCCATTGTAACAGTTTAGCCCAACGACACTCGCTCCCGCCTCCAAAAGTCGACCAAAAGCTTCATCTAACGGATAACCATCCAATGTGCGAGTCAGGTCCTGGACCGATAGTTGGCAGAGGACGGGAATCGAGCTTACCCGCTTAATCGCTTCGATCGCGATGATCGCTTCTTCCACGTTGCAAAACGTTTCAAGCATGATTCCATCCAACGATTCCTTTAGCAAACTATTGATTTGTTCATCGTAGGCATACTGTAGTTTTTCGCGATCAAAATTGGTTTTTCTGCCGCCTAAAATGCCGCCGACCGCGCCAACAATGTACGCTTCATCGCCAATCGCTTCTCTTGCCAACTGGACCGCGGCCCGATTAATGGCCTCAACTTGATCCTCTAACCCGTACTTTGATAACGTTTCACGGTTCGCTCCGTACGTATTTGTTTCTATTAAAGTAGCGCCGGCCGCAAGATAACTCGCGTGAATTTCTCGAATTAAATCCGGGCGGGTCAAATTCCACTCTTCCCCGCACGCGCCAACAGGCACGCCATAACCATGAAGCAACGTTCCCATCGCTCCGTCTCCAATGAGTATGTTTTTCTGTATATACTGTAACAGATGATCCTTCACGTTCTCGCTCCCCCTCTGCCATCTTCCAAATAAATAGACCTTCTACGCTTTGCAAAAAAAGGTAGAAGGTCTCTCGTCATCCATCTCTATCTCGTTATACTGAGTTCCTCCTTATTTCTCAGATGATCGGATCGCCACCTGCAGGAATTAGCACCCTCTTTAGGAATTGTTATTGGTCCTAACGGGTTGCCGGGTTTCATAGGGCCAGTCCCTCCACCTGCTCCGAATAAGAAAATCGATTTCAATTTTATTTCCACTATATAAGGTTAGTTAATGATATGATACATGGGCTCTTTTCATTCTGTCAATCTTTTTAGATTAGCCGAAAATGCTTTTCCATAGTTTTTGGAAGATTTCAAACAAGAAAAACTTAACCTGAACTTGCGGCGCGCCATCGCCCCCGTCTGCTAACTCGTGGTTCCCCTGCTCGTCCTTTTTGACGGCATCGCCTGTCGTAATATCCACAAAGCATAACGGCGGGAACAACACACACCACCAATTTTGACCGCGCCCTTCACCAACCGTCACCCGCAACGCTTCATAATCGCCAGCCGGATAAACGTATTGTCCGTACATTTTTGTCGGAAAAGGAACGACGCCTAATTCTACGTTACTCTCATATGTGAACCCGCTGTCAGCCACCGTTTGTTCCACGATTTCTTCCAACGCGGGAAGCTCTGCATGCATCTTTTGTCTCGCCTGCTCTAGTGAATCTAGCTCTTCCACTTGATCGGCAAGGTAGTTATTGATGTTGTCGCGAATCTTTCTTTTTAAAATTTGATCTTGAGGAGCATCGCTGTTGGCAATGATCCGCAAGCGAATCGACTGTTCAGGAACCCCATCGCCTGAAAATAAAGCCGCAACCGATTTTTGATTTTCCCAACTCATAACTAAGATCATTACTGAAAATAAAACCAAGCTTACTTTTCTCATGCCCTTCGTAATCCCCTCTCTTTTCTATCTCCTTAGCAAACAGTCTCGACAGAAAAGAGTTTTTTTAAACCCAATTTTCTATTTTTAGAATTGTTTGGGCAATTTAGGGGCAAACCGAGTAGGCCGTGATACGGTTCGGTATGGGGCGGGGCAGCTCAAAAGAGGCTGCGGCTTTTACTAGCGAGTGTTGGGGGTGGGGACGTGCAGTAGCCTCTTAATTTACGGATTCTGCTGGCCTCGGTGAGTACCCCCTTTTACTAAACAGTGTTGGGGGCGCGATTTCGAACCCCTGATTAAGGTAATCTGCAAACACTTTTACTAACGAGTGTTGGGGGTCAATTCAGGCAGCCCCGTAGTTAAATTCTTTTTTTCGAAGGCGCCTGTGGCCGTAGTTCCGCAAAATAATAAAGGATAAGCGCTACTGAAAGCAGCGATGTACCATATGGATAGAGAATCGGAAATAGGTAGGTCGGGTAACCTTGTGTAATTTGGGAGCGGTAACCGATTCTCCCATCATGCGCCCCTGAAAGATTTACGGCTTTGACCATGACCGCCTCCTGGCGAAGGGCCCGCAACGAATACTGCCGCTCAATCAACAAGCCTGTTTCATTAAACGTTCGAATGCGCCACAAGCGGGGCGCTGTTTGTTGAACTACAATTAATTCAGCTTGTCCCGAATTTTGATCCGTTTTCATTACGAACCCAACATTTTTATAACGCAGGTTGAGCGCTGGCTCTGGACCGATTACCTCGCTCGGCCACCGTTCTATGCGATGATCCACAATACGATCATTGATTTCTAAAGTATGATCGTGGTCCCTCGTTAAATCCTCTTTTATAACCAACTTCTGATCATGGAAGCGATACGATCTTTTATATCGTACATTTTGTTCATTTTTCATTTCCGTTAAAAATTCGCCAACCGTTCTGAGTTGTTTTTCTACGCTGTTTCGGTCGATCAGTTGATGTGAAACTGACACATTGTTAATTTGTTGGTAAGGTGGGGAATCCCGAATCTCATACACCGCTTCAATGCTTTGGTCCAAAGCATCATCGCCCGCATACTCATTGAAAGAAAGTGAGGAGATCTTATATCTTTCTGAGACTCTGCTTTCACTCATCGATTCGATCATAATCAACCCCGTCGGAAATAGGGAAAGTAATAGCAGCCCTACACCCGTGATTAACAGACCCTTTTTATCCAGCCTAAAAAACCCCCTTTTCCCAATTGTATAGGAATGGAGGATATTCGCAAGGGATCGACCTGCGACCCATTTCATTATGGTATTTTAAATTGCTCCCCACCCACAACACTCTTTAGTAAAAGTCAACACGGGAAAAGCCCATGGGCGGGCGCTGAATTCATCCACAATATTGTTTAGTAAAAGAAAGGGCCTCCACTCGGAGAGCCCCGCCCACTTAAACTTTTGTGCCAATAACAACGCGCTCGATACCGGCTAGATCGCAGACGACCAATGTTTGCTCGATGCATCCCGTGTCCAACAACAATTGTTCGACTTGCCGGGCCTGACCCATGCCGACTTCAAAAGCGATTAGACCGCCAGGTTTCACTGCTTCGGAAATGCCCGCGCAAAGCCGCCGATAAAAATCCAGTCCATCCAGTCCCCCATCCAAAGCGCGAAGCGGTTCGTGGTTCCGCACCTGAACATCAAGTTGCTCGATGTCGCGCGATGGAATATAAGGTGGGTTGGAGACGAGTATATCGACCTTTTCCGGTAGAGGGGTGAGCAAATCACCGCGCAAAAAGGTGATCCGATCGGCTACGTCATTGATACGGCTATTTTCCTCCGCTAACCGCAACGAGTCCGCCGCGATATCGACCGCATACAGCCGCCAAACAGAGTGGGTCGCTAGCGTGACCGCTATTGCTCCGCTACCTGTGCCTATATCTGCGACGACAGATGGTTTTTCAGGATCGCGTAGCTTCAATACTTGCTCCACCAGTATTTCCGTGTCGGGGCGCGGGATCAGCACCGAGGCGTCCACTTTAAATGGGAGTCCATAAAATTCTTGCTCGCCAATTAAATATTGCAACGGGATTCCCGCCTGCCTTTTACGTGTAAGTTGCTCTATCTCGGTCCATTGCTCGACGGTGAGGCGTTCATCAATCCGCATGAAAAAATCGGTTCGGGTCCAACCTAACACATGTCGAATGATTAATTCGGCCAAAAACGAGCCATCCTCTATCTCCGATAAAAACGAAGAAGCCCTTTGCAGGGCTTCTCTTACCGTAAGGCTGCTCATGTTACAGACCTTCCACATTTTCTAATAAATCAGCTTGTTCTTGAATGATCAACGATTGAAGAATTTCATCCATTTCCCCATTCAATACTTGTTCCAACTTATGCAATGTTAGCCCAATGCGATGGTCTGTCACCCGGCTTTGCGGATAATTGTATGTGCGAATTCGCTCGCTGCGGTCGCCTGTTCCGACCTTGCTTTTACGGAGTTCGCCATACTCATCCGCTACCTTTTGTTGCTCCAAATCATACAAACGAGCGCGTAGCACACGCAACGCTTTTTCCTTATTTGTGTTTTGCGACTTTTCATCCTGACAGCTCACGACAAGCCCTGATGGCACGTGGGTCACGCGGACAGCCGATTTCGTCGTGTTAACACTTTGTCCCCCCGCGCCGGAAGAACAAAATGTATCAATTCGAATATCTTTATCCAAAATTTCAACTTCCACATCTTCCGCCTCAGGCAACACGGCAACGGTCGCCGTCGATGTATGAATACGGCCGCCCGATTCGGTTGTCGGAATCCGTTGCACACGATGGGCTCCACTTTCGAATTTTAACTTACTGAAAGCCCCTTTGCCTTTCACGGCGAAAATCACTTCCTTAAATCCGCCAAGGTCGCTGGCGCTTGCCTCAATGATCTCTGTCTTAAAACCATTTTTCTCAGCGAAGCGTGTGTACATGCGGTAAAGATCACCAGCGAACAACGCCGCCTCATCTCCACCCGCCGCGCCGCGAATCTCGATAATAACGTTTTTATCATCGTTCGGATCCTTCGGCAATAACAGTACATGCAGTCGTTCTTCCAACTCGCTTTTTTGCTGGTCCAGCTCATCGATCTCCATTTTTACCATTTCATGCATCTCATCATCGAGCTTCTCGTCCAACATGCTTTTCGCATCGTTAAGTTGCTCAGTTACAGATTTATATTCACGGTAAGCCTCGACCGTCTCCTGGATGTCAGATTGTTCTTTGGAATATTCGCGTAGCTTTGTAGGGTCATTCATTACAGCGGGGTCACAGAGTAATTCGTTTAACTTTTCATAACGCTCTTCTACTGCTCCTAAGCGATCAAACAAAACCGTTCACCTCAATATATAAGTAACTTATAACAGTCTAATTATATAGATAATTACCGTTCTCGTCAATGTGTCCCTAGTTTTCCCCGCATGCGTTCACTCTAAACATACGAAAAAAGTCGGAAGCGATTAGCCTCCGACTCCGACTCCAAACATTCTTTTTACATTGATCTGGTAGCGAGGCATTTTTTTCTCGACTCGCTCTAAAACGGTTTGTCTAACATGCAGCGCGTCAGCCCCTTTTGCAATTCTGACTTTAACATGAGCGGTTCCGCCAATAATTTGGGCGCGAGCGGCCTTTACTCCGGGAACGGTAGACGCTAAATCAGCCATAATCTGAGCATCGCCCGACACATTATATAAATCGTTTGTTCCTGTGATCAAAGTAGGGTTCATGTCGGCCGGTTGGAAATCGTTGTTGTAACCAGGACCATGATCATACGCTCCCGTTTGATGCGTATAATCACGCGCCCCATAAGAGTTCACCCGCTGTTGATGCGGTCGATCGTCATATCCTAACCCGCTGGAACAAGCTGTCATAACCGATAAGGCGAGGCATAGTAACGGCGCAGCGAATGATTTTTTTTGCATGGTAGCACCTCCCTTGGGTTTAGCTTAACCGTAGGGCGGCAACTTTAAAGTGGGACTTACAGGGAGGCCGACGGATGGACAGTCGGCGAAGTCGAAGGATGGCCAAAGCCGATCAAGACAGATTGGAGGAAAAACAAAAAACGAGCAGGCTATTTGCTTCCCCGCTCGTCTCGTTTGACCCAAAAATATTGGATTAGATTCCGTATTTTCTTTTAAATCTGTCCACTCGTCCGCCTGCGTCCACAAACTTCTGCTTACCTGTATAGAAAGGATGGCACTCAGAGCAGATTTCAACGCGAAGGTTTTCTTTCACAGATCCTGTTTCGAATTCGTTACCGCATGCGCAAGTCACTTTTGTAACTTTGTATTCAGGATGAATAGCCGATTTCATTCATTTCACCTCTTTCCGCCCTGGTCCTCCTGTAAGGCCAGAGTATTACTCAAAACACAAGAAATATTATAGCACGAGGAAAAGGTCTGTTTCAACTCCGAATTAAGAAAGTCGAGCCCCCCCCAACTTGAGATAATAAAAATCGGAAGGCCGGCGGATCCTGGTGAGGCCCTATCTTCAACGTCCTGACTGCGATTTGACTCCAACATAATATAAGTAAAAGGTGGTGGCCGTCTTTGGACCGAATGCAGACTGCTCTGGACAAATTGCAACGGGAGTTTTGACCTTTGCAGTAGTCGAGGACGGGGGGACACCCTTTGTAATGGCACAAACTCCCGTTAGAGCCTAGTCGATCAGCCAAAATCCATTCGCGCGACCTTGCAACGGGAGTTTTGACCTTTGCAGTAGTCGAGGACGAGGGGACACCCGGTGTAACGGCACAAACTCCCGTTAGAGCCTAGTCGAGCAGCCAAAATCCATTCGCGCGACCTTGCTTGCAACGGGAGTTTTGACCTTTGCAGCAGCCGAGGACGAGGGGACACCCTTTGTAATGGCATAAACTCCCGTTAGAACCTAGTCGAACCTAGCGTAGATCATCGGACCCGAGCCGCCGACAACACTACTTCCCTGCAAATGTTCGCGGTGGTACATGTGTATAGGAACCAATCACGACGTCCGGTAACTCCTGCCGATAAATTTCGAGCGCTTGCTTCATACCGAAGATTTCGCCTTGCGGTTTTGGGATCATTTCCAAATAGCTATCGGGGTCAATGTTTAGATTGCGCAATTGAATCAGGTTGACGCCAGAGCGACGCACGAATTCAATCATCGCTTCCATTTCCTCCTCGCGATCAAATACGCCTGGAAAGCACAAATAGTTGATCGACGAATAGACCCCGCGATCCGCGCAATAGCGTAACGATTTCTCTAAGTTTTGCAGTGAGTAACCGCGCGGTTTGTAATACACATTGTAATGCTCGTCAATCGCGCTGATCGTGCTGACTCGAATCAAATCCAAACCCGCGTCAACGATCGCTTTAATATGATCGGTCAAGCCGCCATTTGTATTCATGTTAATATAGCCTTGCTTTGTTTGCGCCCGCGTCCGCTGGATCGATTCCACGATCAACCGCGCTTGTGTCGACGGTTCCCCTTCACAACCTTGTCCAAAGCTAATAATGCTTTCAGGCGTTTGCAAGTGATGCAGCATAATCTCGGTAAGCTCATCCGCGTTCGGTTTAAAATTCATCCGTGTTTGCGGAGCGACAAAGCCGCTGTCATCCGGTTGTTCGGAAATACAACCGTAACAGCCAGCGTTGCATGAATAGGAAACGGGGATGCCGCCTTCCCAGCGGTTTAAAAAGGTGTTCGACGCGGTTAAACATTCATACTCCAACGCGCAATGCGAAAGATGCTGAACGACCCGATTGTCTGGATACTGAGCTAACATTTCATCCACGCGCAGTTTAACTTCATCATGCGGACAATGAGCAGGATTCCATTTATTATGCTCGTCGCTTTGCGTTGCGGCCACGTAGAACTGATTGTCTTTCCAGACGACAGCTGTATAACCGAACAACGGAAATTTGTAGTCAGGATCGGTCTTCATGTAGCCTGGCAACATCAGTCGCGTGAAACCTTGCGGCAACAACGCCCCGACTGCGCTGCCTTCAGCGATCAGCTGCATTTCGCCTGTATTCGGATCCATACCGACAGGTCGTGTGTTCGGCAAACTGACCAAGCTGGCTCCCTCTGGCAGCGGAATCAGTTCTTCTTCTAAAATTTCCATTAAATTTTCCCCGCTGCGAGCAATGGCCGCGAGACGGGGGTGATCGTATACCTGTCCCCGTTCATCTGCATACACAAGATTCATGATGATAACTCCTTACTTTTTCTAAACCATCGTCGATGCTGGACGGCCGCCCCCGGAACCCGCTTTTGACTTTCCATTCCCGTTCGCTGTATCGATCGATTCCAGGAATTCCACGTTTGTCTTCGTATCGCCGATTTTCCGCAAAAACAAATCCGTTACTTCTGGATTTTCAGATAATGTTTTACGCAGCGCCCAAATTTGTTCCAACTCTTGTTTCGCTAACAACAATTCTTCGCGACGCGTGCCTGAACGGCGAATATCGATCGCAGGGTAAATGCGGCGTTCAGCCAGCTTGCGATCTAAGTGCAATTCCATATTACCCGTCCCTTTGAACTCTTCATAAATAACATCGTCCATTCTCGAGCCCGTTTCCACTAACGCAGTCGCCAAAATCGTTAAGCTACCGCCTTCTTCCACATTTCGCGCGGAACCAAAAAACCGTTTTGGACGGTGGAATGCTGCCGGGTCAATTCCTCCTGACAACGTGCGACCGCTTGGCGGAATGACAAGGTTGTAGGCGCGCGCTAATCGGGTGATGCTGTCCATTAAGATGACGACGTCTTTGCGATGTTCAACTAACCGTTGGGCTCGCTCCAACACTAACTCTGCCACTTTAATATGATTTTCCGGCAATTCATCGAACGTTGACGCAACTACCTCCGCTTCCACGGAACGCTGCATATCGGTTACTTCTTCCGGTCGCTCATCAATCAATAGCACGAACAATTCGATCTCCGGGTAATTTTCGGCGATACTGTTTGCGATTTCCTTAAGTAAAACCGTCTTTCCAGCTTTCGGCGGAGCGACAATTAAGCCGCGTTGGCCTAGCCCTACAGGAGCTAAAATGTCTATGACTCTAGAAGATAAACGATTAGGTGAGGTCTCCAAAACGAGCTTCTTCTGAGGGTAAAGAGGTGTTAAGGCAGGAAAATGAAGTCGTTCAGATGCTAAATCGGGGGCTTCCCCATTGACAGCGTCTACGTGCAGTAGACCGAAGTAACGTTCACTTTCTTTCGGCGGACGAACTTTGCCGGATACTTTGTCGCCTGTTCGGAGGTCAAAGCGACGAATTTGGGAAGCAGAGATATAAATATCTTCCGCGCTCGGTAAATAGTTGATCGGACGTAAAAATCCGTATCCATCCGCAAGAATTTCCAAGACGCCTTCCATAAACATGTGCCCGCTTTTTTCAGCTTGGGCTCGTAAGATAGCAAAAATCAGTTCCTTTTTCTTCATGTTTCCGTAGTAAGGAATCTGAAAATCTTTCGCAAGCTTATACAAATCTGTTAATTTCTTCTCCTCTAATTGCGCTAATTGCATGTCCATAGCTTCAGTTACACACCATCTTTCCAATGAGATTGATAGGAACAAAAGGGGACGTCCCGATGAATTTGAGAGACGTCAACCCCCTTTATTCCACATAGCCGCGAACAGCTAACCATTATTTCCCGCTATCTATTATTTCATAACCAAATTCGGTTTTAAGGCAAGTAAGTGATCGCCCTTAATAAAGCGAATCGTGCCCGTTTTTGCTCGCATCACAACGGAATGCGTTGTGGCTCGACCGCCTTTAAAGCGAACGCCTTGCAACAATTCCCCATCGGTGACGCCTGTCGCGGCAAAGATCGCGTCATCGCCTTTGACAAGGTCATCCATCAACAGCACTTGGCGCGGATCTTTCAACCCCATCGCCAAGCAGCGATCATATTCCGCTTGATCACTCGGCAACAGCCGCCCTTGAATTTCGCCGCCGAGACATTTCAAAGCGACGGCGGAAATAACGCCTTCGGGAGCTCCGCCAGCCCCCAACATAATATCGACGCCCGTGTCGCTAAAAGCGGTATTGATCGCGGCCGCCACATCACCGTCAGAGATGAGTTTAATCCGCACACCCGCATCGCGCACTTCCTGAATGAGCTGTTCGTGTCTCGGTCGATCAAGGATGATAGCGGTTAAATCGCGTAGTTCTTTGCCTTTGCGCTTAGACACGGCCTCTAAATTTTCGCGCACACTGCGGTTAATATCAATCGACCCGACACATTCTGGACCTACCGCAATCTTATCCATGTACATATCTGGAGCATGCAGCAAATTACCGCGGTCGGCGATCGCCAACACGCTAAGCGCGTTCCAAACGCCTTTGGCGACGATGTTCGTGCCTTCTAACGGATCCACCGCGACATCGACTGCGGGTCCGTCGCCCGCGCCGATCTTTTCGCCAATATAGAGCATCGGAGCTTCGTCCATTTCCCCTTCTCCGATTACGACGGTTCCATCCATCGGTACTTTGTTAAATTCGGCTCGCATTGCGGTCGTCGCCGCATCGTCGGCTTCATTTTTTTTGCCAAACCCCATCCATCTTGATGAGGCTAAAGCTGCCGCTTCCGTAACCCTAACCAATTCTAAGGTTAAACTACGCTCCATGAATACCCACCCTTTCATCCTTGCGCCACACGTTGGCTCCTAACGCTAACAGCTTTTCCTCCAGCATATCATATCCGCGATCAATGTGCTCAACCCCGCCGATCTCCGTCACACCTTGGGCGCTCAACGCAGCCACAACAAGCGCCGCTCCCGCTCGTAAATCAGATGCAGTCACTTGAGCCCCTCTTAAACCAGCGGCGTTTCCTTCAATGAATGCGGAACTACCTTCCACATTGATTCTAGCTCCCATCCGCGCGAGTTCATCGACATGCCGAAAACGAGCGGCGTATATACTGTCGGTGACGACACTCGTTCCTTCCGAAATACTCAACAGTGACGTCATCGGCTGTTGTAAATCGGTCGCAAAACCAGGGTATGGACCTGTGCGCACGTTAACTGAACGAAAAGGAGTCTGTTTTTGCGGCGCGACGCGAATCGACTCGTCGCCTTCCAACACACGAATGCCCATTTCTTCTAACTTCGCGGTGATTCCTTCTAAATGACGCGGGATGACTTGTTCGATCGTCACATCGCCGCGAGTTGCCGCAGCGGCAATCATATATGTGCCCGCTTCAATTCGATCAGGGATAATTGAGTGACGACAGCCGAGCAATTTCGACTTCCCTGTAATCCGAATCACATCGGTGCCTGCCCCTTTGATCGTTGCCCCCATCGAGGTGAGCAGCGTGGCTACATCGATAA
The DNA here is from genome assembly GCF_003609605.1 of Ammoniphilus oxalaticus. Classification (NCBI taxonomy): domain Bacteria; kingdom Bacillati; phylum Bacillota; class Bacilli; order Caryophanales; family Paenibacillaceae; genus Ammoniphilus; species Ammoniphilus oxalaticus. The sequence goes on along the minus strand of NZ_MCHY01000009.1, from coordinate 521,292 downwards.
TTTCTGGCTCTTTCGCGGCATTCTCGATAATTGTTAAGCCTTCAGAGCGGGCCGCGGCAAGCATAATGTTAATCGTTGCCCCCACGCTAACCACATCGAGATAAATTTTGTCCCCGCGTAGTTCCGTCGCTTTTAAGGAAAGACTTCCGTCCATCGATTCAACGGTCGCCCCAAGCGCTTCGAATCCTTTAATGTGTTGATCAATCGGGCGCGGACCCAAATTGCAACCACCTGGCAGACCGATCATCGCCTCGCCAAATCGGCCAAGCATCGCTCCCATCAAATAGTACGAAGCCCGTAATTTCTGCACCTTCCCGTTCGGTAACGGTTTGGATTGAATCCCGCGCGGATCTATGTATAAAGACGAGCCCTCCAACTTCACGGCAGCCCCTAGTTCCTTTAAAATTTTAATGTAAATTTCAACGTCGTTAATATGGGGCAAGTTGTCGATGATGACAGGAGACTCAGCCAAAATGGATGCTGGGATTAAAGCAACCGCGCTGTTCTTCGCTCCACTGATCGTCACCGTCCCCCGCAAGGGATTTCCACCACTGATATACAGCTTCTCCATTGTTCCCTCCCCAGCACATTTGTTTATATTTTCCCAACGAATATTCCTCTAAAATTCGGTAAGATCCCGCCCGCCGAAAACTAGAGCTGGAATTCAGTTAAAACGGTAAAAGCACCTTGACGAAGGTGCTTTATCCCTAATCTACTTTTTGGCGCTCTCCCAGTCTGCCAAAAACCGCTCGATTCCCGCGTCAGTCAATGGGTGCTGAATGATTTGCTTAAACACCTTGTATGGGATCGTGCCGATATGGGCTCCTTCTTTTGCGGCTGCCAAAACGTGAACCGGGTGACGAATGCTGGCGGCGATAATTTCCGTATCAAGCCCATGCGCGTCGAAAATTTCAACGATGTCTTCAATCAAGATCATCCCGTCAGATCCAATATCGTCCAACCGGCCTAAAAATGGCGAGACAAAAGTCGCTCCAGCTCGAGCGGCTAACAACGCTTGGTTGGCGCTAAACACGAGGGTCACATTCGTTTTGATGTTATTTGCGGAAAAATGCTTGACCGCTTTTAAACCTTCCGATGTCATTGGCACTTTAATGACGATGTTATCAGAAAGGGAAGTGAATTGCTTCGCTTCTTCAATCATACCTGTCGCTTCCGTACTGATCACTTCGGCGCTGATGGGTCCATCAACAATTTCGATAATCTCCTTCAACGTTTCAATAAAGTCGCGCCCTTCCTTTGCGACGAGCGAAGGATTTGTCGTTACGCCCGCCAACACACCCCAATTATTTATTTCACGAATTTCGTCTGTATTCGCCGTGTCAATGAAAAACTTCATGTTATTCCTCCTCGTTGTTTTAGAAGCTTTATTTGGCTTTGTTGCTGCTACCGAATTCTCTCATTTTTCCTTTAACCGTTTCCTTAATCGTTTCGCGGGCCGGTCCTAAATATTTACGCGGGTCATATAGATTTGGATTTTCCTCCAAAACTTTACGCACGGTTGCCGCCGATGTCATCTGGCTTTCCGTATTGACGTTGATTTTCGCTGTTCCAAGCGAAATCGCTCGCTGAATATCCTTCGTTGGAATCCCTGTTCCTCCGTGCAGCACAAGCGGAACACCCGTTAACTTTTGCACCTGTTCCATCCGATCGAAACCTAGATTCGGTTCCCCTTTATAAGGACCATGCACCGAACCAAGCGCCGGAGCGAAGCAATCCACACCTGTTTCGCGCACGAGCTGATCGCACTCCGCTGGAATGGCGTACGCAGCTTCCGCGTCATCCACAATCAGATCATCTTCTTGCCCGCCGATTCGACCCAACTCCGCTTCAACGGAAATGCCTAACGCATGAGCAACATCGACAACCCGCTTCGTCAAAGCGATGTTTTCTTCCAACGGTAAATGGGAGCCATCGATCATCACCGAAGTGAAGCCAGCATAGATTGCTTCCACGCACTTTTCAAAACTGGATCCATGGTCCAGGTGAATCGCGACGGGAACGGTAATCTGATAGTCCTCGATTAATCCTTTGACGATGTTCACGACCGTTTTGAACCCGCCCATATAGCGCCCCGCTCCTTCACTCACACCAAGAATAACAGGGGATTGTTCTTCTTCAGCCGCTTGCAAAATCGCTTGCGTAAATTCCAAGTTATTTAAATTGAATTGTCCAACCGCATATTTACCTTCTACTGCTTTATTTAGCATATCTGTCATTGATACTAATGGCATACGGAATCTCCTCCACATTTATGCAAAAATTTTTATTCTCTCCATCGGAGTTTCTCCTAAGCGGACCATTTTATACCGCTAGTTGACTTCGGACAGCTAATCTTAATTCATCGATATCAAACGGCTTTGTAAAATGAGTCAACGCCCCTAGCTCAGTCGCTTCTTTGATCATATCCAATTCTCCATAAGCCGTCATCATAATCACTTTAATTTCTTGGTCGATCTTCTTAATTTCACGCAAAATTTCTAGACCGTCCATTCCTGGTATTTTCATATCCAAAATGACCAGGTCCGGTGATTGATTATGAACGATATCAAGCGCCTCTTTTCCATTAGCCGCTTGAAACGTTTCATATCCTTCCCTGCCAAACACTTCAAAAAGCAACACGCGAATGCCGTACTGATCGTCGACGATAAGCACCTTGTTTTGATCCATTCTTGCTGCCTCCCCTTTTCATTGAAATGGACTTTATATATCTCGCACGGTCTTTTCTAAAAAATTAGGCCACTTCAAGTATTTCGAGATCGCCACCCGAAATTCCTTCTTATGGAATTTACTTTTGTTGTCGATGCAATGCCGCTTGAATGAATTTGCAAAAAATAGGTTGCGGTCGGTTCGGTCGCGATGTGAATTCAGGGTGAAATTGGGTTGCTACAAACCAGGGATGATCTGTCACTTCCACACATTCGACCAATCGTCCGTCCGGCGACACGCCGCTAAAACGCAATCCCGCTTTTCTCATTTCCTCGCGGTAATCATTATTAAATTCATAACGGTGCCGATGACGTTCATAGACCAACGTACTTTGATACGCTTCGTAAACGAGACTGTCCTCTTCCAATTTACACGGAGATAACCCTAACCGCATCGTGCCTCCTAAATCTTCGATATCCTTCTGCTCAGGAAGCAAATCGATGACAGGACGCGTTGTTTTCGGATCAATTTCAGAGCTGTTTGCTTCTTTATAACCGAGCACATGACGAGCATATTCAATACAAGCTAACTGCATGCCCAGACAAATGCCGAGAAAAGGAACTTTGTTTTCGCGCGCGTAACGAATTGCTTCAATTTTGCCCTCGATCCCCCGATCGCCAAAGCCGCCTGGCACAATGATGCCATCGACATCGCCCAGCAGTTCCCGCGCCGTTTCAGCGGTCACATCCTCCGCGTCGACCCATTTGATATCGATATTGGAGTCATTGTCATAACCAGCATGGTACATGGCCTCGACAACACTTAAATAAGCGTCATGCAAAGCGACATATTTACCGACAAGTCCAATTCTCGTCGTTTTCTTCGCGCTCTTGACTTTGCGCACCAACTCGGTCCATTCAGTCATATCCGCTTCCGCTTGCGCTTTCGCCTGTAAACCGAGATGGTTGACAACATAGTCATCCAGTCCTTGCGCTTTTAACGCTAATGGCACCTCATAGAGCGTTTCGGCATCGAGCGCCTCGATCACCGCTTTTGGATCGATATCGCAGAAAAGAGCGAGCTTGTCTTTCATTTCTTCGGAGATGGGCTGATCTGATCGGCAGACGATCACGTTTGGTTGAATCCCAAGGCCGCGCAACTCCTTCACACTATGTTGCGTTGGCTTTGTTTTCAGCTCGCCAGCCGCGGCAATGTATGGAATCAAGCTAACGTGAATGTACATCACATGATCGCGACCGATATCGCTTTTGATCTGACGAATCGCCTCGAGAAAAGGCAAGCTCTCAATATCGCCAACCGTCCCCCCAATTTCCGTGATGACAACGTCCACTTCACCCGCTCGGCCCGCTCGAAACACGCGTTCTTTGATTTCATTCGTAATATGCGGAATGACTTGAACGGTTCCGCCGAGGTACTCTCCTCTGCGTTCTTTGTTAATCACCGAGGAGTAAACTTTTCCTGTCGTTACGTTACTGTTGGAGTTTAAATTGACATCGATAAAGCGTTCATAGTGTCCGAGATCCAAATCCGTTTCAGCCCCGTCATCAGTGACAAACACTTCGCCATGTTGATAAGGACTCATCGTGCCCGGATCGATGTTAATGTACGGGTCCAGTTTTTGCATCGTCACGCTCAGTCCTCTATTTTTCAGTAAGCGTCCTAAGGAAGCAGCCGTAATGCCTTTTCCTAACGACGAGACCACTCCTCCTGTAACGAAAATATATTTAGCCATTGTTACCCCTCTTTCATCTATCGCTCGTATTATTTCTGATTAGTTTGTACCTAGCATTTGCCATTTTGAACAAAAAAAAACAAAAAACGCGATGCCTATCCCGTGTTGGTTTAGGGGCGTTTTTTGTTTGATCTATCATATAAAACACATTTTTTTACGTTTCTTTAAGTGAAGCCCATCGAAAATTGTACAAGAGGGGCAAGCAGATTGTCAAGTCTAATTATGCCGCGTTATCGATCTTCATCCGCGTCGTCGGCATCATCTTCGTCGTATTCCTCATCGAACCCTTCTTCTTCCTCTTCTTCTTCCTCTTCGTCATCGAATTCTAGATCTTCTTCCAGATCTTCTTCCTCATCATCATCTTCTTCGTCGTCATCGTCTTTCACCCGCGAACTTTTCTTCGTTTTGAAAGCTTCCGCATCGGCAAACACTTCTTCAACGACTTCATCTTCCCCTTCGATGCCGTAATCCTCATCATCGTCATCGATGCCCTTCTTGCGGGCCAGGGCCTCAACAGACTCCTCAATCGCTTCGGATGTATACCACTTTTTCAAACCCCATTGCCCGGGGCTAATGCAAATGAAACGACCGTCGAGGTTCATTTCCGTATACACCTGCGGAATAAGATTCATTAATTCTTCATCCGTCAACCCCTTTAACTGGGCCGCATTTTGAAAGATCTCACGATACGTCATCGATTTGTTCGCTTGGTTCAAAACTTCATAAGAAATATCTACAAGGGCAACATCCTGCCACTTATCTTTTTCCGTAACTGCCAACGCATCCACTTCCCTTCCCACAGAAATCTTATCCAACCAGTATTCACTATTTTTATATAAAATAGTACCAGTGTCAAACATTTCCTACAGTTTTTTGAAAAAGGAAAAAGTGGGGGCTGATTCGGGCTTGCGGGGAGGTGACGTTGCGGGGATTTTGGGGGTGGAGCTGGACGGGCGGGGGAAGATTCGGAATTAAGCGGAGTTTCTCCTGCTAAAATGGGGAGATCGGCAAATCTGGGCGGGAACGCGGGAATATCTCGGATTTAAGCGGAGTTTCTCCTGCTAAATTTGGAAAATCGGAAAATCTGGACGGGAACGTGGGAATATCTCGGATTTAGGCGGAGTTTCTCCTGTTAAATTTGAGAAATCGGTAGATCCGAGAGGGAATGCGGGAGATTCCCGGATTTAAGCGGAGTTTCTCCTACTAAAACTAGGAGCCCTACCTGCATCCCCTATCCCCTACCCGCCCACCTCATTCGCGCCCTTGCCGCTTACATATTGCGCCGGTATTTTCCGCCCACTTCATAAAGCGCTTCGGTAATTTGACCGAGTGAGGCGACTTTGACCGTTTCCATTAATTCCGCGAAAATATTTTCTCCCGAGCGGGCGACTATTTTCAACCGCTCCAAGGCAGCTGGGGCCTCCTCTTGATGCTGTTCCCAAAAAGCATGCAGGTTTCGAATTTGGAGCTGCTTTTCCGCTTCGGTGGAGCGAGCCAGCTCAATTTCATAATCGTCATCGGAGGCGTTTGGATTGATAAACGTGTTGACGCCGATGATCGGCAGTTCACCCGTATGCTTCTGATGCTCATAATAAATCGATTCGTCCTGAATTTTGCCGCGCTGATATTGTGTTTCCATCGCTCCGAGCACTCCACCGCGATCGTTGATGCGCAAAAACTCGATCAACACCGCCTCTTCGACAAGATCAGTCAATTCTTCAATAATAAAAGCGCCTTGCAACGGGTTCTCATTTTTAGCTAGGCCGAATTCGCGATTGATGATCATTTGGATCGCCATCGCGCGACGGACTGAACTTTCGGTTGGTGTCGTGATCGCTTCATCATACGCGTTTGTATGCAACGAGTTGCAATTGTCATAGATTGCGACCAGCGCTTGCAATGTCGTGCGGATGTCATTAAACGCCATTTCTTGGGCATGCAGCGAACGGCCTGATGTTTGCACATGGTATTTCAGTTTTTGACTGCGTTCATTGCCGCCGTATTTATATTTAATGACCGTGGCCCAAATGCGACGAGCGACCCGACCGAGCACGGTATATTCGGGGTCCAACCCATTACTGAAAAAGAAAGAAAAGTTAGGCGCGAAATCGTCAATTTGCATGCCGCGACTTAAATAATATTCGACATAGGTAAAACCATTAGCCAAGGTAAAAGCCAGCTGCGAAATGGGATTCGCCCCCGCCTCGGCAATGTGATAGCCGCTGATACTGACAGAATAGTAGTTGCGCGCGTTTTGATCGATGAAGTATTGTTGAATGTCGCCCATCATTCTTAGAGCGAATTCAGTGGAAAAAATGCACGTGTTTTGCCCCTGGTCCTCTTTTAAAATATCGGCTTGCACCGTGCCGCGGACGACATGTAATGTAACCGCTTTGATCTCCGCATACTCCGCCTCCGTTGGCTCGCGTCCATGTTCCTCGATAAAACGATCAACTTGCTGATCGATGGCCGTGTTCATATACATCGCCAACAAAATCGGAGCCGGGCCGTTGATCGTCATGGAGACGCTCGTTGACGGATCGCACAAATTGAACCCCGCGTACAACCTTTTCATATCGTCCAATGTGCAAACGTTGACGCCACTGTTTCCAATTTTCCCATAAATATCTGGGCGTGTGTCAGGATCATGCCCATATAAGGTGACACTATCAAATGCGGTCGACAATCGTTTCGCCTGTTCCCCCTCGCACAAAAAGTGAAAACGGCGATTCGTTCGCTCAGGTGTTCCTTCTCCGGCAAACATACGCTTGGGGTCTTCGTTTGTCCGTTTAAAGGGGAACACACCCGCTGTATAAGGAAAAAAGCCAGGCAGGTTTTCTTGCATCGCCCACCGCAGGATCTCGCCCCAATCCTCAAACTTAGGCAAGCTGAGCTTTGGGATTTTCGTGCCTGACAACGATTCCGTAAACAATTCAGTGACCACCTCGCGACCCCGAAAGGCGCTGACTAACTGATCTTGACTATACGCTTCGCGACGGGCAGGCCACTCATCTAGGAACTGCTTCCACTCAGGGTCCAACTTTTTCTCATAAAAAGCGATCTGCTCCTCACATTTGGCAACAAAGTTAGCATCATCCGCAACGAGTGATTTCACACCGCGCAATTGAAAAAGTTTGCGGGCAACATCGACCTGCTGTTTGATGAACGCTTGATAGTCGCGGACCGCCGCCACAATCTCCCCTAGATAATGAGCCCGCCCCGCAGGAATGACAACGTATTGCTGGCTCCCCTTTGGGTGTATCAAATCCAATCCCGTCGCCCAGCTTCCTCCACACTTAGCCTCGACAGCTTCCATTAAATGAGCGAATAAAACATCGGTTCCGTGATCATTAAACTGGCTTGCCATCGTCCCAAAAATGGGCAGATGCGCATCAGCGACGCTAAACAATCCACGTGACCGTTTATATTGCTTGCGCACATCACGCAAGGCGTCCTCCGAACCGCGGCGTTCGAATTTATTGATCACGATCACGTCGGCAAAGTCGATCATTTCAATCTTTTCCAGCTGTGTCGCCGCGCCAAACTCACTCGTCATCACGTACATCGACACATCCACCAAATCCACAATCCCTGCATCCCCTTGACCGATCCCGCTCGTTTCAACGATGATAAAATCGTAACCCGCTGCTTTCACGACGTTGATTGCGTGACTTGTCGCTAAACTCAATTCTGTTCGCGAACCGCGCGTCGCCAAACTACGCATATACACGCGCGGATGATGGACCGCGTTCATCCGAATCCGATCGCCTAGCAGCGCCCCGCCTGTTTTTTGCTTCGTCGGATCGACCGACAAGACAGCGATCGTTCGCTGCGGATACTGCTGTAAAAAACGGCGAACCAACTCATCTGTAAGCGTGCTTTTGCCCGCTCCGCCCGTGCCCGTTATTCCCAAGACTGGGGTAGACGAGGCCTGTTTTTTCAACTTCCGCAAGGCGGCTTGTAAATCTGCGTTTTCCTCCGCCCCGCGCTCAACACTGTCCTCCGCGAACGTGATTAAGCGCCCGATCGCCCCGACATCTTTTTGTTGGAGCAACGCTACATCACGGGCCATTTGCTTCGGTGTCGGCTGATCAGACTCCTGAACCATCTGATTGATCATCCCTTGCAAGCCAAGCTCTCGTCCATCATCCGGAGAAAAAACTTTTGCGATTCCATAGGCATGCAGTTCTTTTGCCTCGGAAGGAATGATGACCCCGCCGCCGCCCGCAAAAATCCGAATATGATCCGCTTCTTTTTCACGCAATAGGTCCTTCATATATTTCAAAAACTCGACATGACCGCCTTGATAGGAGCTGATCGCAATGCCTTGAACATCCTCTTGGATCGCGGCGGCAACAATTTCTTCGACGGATCGATTATGCCCCAGATGAACGACTTCCACGCCAGACGCTTGCAACATGCGCCGAATGATGTTGATCGACACGTCATGTCCATCAAACAAAGCGGCGGCGCTCACAAAGCGCACATGGTGTTGCGGTCGATAAACTTCTGTTTTTTGCGCCAATCCCGCTTGCCCCCTTTTCACCCTAATTACCAGCTTACGCTTCCACTCGCAATCCGCCAAACAGCAAATTCGTTTGCATTTCGATATATTCAGCGAGCGAGTAGCGTTGGCGTAAAGCCCAACGACGGAACACCCACATTTCCCCCAAAATAACGATGTTGTGAGCCATTAATCTAATGGAATGGGAGTCGAGACGCAGCGATCCATCGTTAATCGCCCGCTGTAACATCTCTTCAAATATTTCCGTAATGCGGCTTTCGCGTTGCAACACATACCGCATCGGTTCGCGCGGCAACGATTTAATCTCTTGGTAAATCAACAGCACTTTATCATCGACTTCATCCATCACATGCAGAAAATCGCTAATCGCTTGCCGCAGCGTCTCGGCCCCATTGTTTGACTCGACCAGTGCCTGCTCCATCTTTTTCTCGACTTCAGTATGAATCGATTCACACACGAGATAGAGTACGTCTTCCTTTGATTGGATGTATTCATACAACGTCCCGATACTGAACCCGGACGCTTTGGCAATTTCACGGGTGGTCGTCTTGTGAAATCCTTTAGAGATAAATAACCCGACAGCCGCTTCTACAATTTGTTCGCGTCTTTTTTGCACCAATTTTGGATCTTTCACTAAAGATGGGATCGACCTTTTTTTAGCTTGCAATGTTCTCCTCCTATAAATTGACTGAGCGTTAGCTCAATCTTTTAATAAATGATTAGCGATAACGAGCCGTTGGATCTCATTGGTTCCTTCGTAAATCTGAGTGATTTTCGCGTCGCGCATAAAGCGTTCGACGGGATATTCTCGCGTGTAACCATATCCTCCAAAAACTTGCACCGCTTCAATCGTCACTTCCATCGCGATATCGCCTGCAAATAGTTTGGACATCGCGGATTGTAAACCGTAAGCCAGCCCTCGATCCTCCCGCCATGCCGCCTGATACGTGAGGAGTCGAGCCGCTTCGATTTTAGTCGCCATGTCAGCGAGTTTAAATTGGATGGCTTGATGTTTGGCGATCGGTCTGCCAAATTGAACCCGTTCTTGCGCGTATTCCAACGCATGGTCGAATGCCCCTTGCGCGATCCCGAGCGCTTGCGCGGCAATGCCGTTGCGACCGCCGTCAAGTGTCATCATCGCTATCTTAAAACCGTCACCCACTTGACCTAGCAGATTCTCCGCAGGCACCCGACAGTTTTCGAGAATCACTTCTGTCGTCGATGAAGAGCGGATCCCGAGTTTTTTCTCCAGCTTGCCAACTTTAAAACCCGAAAACCCCTTTTCCAAAATAAAGGCGGCAATCCCGCGGTGTTTTTTGGCAGGATCCGTTTGCGCAAAAACGAGAAAGATATCGGCATCAGCCCCATTTGTTATGAATATTTTAGAACCGTTTAACACCCACTCCGCGCCATCCTGTTCCGCCGACGTTTTCATCGCCGCCGCATCAGATCCTGAGCCCGCCTCGGTCAAGCCATACGCGCCCATGCTTTTCCCTTCGGCCATCGCTCGCAAATACGTTTGCTTTTGTTGTTCATTACCAAACGCGTAGATCGGCCAGCCAGCTAACGAAGTGTGAGCGGATAAGGTCACACCGACCGACGCATCGATGCGAGACAATTCTTCAACAGCGATCACATAACTAAGATAATCAGCGCCCGCGCCACCGTACTTTTCAGGCCAGGGAATCCCGCACAACCCCAAATCAGCCATCTTCCGCCAAAGGGTCATATCCCACTGTTCCGTCTCATCTCGTTCCGCCGCGCTTGGGCCGCATACCTGCTCGGCAAATTCGCGGACGACCTTTTGCATCATTTGGTGTTCTTCCGATAAGCCAAAATTCATCCGTTCCCGCCTCCCTTTTCTAGCAAGTGTCGAGCAATCACGAGTCGCTGAATCTCATTGGTTCCTTCATAGATTTGGGTCACTTTCGCGTCGCGAAACAACCGTTCAACAGGGTAGGCTCGCGAGTAACCGTATCCGCCAAAAATCTGAACCGCTTCGACTGCCGCTCGCATCGCGGTATCTGTCGCGAAACGTTTGGCCATCGCCGCTTCTTTTCCGCAACGAAAGCCCTGATCACGCAACGCCGCCGCTTGGTAAACGAGCATTTTAGCGGCTTCTGTTTGGGTCGCAATATCGGCCAGCTTGAATGAAATCGCTTGTTGGCTCGCGAGCGGTTGCCCAAATTGGACCCGCTGCTTGGCGTAATGCAAGCCATGTTCCAATGCGGCTTCGGCAATCCCTAACGCCTGAGCGGCAATCCCGATTCGACCCACATCAAGGTTGGCTAAGGCGATTCGAAATCCTTCCCCTTCGGCCCCTAACCGATTTTCAACAGGCACCCGCGCGTTTTCAAAAATAAGTTCGGCCGTGTTGGAACCGTACAGCCCCATTTTTTTCTCCATCTTGCCCACTCTGAAACCTGGCGTATCCGCCTCAACGATAAAAGCGGTAATTCCGCGCGTCCCTTTGCTGCGATCAGTGACAGCAAACGTAACATACGTTTCAGCCACGCCCGCATTTGTAATAAAAATTTTAGTACCGTTTAATATATAATAATCGCCATTCATCGTTGCCGTTGTCCGCATGTTTGCCGCATCAGAACCCGAACTCGATTCGGTTAAAGCGAACGCCCCGACCGATTGACCGCTAGCCAACTTTGTCACGTAGGTTTGTTTTTGTTGTTCCGTCCCAAAATAAACGATCGGCTGTGTCCCAACCGAGGTGTGGACCGCTAGAATCACCCCGACCGCGGCGCTCACTTTTGAAATCTCCTGAATAGTCAGAATATATGACATAAAGTCGGACCCGAGACCGCCATATTTTTTTGGGATTGGAATACCGAGCAACCCTGTTCGCCCCATTTTACGGATGAGTTCAAGCGGAAATTGATCGGTCTGCTCCATTTGCTCGACAAGCGGGGCAAGCTCGGTTTGGGCAAACTCACGCGCCATATCACGCATTTGCTGTTGTTGTTTCGTAAAGTGGAAGTTCATAACAATTCGCTCCCCTCCATCGCTTACTCACTCATAGCTGTAAAAACCACGACCCGCTTTCCTGCCAAGCCAACCCGCTTTTACATAGTTACGCAAAAGGGGGCAAGGGCGGTACTTGGAATCGCCCAATCCGTGATGCAACGTTTCCATAATATAGAGGCAGGTGTCCAGACCGATCAGATCGGCTAACGCGAGGGGGCCCATTGGATGATTCATGCCCAACGTCATCACCTGATCGATCGCTTCCGCTGTCGCCACCCCTTCGTGAACGCAATAAACTGCTTCATTGATCATCGGCATCAGCACCCGATTGGAGACGAAACCAGGAAAATCGTTGACCTCAACCGCTGTTTTGTTCATTTGCAGGGCAAGTTGTTCAACTGCCTCCACCGTTTCATCGGACGTCCGCAACCCCCGGATCACCTCCACTAAGCGCATCACAGGGACAGGATTCATAAAATGCATGCCGATCACCTTCTCGGGTCGCTCCGTCTCCGCTGCGAGTTCGGTGATCGGTAACGAGGATGTGTTGCTCGCCAAAATGGTATGCGGCGGGCAGATCGTATCGAGCTGGCGAAACAGTTCCGCCTTCACATCCATCCGTTCCACAACCGCTTCAATGACAAGATCCGCTGCCTGCGCATCGTTTATATCGTCAGACAGGGTAATCCGCTCCAAAAGCTGCGCCGCTTGTTCCGCGCTCTGCCGTCCTTTTTCCACACTGCGAGCCAAATTTCGTTTAATCGTAGCCAATCCTTGTTGCGCCGCTTTCGTGTTCAGATCATACAATGTTGTTCGCATCCCCGCCTCAGCCGCAACGTGAGCAATTCCGCTGCCCATCTGACCTGCCCCGATCACCATCACATTTTGGATTGTTGTCATCGCCAATTTCCTCCTCCTTTCTACACTCCATTTACCTCAACTAAAATGGCATCTCCTTGGGCGGCTCCGCTGCAAATCGCGGCAATCCCCAGCCCACCGCCGCGACGTCGCAACTCATAGATCAATGTCATTAAAATGCGAGCCCCGCTTGCCCCCAACGGATGACCAAGGGCGATCGCCCCGCCGTTGACATTCACTTTTTCAGGATCCCAGCCAACCAACTGAGCGCTTGTCAACACAACGGCGGCAAACGCTTCATTCACTTCAAATAAGTCAATCTGTTCAAGCTGATAACCCGTTTTGAGCAATAACTTTTGAATCGCTAAACCTGGAGTCGTCGCAATGTAACGGGCTTGTTGACCAACCGCGGCATGACCGACAATCGTCGCTAACGGCTTGTTCCCTAACGCCCGCGCTTTTGCCTCGGACATCAGCGTCAACGCAGCGGCTCCGTCGTTAAGGCCTGGGGCATTCCCCGCGGTGACCGTGCCATCCGCGACGTAAATCGGTCGTAATTTCGTCAATGCTTCCAGATACGTATCCGCCCGCGGCGCTTCATCGGTATCAACGAGCAACGGTTCTCCTCTTCGTTGCGGAACGGAGACGGGAACAATCTCCTCTTTAAATTTTCCTTGTTCGATCGCTGCCGCCGCCCGCTGTTGACTGCGCAACGCCCACGCATCTTGCTCCGCCCGCGATATGTTGAATTCAGCGGCGACCGTACTACCGTGAACAGCCATATGCGCTTGTTCGAACGCGCACGTTAACCCGTCACCGATCATCAAATCTTGCAATTCGACATGACCCATACGCGCCCCCCAACGGGCGGAGGGCAAGGCAAAAGGAACGTTGCTCATGCTTTCCATGCCGCCTGCAACGATCACCTCGGCATCACCCGCGCGGATAATTTGATCGCCCATCGTCACCGCTCGTAACCCCGAAGCGCACACTTTGTTGATTGTTTCAGTCTGTGTTTCCCATGGTAAGCCCGCTTGGCGCGCGGCTTGCCGTGAAGGGATTTGGCCCGCCCCTGCTTGCAACACCATCCCCATGATGACTTCATCGACATGTTGACCGCTAAGGTCCGCTCGTCGCAACGCTTCTTGGATTGCAACAGCCCCTAAATCGACGGCAGACACCGATTTGAAACTTCCTCCAAACCGCCCAAAAGGTGTGCGAGCCGCGCTGACAATGACCGTTTTTGCCATCGAAAACGTTCCCCCTTTTTTCTATAACGCTTTTTCCACGATCTCTGCGATGTCCAACGTTTTGACTTGTTGTTCCACGTCTTTCGCCTTCGTTCCGTCGCTGAGCATCGTTAAACAATACGGACAGTTACTGCCGATCGCTGTTGGATTGACGGCCAACGCTTGCTCGGTCCGCTCCTCATTCACGCGCGTCCCTTGTCGTTCTTCTAGCCACATCATGCCGCCGCCCGCCCCACAACACATCGAGTCGTCTCGATTGCGTTCCAATTCAAGCAGATGAACCCCTGGCACCGCCCGCAAAATTTCTCGGGGAATATCATAAATTTCGTTGTAGCGACCGAGGTAACACGAGTCGTGATAGGCGACCTGTTCCTCCACCGTTTTCGTCAACTTTAAGCGCCCTTCCTTGAGCCACTGAAGGATTAATTCCGTATGATGATACACTTCCGCTTTCAATCCAAACTCTGGATACTCATGTTTAAACGTGTTGTAAATGTGCGGGTCAATCGTGATAATTTTCGTTACATTATATTTCTGCAAGATGGCGATATTTTCTTCTGCTAACTGCTGGAACAAAAACTCGTTGCCCATCCGACGAGCCGTATCTCCCGAGTTGCGTTCCTCGTTGCCTAAAATCGCAAACGTGACCCCAGCCGCATTCATGATTTTAGCCAGGGATTGGGCAATTTTTTGACTGCGTTGATCGAACGAACCCATCGAACCGACCCAAAATAAGTAGTCAAATTGGTCAATTTCTTGGACCGTTGAGACCTCAATATCCTCCCGTTGCTCCCGCCAGTTGATCCGCTCGCGGCGGCTGATCCCCCATGGATTGCTTTGCCGCTCCACATTTTGAAAATAACGAGCCGCCTCTGATGGCATTTGCCCTTCTGTTAAAACGAGATGACGACGCAGATCAATCACCATTTCCACATGTTCGTTGGCAACCGGGCATTGATCTTCACAATTGCGACAGGTCGTGCAAGCCCACAACTCCTCTTCGGTGATCACATCTCCGATTAAATTCACGTTAAATGTTTGGCGAGCATTCTTTGCTTTGGCCAGTTGGGTTGCCGTCGTCTGCTGAAACGCAAATTCAGGCAGCCAAGGACTCCGCGACGTTATCGCCGCCCCTTTTTCCGTTAAGTGATCCCTCATTTTGACGATGAGTTCCATCGGTGACAGTGTTTTTCCCGTATGAGAGGCGGGACAACTGTTCGTACAACGACCACATTCCACACAAGCGTATAAATCGATCAGCTGGTTTTGTCGGAAATCTACGATTTGACCGACTCCATACGTTTCCAATGTTTCATCAGAAAAGTCGATCGAGGTCAGTTGACCAGCTGGCTTTGTGTCGCGGATCGCAATGTTGATTGGGGCGAATAAAATATGGGCGTGTTTCGATTGCGGGACATAAACAAGGAAGGAAAGGAGGATGAGCAGGTGAACCCACCAAAAGAAATAAAATAGAACGGCTGCTGTCGTCACGCTAACGCTCGAGAATAGAGTGGCGAGCAACGATGAGATGGGCGCATAAACGACGAAATTAGCCTGCTGTTGGACCTCTGCGAGTAACCACAGTCGTTCAAACGCTAAGGTAAAGAAAATAGATAGCATCAATGTAGATAAAAAGAAGACAACGAGCCCCGCTTTGAAACCCCTTTTTAAACGCGGCAGCTTTTCTATGTAGCGCCGATAAAAAGCGTAGCCAATTGCGACTAACACGAGGAAAGCCGTAATTTCTTGGGATAATTGAAAATACCGATGGGCCGCGCCGATCGGATACGAAAACCCTTTTAGGAAGCCTTTGAAAATAAGTTCAATCGCTCCCAATTGCAAAATGATAAAACCATAAAATAAGATCAGGTGCATGATTCCGCTTTTCGGATCTTTGAGCAACTTTTTGTGCCCGAAAACGTTTGCTAGGAACTCTTGCAATCGCTGTTTTATGTCTACTTTCAAATTTGCTTTACGACCAAGTTTGATGAACACGATTCGACTATATACAAGATGCGCGAACAAATAGACCGCATAACCGGTGACGATTAGGAAAGCGAGGAAGTGAATGAAAGCGAACAAATGCGAGTCCTCCTTTACTGCTATTTTATCGGTTATTGTTATTATATTAGCGATAGTGGGCAAAGATGAACGATCGTTCGCCCGCAATCGTTCGTCAAATTTCGAACATTCACTACATAGAACATACGATGCCCGACCTTTAAAAAGACCGAGATATTTTCTAGATTAAGTAATGGGGGATTAAATAGGGGGGAAAAAATCAACCTAGCGCCACGTTATGATGCGACACTAGGTTGAAAAATAGGACTACGTCAAATACTTAATTTACTTCATTTACCTTACTGCTCAATCTTCACTTTAAAAGATTTAAACTCAACAGGCTGCAAAGAATCTCCCTTAAATTCCAATTCCCTCGCTTCCCCATGTTCGTCAAACTCCACTCCGCCTCCGCTAGTTGGAAGAGCTAAATAAGGCGTAATGGTCAATTCCGTTACACCTGACTCGATGGGGTCAAACTTTTTATTGCTCTTATAAACCATTCGATCTTTAACACGTTCCCCGACGACACCGCCCGAATGATTTTTAATTTCGTTTCCGTCTTGATCTTCCATTCGGAATTCGAAAGCATCTGCTCGGCTCATTACAAAATCTGTGTCTTTTTCCGAACTCTCATAGGATATACCAACGCCCGTTGCGCTTACCGCTAATTCTTGGACCGTAAGATCAATCCCGTCAACATGTTGTGAATGATGAATAGGAATTTTAATCATATCCGTTATCTTTTTAATAGGCGTTGAGAAGTACCATCTTTCTCCGCGGCTACCATTGAGAACCAACCCTAGTTCGAATGTATCTGGCATTTCTTCAGTAACACTTATTTGTTGAATGGCAGTCCTAGTGGTTGGCGTTAAGATCTCTTCCTTATATCCGCCGCCCCCAGCACTGGGGATCTCTCCATTAATTGTGAAGTCCATCCAGGACATAAAGCGTTCATCCAGCTCTTGCTCTGACTCAATTTGTAGACCTATCGCAATTTCATTTTGATCATACAAAATTTCATCTAATGTCACGGAAATACCATTGACTGTCTGAGTCTCTCCAATTTTGCTTGTTAAGCCCTTTTTTTGAGCTTGCTGCAATCCGATTAGGTTAGAATCACCAAACACCGATCCGATAATAGGCAACTGAGCTAAACTATTTGCAAATGCTGGGGATACGTACGAAGAGCCTATCAGCAGTCCAATTGCGGCGACCGTCGCGCCAGCCATATAAAAAAGTGGTTTTCGTTTCTTAGGCCGCTTTTGATTTTCCGCTTGTTGAATGCCCCTAGAAATCGCGGTCCGCACCTCATCCTTCGGAAAATCCGTTTCATTCCGATCCATGTTAAATGACTTGTTCACGACAATCGGCTCTCCTTTCCATTTCCTCTCTCAATTGTTTTTTCCCACGATGTAAATATGTTTTTATCGTCCCAACTGGTTTTTCCATCACCTCTGAAATTTGCTTAATCGGTAAATCTCGATAATAAAATAAAATCAACGCCGTTTGATAAGACGGATTTAATTGTGATAGCATCTCTGTTAATTCGGTTGAATGATTGATTTCATCTGTGTGATGTTCTAACTTTTTCAACAATTCCTCTTCTTCAAAAGGAATCATTCTCTGCCTCTTATTTAGCAAACGATAACACTCGTGAATGAGAATGCGAATTAACCAGGTTGAAAAAAAATCCGGTTGCTTTAACTGCTTGATTGATAGGTAAGCCTTACATACAGCTTCTTGGATCGCATCCAACGCATCTTCTTTTTGAACTGTGTAAGATAGCGCCGTATAGTATAATTTCTCTTCCTCCGAATAAAGCAGTTGTTCAAAGGCTTCCTTGTCCCCCGCAATCGCGCGCTTTACGGTATGTACATCATATTTCACCTTGTTTGACCTCCCTTCACTACTTAGAGCATTATACATAAGCAAAAGGTTTCAATTTGTTTTAGATTACTTCATTTCTCCAAACGATAAAGCGGTCCAATTATTATTACTGAATCACCAAAACATGAACGGTTCATTTTCACCGATTGTTAAGGTCTAATGCGCCATTACAACACAAGGATAACCATGCTTTCCAACTGTAAGGGTCGCGCGGACCGTTACAGAACCCGCAAACCGAGGCGCAGGCCATTTAACCGACTGTAAAGGTCTAATGCGCCATTACAACACGAGGATAGCCATGCTCTCCAACTGTAAGGGTCGCGCGGACCGTTACAGACATGGGTCTATCCCCCACGGATATCCCGCGCCTCCTACTCCCTCCTCAAGTCCACATTTTCAGCGCTTCGGACACTTACACGATCCCTCAATCCACGCGGTCAAGCCCATCCAAAAAAAAATAAAAGAGGGCTGCCCTTGCGGACAACCCTCTATCTTGCTCTTTTTTTATGATGAAGCTTTCATCTTATCTTCGCCAGTCTCTCTTTTCTTCGCTTCAGCTTTCATTTTTCGCTCGATCATTTGATCGCGCGTTTCTCTGCGGTCTTTGAGAGAGCTGTGATCTTCCTTACCTTCGTAGCTTTCGCGTTTGCTCATTCTATTAAGCTCTTGTGGCACGAGGTTGAATTTTTCGTCGTTCATCAACGCCGCGACACCCACATCCGTCTTCTTCTCTTTTTCACCGTACGCTTTTTCGAAATAAGCGTCCGCTTTGCCTGGTGTATATTCTTTCGGCTCTGGATAGCTCGTGATCACACCTTCAAAATTGCGCAGGACGACTTTATCTGGACTTTGCGAAATGATATAGTTCGGCTGCACCGCGATCTTTCCGCCACCGCCTGGGGCATCAACGACAAACGTTGGGACCGCGTAACCAGACGTATGACCGCGCAAGTTTTCCATGATTTCCAATCCTTTTGAAACAGGCACGCGGAAGTGTCCGATTCCTTCGGATAGGTCACACTGGTAGATATAGTACGGACGCACGCGAATTTTTACAAGATCGTGCATTAACTTTTTCATAATGTGGACACTATCGTTGATCCCCGCCAAAATAACCGATTGGTTTCCAAGCGGAACCCCAGCATTCGCCAGCATCTCGCACGCTTTAACTGCTTCAGGCGTAATTTCTAGGGATGTGTTAAAGTGCGTATTCACCCATACAGGATGATACTTTTTCAAAATATTGCACAGATTTTCTGTAATCCGTTGCGGGAATACGACCGGCGCTCTTGTTCCAATTCGAATAATTTCCACATGCGGAATCGATCGCAAGTTTTTAATAACATATTCTAAGATTCGATCATTTACTAACAAAGCGTCCCCACCTGATAGCAACACATCACGCACTTCAGGTGTTTGACGAATATAATCGATCGCGTCATCAAGCTGCTTTTTCGGCACACCCATTCCAACTTGACCGGAAAATCGGCGACGCGTGCAATAACGGCAGTACATGGAACATTGGTTTGTGACTAGGAATAACACGCGGTCCGGATAACGGTGGGTCAATCCTGGCACCGGGGAATCTTCATCTTCCTCCAATGGATCTTCCATATCATACTTTGTCTTCATAATTTCATCGGAAACAGGCACGGATTGCATGCGGATTGGGCACTCTGGATCATCTGCATCCATCAGAGACGCATAGTACGGGGTAATGTTCAACGGAATCGTTTGTGTAGAAATACGCACGCCTTCTTCTTCATCAGGGGTTAGATTTACGACCTTTTTCAAATCATCGACTGTGCGAATTGTGTTTGTTAACTGCCACATCCAGTCATCCCACTGCTCATCTGAAACATCCTTCCAAATCTCAATATCTTTCCAACTTCTCTTTGTTACGCTCATGTCTAAATTCATATCACTCATCATCCTCCAGGATAGTCAATTTATTTTTATTAAAAACGCTGAGTGGAAATGTTCGCATCTACTCTATATAACATGCAATAACCGCGCCAGGTTTACATATTTTACCAGCCATAGTTAATAATTAACCTGGGTCCTCACCACCTCCATCTAAATAGAGGTTAGAGTACCCAGGTTTCGCCTGATTATAGACTCACCTTAAACCATCGATAATTCCGATAGCCTACCCTTGGCCCGTTTGAGCCAAAAGGGATCCCAGTCTCCGCGATCGTTTTTCAATCCTGGCTCTCAGCTTGTTACTCAATCTCAAACAGCTAACAGAAATCCGCTTTTGAAAAAGCAATATCTTCAAAAACATACCCCTGCTCACCGTTGAAGCTTACTCACTGGATTTACTTCACGTTTCCCACATCAACTTTGTTTTGATAGTGTTTATTATACATGGGCTCCGTGGAGAGGACAAAAAGGCTCAGCGTCCATTTTCCAATTGCATCCATTCGATTCCTAGCTGAGGGCAGAACAACATGCCTATCCTTTTAATTTCTCGGATAAGCTCGTTTATTCTTCAGATTCCATTTTAGATAGCTTGTACTGGAGAGTCTGTCTGGGGATGCCTAATCGCTTCGCTGCTTGCAAAATATTCCCATCCGTTTCAGCAATCGCTTCGCGAATCATCCGTTCTTCGACTTGTTTGACAGCTTGGCGTAACGATAAATCTTTGAACCAATCCGATGACGTTGACTTGGAGGATGATGAGGTTCCAAACGGTTGTTGCTGAAAATGAGGCGGCAGATCTTGAATCCGAATCGTATCTTCATCCACTAAATTCATCGCCGCTTCAATCGTATGTTCCAATTCCCGCACGTTTCCTGGCCAATCGTACTGGAGAAATAACGTCTCCACTTCCGAATCAATCCCTGTGACCAACTTGCCAAAACGGTAGTTGAAACTTTTTATAAAGTGATCCGTTAGCAACGAAATGTCGTTCGGCCGTTCCCTTAAGGGAGGTATTCGAAAAGAGACAACATTTAAACGATAATACAAATCAGAACGCAAGCGATTTTCTTCGACAGCCTGCTGCGGATCTTCATTCATTGCGGCGATAATGCGAGCATCTACTTCTAGTTCAGTCGCCCCACCCACGCGTCGCACTCGGTTTTCTTGAATCACGCGCAACAGTTTTGTTTGCAGTTCCAACGGCATGCTATTGATTTCATCTAAAAACAACGTGCCGCCATCCGCCAATTCGAATAACCCTGGCCGATCTTCGGCGCCTGTAAAACTTCCCTTTCGCGTGCCAAATAAGATTCCCTCTAGTAAAGTCGCTGGAAGGGCCGCGCAATTTTGGGCAATAAAAGCGGATTCGCTGCGCGGGGAGGCGTTATGGATCGACTGGACGAGCAATTCCTTTCCCGTGCCTGTTTCACCCATAATTAAAACGGGCGAAGTCGTTTTAGCCGCTCGCGCGCCTAATTCCTTCAGCTGCTCCATATTTTCACTCTTAGAAATGAGATCAATGAATGTAAATTTTGTTCCATTATTGTTACGCGCCTGCTTTTTTTTCGATGGACGTTGATTTTTTGCCTGATTTTGAGCCATCTGCGCTTGCAGATCAACAAGCTTCTCCGATAGTTCCTGCACCCTGGACATATCTTTGGCTATTTCCACCGCTCCGACACACTGTCCATCAACGAATAACGGCAACGTGCTGTTAACCGTGACGACTTGTTTGCCGCGGATATTCATATAACGTTGATGCTGATTATAAATCGGCTCTTCCAGTTCGATCGCTTTTAGCAAGGTGCTCGTTTGTACATTTAATGAAGGGAAAATTTCTAATAGGTGCTTGCCTAACACTTCTTCTTGCTCTAACCCATCCAATTGGGCCGCAAATTGATTGTAGTAAATCGTATATCCTTGCGCATTGACCGCATGAATTCCCTCATCAATTGTTCCCAAAATAGCGGTCAATGTTTCTTTGCTAATCTCGATAATTCATTCGACCTCCTCGTAAAGTCGACTGCCTAAAATCAAGCACCTTATCGCCAGTTTTTAGGCATACATTTACTCTATAATGATTTGACGAAATAATCAAGGGGTGGATTGGTTGGACGGGAAGGCTAGGACGGTTTAGCGCGGCGTCCATAGTTGAGGAAACTCCAACTATGATGAGGATTTCCGATGAACACTCCATACTTAAGGGACGAAATTCCAACTATGGATCGATATTTGGGGGCACCCCCTCGGGCAAAATTCCAACGGGAGAAACGACCATTGGAATAAAACAGGCGACAGAGCTGTCGTTATAAAGGCCGCATTTCCCGTTGCAGAAAGATGGAATCGATTCCACGTTGATTTATCGTGATGCAACGGTCGTTTCTCCCGTTAGATCGCGCAAGTTGGTCTATGACGAATTGTAAGGGCGCATTTGACCGTTGCATCATCATCAACCTCCTTCTCACTAACAAACAAAAAAAGCAGGCATCAAAATGCCTGCTTTCCTCGCTGACTTTATTACTTACATCTTTTCGGGGGCGCTGACGCCTATCACGCGCAATGCGTTTTGCGTTGTAATTTGGACTGCTTGCAATAGGTTCAAGCGCGCTTTGCTTAGCTCCACATCTTCCGTGATGACGGGGGCCGCATTGTAAAAGCTATGGAAGATCGTCGCCAATTCATGAACGTAGCGAACGATGCGATGCGGCGCATAATGTTCGGCAGCAAGCGAAATTTCCTCTGGAAACTGACCGACTTTTTGCAACAACTCGACTTCTTTTTCCGAAATGAGCAAACTCAAGTCTGCCGCCTCTCGTTTCCAGCTCAACCCCTCTTCGTCGGCTCTTCGAAAAATACTACAAATACGAGCGTGGGCATATTGAACATAGAAAACAGGGTTTTCATTCGATTTGGAAACCGCAAGGTCCATGTCAAAATCAAGATGGGCATCTGAGCTTCTCATCGTGAAAAAGTAACGCACAGCATCGGTGCCGACTTCTTCCATTAATTCGCGCATCGTTACCGCTTTCCCCGTTCGCTTCGACATGCGGACCCGTTCACCGCCTTGATACAAGTTAACCATCTGGTTAATGATAACCTCAAGTTGATCCGCTGCATACCCGAGCGCTTGCATCGCCGCCTTCATCCGCGGAATGTAGCCGTGATGATCCGCCCCCCAGATATTGATCAACTTCGTGAACCCGCGCGCGAATTTATCCTGGTGATAAGCGATGTCTGGCGTTAAGTACGTATAACTTCCGTCATTTTTAATCAGGACGCGATTTTTATCGTCGCCAAAATCAGTTGATCGCAACCAAGTCGCGCCTTCTTCATCGTAAACGTAACCGCGTCCGCGCAGCTTGTCCACAATTTCAACGACTTCCCCTTTTTCATAGAGCGAGGTTTCGCTGAACCAAACATCGAACTCAACCCCAAAATCTTTTAAATCTTGCTTTAGTTTTTCTAATTCTTTTTCCAACCCGTATTCCCGGAAGAACTCAAAACGCTCGGACTCTTCCATATGAATATAGCGATCGCCTGCTTCGGCCGCTAACTGTTGACCAAATTCGATAATGTCCTCACCATGGTACCCATCTTCTGGCATCTCAGCGTCCATCCCTAACGCTTGCTTGTATCTCGCTTCAATCGAATAAGCAAGGTTAGCGATTTGATTACCGGCGTCATTAATGTAGTATTCGCGGCTGACATCATAACCGGCCATCGCCAATACATTACACAACGCATCTCCTACGGCAGCCCCGCGGGCATGTCCTAAATGAAGGCTCCCTGTTGGATTCGCGCTGACAAACTCGACTTGAATTTTTTCGTTTTGTCCGTCGGTCGTCGTCCCATAGCGATCGCCTGCTTCGATCACCTGCGGAATAATATCTGTTATATAAGAATGATCCATATAAAAGTTAATAAAACCGGGACCTGCGATTTCCACTTTTGCAACATGAGCCTGTCCAGCCCGAAACCGTTCAATAATCGCTTCCGCAATTTGACGAGGCGGCTTTCTCGCGATTTTGGTTAATTGCATCGCAATGTTCGTCGCGTAGTCACCATGCGCTTTTTCTTTTGGAATTTCCAGCACAAAGTTTGGAATTTGGCCCGATTCCGCCAGACCCGCTTCGATCGCCGCCTGTTTGATCTCTTCGACGATAGTCGCCTTAACTTTTTCTACTATATTCATCGTAATCCTCCATTTCCATCGTGACCTCATAGCGGCCCATATCATCACCATTTAACTTTAAACGGTAGCTAAGAAAAAACTGCCGGTCTTCCCAGCGAATTTCATCCGTTTTCGTTTCCATCTGCATCAGCCCATATGGGCTTTGATAATTCCCCTTCGTCGTCTGACCCGGCTTAAATTCCTGGCGCATCCGCACAGCTCCCGTTCGGGTGATCGTCGCCATGCCGTTTTGCAGTTTCACCGTTGTCGACACTTTTTGATTATCGCCCAAATCTTCCTGGTACACCAAGTTCCATCCTTCGGCTCTAGCGAAAAATTTCCCCTGGCAAATTTGTTCGAGCGACTGCCCTTGTTGCCTCATATTCGTTTGTATATTTATTTTCACTTGTTTCATTCCATCACGTCCTATATCCATCCTATTTTATGCATTTTTTTATGGAAAAACAAGCTTTGCTTGAGGCATATCGATCGATCCGTCCGAATAGAATGAACTTGTGACCGTTTTCAGCTAGCTAAAAAGAAGATTTGAGGGAATTTAAAAAAGGGAGGTCATGTCCTTGCAAAAGAATCTACGCGATTGCTGTATTTACTGCGGAGATGAGCTTTCAAAATGGGAGGCTATCCGTTGTCATTGTTGGAATTGCAATGACCTGATCTCCGACACGTACCACGAGGGCGAAGAATAATAGGGTGGGTCTCGAGCCGAATCGGATCGAGACCTTTTTTCGTACATAACGGCTTCTGCGGCGCGGGCTTTTACTAAACAATGTTGTGGGTGAGTAAAATGACTCGCCCACCCGCTCACTTACCAAAACAAGGGGCCCGAGTTATAAAATCGGGTCCCCCTTACTTCCAACTAACTTACTTAATAAAACTCAGCAACATTTCGCGGACGATTTTGGAAGCGACGATTTGCGTTTGCTCGCTCGGGTCATACACCGGGGCGACTTCGACGAGATCGCAGCCAACCACGTTGATGCCCGACTCCCCAATTGCATGGATCGAAGCGAGTAATTCCTTCGAAGTAATACCTCCCGCTTCCAATGTGCCTGTGCCCGGCGCCGCTGATGGGTCCAACACATCAATATCGACCGTTAAATAGACAGGCCTGTTCCCAAGCGTTGGCAACACTTTTTGCAACGGCGCCAACACGTCAAACTTAAACAAGTTCATATGTTTCTTCGCCCATTCAAACTCTTCTTTCGTGCCCGAGCGAATTCCGAATGAATACACATTTTTACCGCCGATTAAATCGCACGCCTTTTTGATTGGTGTCGCATGGGACAGTGGTTCCCCTTCATAATCGTCGCGCAAATCGGTGTGGGCATCGAAGTGCAAAATGACGAGGTCGGGATACTTTTTGTACATTTCTTGAATGATCGGCCACGAAACGAGGTGTTCGCCACCCAATCCAAGCGGAAATTTCCCGTCAGTGAGCGTTTGCCCGACAAACTCTTGAATCTGTTCTAACGCCCTCGATACATTCCCGAACGCTAACGGAATATCGCCCGCGTCATAATAATTGATTTCATCCAGTTCGCGGTCCACATACGGGCTATACTCTTCCAATCCGATCGACACTTCGCGAATCCGTCGGGGACCAAAACGAGAACCGGGACGGAAGCTCACCGTATAATCCATGGGCATTCCATAAATCACGACTTGCGCCCGTTCATAATCTTGTTGCGCTCCGATAAAAATATTTCCTGAATAAGCTTCATCAAATTTCATCGCGTATCTTCAGGCCCCTTCCTATTCAACGAGCGCCTTTACGAACTTCGGCAACACAAAACAAGCATGGTGCAGTTCAGGTGAATAATATTTCGTCGGTAGGTCTGGAATTTCTTCGACTTTCACCGCAAGCGGATCATATTTCTTAGAGCCAAGCGTAAATGTCCACATCCCAGACGGATAGGTCGGGATATTGGCAATGTACGTTCGCGTAACTGGGAAAATCTCGCGCACATCGCGACTCACTTTTTGAATCAGATCTGCTTTAAACCAAGGATTATCTGTCTGGGCGACAAACATTCCATCCTCTTTTAACGCTTCGTAAATCCCCTGATAAAATCCGCGTTCAAACAACGGCGCGGCAGGTCCAACCGGTTCGGTTGAATCGACCATAATCACATCGTACATATCTTTACTATTGATAATGTGCATGAATCCATCATCGACTTTCACTTCAACACGCGGATTATCGAGTTCGCAAGCGATTTCCGGTAAATATTTTTTTGAATACTCGATCACTTTGCCATCGATATCGACGAGCACCGCTTTTTCCACTTTGTCATGCTTCATAATTTCGCGGAGGACACCCCCATCCCCGCCGCCAACGACAAGCACCGCTTCTGGATTAGGGTGTGTGTTCAAAATCGGGTGAGCAACCATCTCGTGATACACAAATTCATCCACTTGCGTCGTCATCACCATGCCATCAAGCAGCAACATATTGCCAAACTCTTCCGTTTCAACCATGTCCAACTTTTGAAAGTCCGTCTGTTCAGTATGTAAAGTCTGGTTGACCCGCATCGTAATTCCAAAATGATCGGTTTGCTTTTCCGTAAACCAAAATCCCGCCATGATCATTCCTCTTTTCTGTCATTTTCCGCTTAGCTTAGGGTATGATTAGTGTTTATCTAACCTCTCATTATATTCGGTCGTTTTCTGAGTTGCAATATTCAATAGAAACAAGGTATAGAATGTAATAGACTGCCCAATAATGGAACTACCTATGCGATTATTTTTTTGAATTTTTATATAAAAAAAGGGGGCTGATTTTTGGAAGTGAACAGCATGGTCCCATTGCAAAAATTTCTTCGCTTTACGAGAAAGTTTTTCTTTTTCGGCTTTGTCGTTTCGGTGATTGGCTCGCTGCTGATCGGCCTGCTCATCCTTTACTTGCGATCTCAACCGTTGCCCCCGTCTGACATTGAACAAACGACTTCCATCTACGCCGAGGACGGACAATTGATCGATCGACTGTTCGGCGGGCAAAATCGCACGGTGGTCGAGCTGGAGCAAATCCCCGATCATCTCAAACAAGCAACGATTGCGATTGAAGATCGACACTTTTACAATCATCTCGGTTTTGACTTTAAGCGGTTAGGCAAAGCGGTTTTAGTCGATTTGCAACATATGGCGAAAGTGCAAGGCGCCAGTACGATTAGTCAACAGCTTGCCCGCAATTTGTATTTGACGTTAGATAAAACGTGGGAGCGTAAAATTAAAGAGGCGATCTTGACCGTCCAGTTGGAATTAAACTATTCAAAAGATCAATTACTCGACCTCTACCTTAATCAGATTTATTATGGACACGCGGCCTATGGAGCCCAAGCTGCCGCCCAAACCTACTTTGGAAAAGATGTTTCGGAATTATCGCTTGCCGAATCAGCCATGCTTGCGGGCGTGCCAAAAGGACCTGGTATTTATTCTCCTTACTTACATCTAGAAAACGCCAAAAGCCGTCAGCGTTCTGTGTTAAACGCGATGGTTGAGCAGGAATATATTACGAAGGAAGAAGCAGATCTTGCCTATGCTGAGGAAATCAAGTTGGTTGGACTCGTCCCCGCCTCGGAAAAGGTAATCGCCCCATATTTTCGCGATTACATTACCCAAGTGGCTAAAAAGAAATATGGATTATCAGACGATCAACTCGTCCACGGCGGCCTCAAGATTTACACCACATTAGACCCTGTCATGCAGCAAAAAGCGGAAGAAACGGTAGCGAAGCACATTCCAGAGGATCGACCGTTGCAAGCGGCGCTTGTGGCGATGGACCCGCAGACGGGGGCCATTCGAGCGATGGTAGGCGGTCGGGATTATAAGGAGAGTCAATATAACCGCGTATTCGCCAAACGACAACCCGGTTCTTCCTTTAAACCGTTTGTTTACCTAGCTGCGCTTGAAAATGGGTTTACGCCGATGACCGAATTCAAAAGCGAGCCGACTGTGTTTACCTATGGCAATGGCCAGCAATACACACCTAAAAACTACGGTAATTCTTACGCGAATGATTACATTACGCTGCGGACGGCAATCGCTAAATCCGATAATATTTATGCGGTAAAAACAAACATGCATCTCGGTCCTGAACAGGTCGTTGAAACCGCAAATCGGATCGGGATCCACTCCGAGCTTCAAGCGTTGCCATCACTCGCATTAGGAACGATTCCCGTTTCACCGATGGAAATGGCTGTTGGATATTCAACCATCGCCGCCCAAGGGGAAAAAGTGGAGCCCATCGCCATCTGGAAAATTGTTGACCAAGACGGCAACGTGTTAGCTGAGGAAAAGCCGAAAAAGACACGCGTCGCTGAAGCGGTTCCGACATTTCTTTTGACCGACCTGATGCTGTCTGTATTTGAAGACGGCGGAACTGGGTATCGCGTGGCGGAGCAACTGCAACGACCTGTCGCGGGCAAAACAGGCACGACCGATTACGACGCTTGGTTGGTCGGGTTTACGCCACAACTCACTTTATCGGTCTGGATGGGCTACGATGAAGGTACAAAAATGGATCCTGTTGATGATTCCCGCCTCACCGTGCCGCTTTGGGCTGATTTTATGGAACAAGCGTTAACGGATCAGCCGCCGCTATTGTTCCCTACGCCAGAAGGCGTACAGTCGGTCTACATTGATACGCAAAATGAAAAGCTAGCAAGCGCCCATTGTCCGACGCAAGAACTCGTTTATTTTGCGGCTGGAACGGAACCGTTGGAATATTGTACAGAACACGGACCCGCTGATCCACCAGCTAAGTCGCCTGGTGAAGGAGAAAAGAAGAAACCATTCTGGAAGCGAATTTTTAATCGATAGTTACTAGCGACTACAAAAATAAGGGTATGCCCTCATGCTGAGGACATACCCTTTTAAATTTCGGTTAATCGGTTAAGATCGCGCGATTAACAATCTTCGCTACCGCCAATTTCACCGTCGCCGTCGGCGAAGAGCTCATCGTTAAAGACTGTAATCAATCCATTTTCGCTTAACTCCTGCATCACTTCAAACATGCTTTCCTTTTTATCAGCGGGAAGCTGATTCACAAACGCATTGATCTCCTCGGCAGACGCGTTATATTCATAATGGACGCCGCCATGTCGGGCAAAATGACCTTGCAGTTCCAATTCCATTGCTATCACCTCACCACATGGGATACGTATATTGTGCGTTCGATGGGCGAGATTTATCCTTAGAAAAAACAAACAGGGTAGGTCGCGACCCTACCCTGTTTGTTTGTCCTAGTATTCATCAAAGTGCATAAACACTATATATTAGTTTACAACTTTTTTATTAGAAGCACAATTCTTTACCGTAAAATCTTTTCAATATTGCATATTAAGTTAATGCATTTTTCAATTCTTCAGGCGAATTGGCCCACATTTCCACGTTATGCTGCTCCAACATGTGACGCAACGTCGCTTTTTCCTGATCATTTAGCTCATCCAACATATAACGACGCTTCATCGCGGCATCCATTTTGTTGACGTGGTCAGCAAGTATTTTCCACCCGCGGCGCGCTTCTGGGTCAACGAGCATTTCACAAGCGGTCAGGCCCGCATAGTAAGGTCCGTTTTCATTGCGATCAGCGGCTGCCCAGACGATCCAGCATTTTCGCCCGTTCGGCACTTCATCTTTTTGCGGTAAAAACTTAATGCCGCGTTCGATCTTGCTTTTCGCGTGTAGCGCGCCAATATCGATATAAGCCTCTTCCCCATCAATAATCACCGCGGACATATTGCTCAAATTGATCATCCCGGCTCCAAAACCGCCATGTGTATTCGTTTTGCTAATAATATTTAAATCCATGCCTTTATTTTTATTGTTTTTCAACATGAAACGGACCCCCTTTTTCCACCATTTTACATGATGCCGCTTATCTAACGCAATCAGCCGAAAGCGTTTTAAGCTGCTCAATCCACCGATAGGCCTCACTAATTTCATCGGTCGTGTAATTAGACTTGGCCTTCAATGTAAATACTTTTTCTTCCACTTCAGAACGACTCAATTGTTCGAAATAAAATACAGTTGACACTAACTCCAAAAACCTTGCCGTCGATCGATTCAGTTTATTCACGATCGGCGTCACGTTCCCCACCTCTGCGGGCACATGCGCTAAAAAATCTTCGCCTTTATCTGTAATCCGGTACCGATACACGCGATAGTTCCCTTTATCCTCCAACTTCTCCTGGAGAAAGCCCAGTTCGCCTAACTCCTCTATTTCAAGGCTTAACTCCTCTGAGTACGGTCCGAAAAAGTGAAATTGAAACCGTTGATTTAGTTCGAACTGGAGTTTTTGCGTTATGTAAACGATCTTTTGCAATTTTTTTCGACCGACAATTTCCCCCGCTTGCTTAATCAGTTGCAACACTTTGGCATGTTCCTGCAACAACTTTTATTTCCCCCCTAAACGACTGCGGATCTCATCCGAAATGAGATCATCTGGATAATACAACTTATGGTCAAACCGCCGCTTCCCCGTGATCGATTTGACAATGATCGATTGTGTTGACAATTCCTGTAACGACCCGTCTGGCATTTCCAGCAAGATCGGCATCATCTCCCCCTCTTCTTGTCCAATGCGATAAAAATCATAGGGCAAATCTGAAGGCGAGTCTACTTCTAAATAATAATCGGGATCAAGACCATGTTCGCGAAACAAATTTTGTAATTCGGTCCACGTCCGATAATCCTGCTGCGGATCAAATTCAACGTATTTAAATAACCGACGGTGCAAAAAGCGTTGACACAAATCAGCAAAAATCGGATCCTCTTCTTGGCACCATTGTTGAATATAATACAATAATGTCGATTCATCAAACGCCAAGTACTGGTCAATACTCACTTCCCGCTCTTCAAAAAAGGGGATCATCGGGACTGGATCGGTTAAAAAAGCATATTGCTGTTGATAAAGATGTTTGGCTCGCTGAAAAATCTTACGCAAAATGACCTCCGCGCTCCGCGTGACCGGATGAAAGTACACTTGCCAATACATTTGATAGCGTGAAACGAGGTAATCTTCAATCGCGTGCATTCCGCTATGTTTGATCACAACTTGGTCATCGACAATCCGTAGCAGACGCAAAATCCGCTCCATATCAAAGGTGCCGTAATTGACCCCCGTGTAATACGCGTCGCGAAGCAAATAATCCATCCGATCGGCGTCAAATTGACTCGTGATTAGACTGACAATCATCTGATTGGGGTGTGTCTTGCCGATCACTTCAGACACCTTTTTTGGAAAATCGTCCGAAATCCCACGCAAAATTTCATTCACTTCCGTATCGCCTTCAATCATTCGCTGTGTCCACTGCTCGTGATCCGTCTTAAAAACCTTTTCAAACGAATGCGAAAATGGACCATGACCGATATCATGAAGCAACGCCGAGCAAAGACAAAGCAGAATCTCTTCCTCCGATAGATCCAGCTTGGACACCATCCTCCGCATCACTTCATACACGCCAAGCGAGTGATTCAGCCGACTATGTTCCGCGCCATGAAACGTATAATGCGTCGTGCCCAACTGCCTAATCCGTCGCAACCGCTGAAACTCCATCGAATTGATCAAATCCCAAATTACCTTATAACGCACATGGACATACCGATGCACGGGATCTTTAAACACTTTTTCTTCATCTAATAAAAGAGGAGTTATGAATGTGTCCGTTTGCAAAAAACGGTCCCTCCTTCTCATCTCATTTGTTTCATTATTCATATTAGTATACAGGAAATTTGGGACTGTCGGAAGCGCGCGCGGTGATCTTAGGAGAGGATTATTTACAGCTATGTAAATGTTTTATTATCTAATACAACTACATTTGCATTGGTTGATTTGCCTGTTTGTTTTGTATGCTCAACCAATCGAATAATATCTTTGGCGGCTTGCTTAGCGCCTATAACGAGTAGCGGAACGCCGATAGAATCAATTTTTAATCCCCTGGACAATAGCCCCCCGATTGTCATGGCAAAAGGAACCGTTGGCGATGTGTTCGAGATGATGACTTTCTCACGGATCTGATATTTATCTTGGAACAGTAAACTTAGATTTTTTAAGGCAGGCGCCACTAGCTTCGATCTCTTTCGCCCTATTGAGTAGACTGAGTTTCCATCCTCATCTACCCCATGAAAAAATAATTTTCCCATATCGGCGGCGGTTAATTTATTAAAATAGTCGACATTTAATATTTCTTCTTTCGTTGGCTGTCGATCTTTCGGAAGTTTATTCAAATGATAAGCCGCCGCGAGAGCCGTACTATGTGTTCCAGCATAATCATCATAAATATAAATCACGGTCATACCATCCTTTTTTTAGTTCATTATCCCCCAACATACCTATACCATCCCAAGGACTCATTTTCGCATAGAATAAATTGCTAACGGTAATCCTAAATAGAAATATCGTGATATAAGGGGATTAACTGATGGATATTATAAACCCGATGGACGTAATAAAGCCGATTCACCTAAGCGCAAAAGAGCTAGATGAATCCCAACCTTTAACAAGTGTTGAAATGGGTAAACTCTGGGTTACTTATATGGGGAACAATATGTCGATTAAAATTCTGTCCTATTTTCTAGAACATTGCGAGGATAAACATATTAGGACTTTATTAGAAAATGGACTGGCTTTAAGCGAAGATTTCACGCAAAGAACCAAAGTCTTTTTTAACGAGAATAACTTTCCAATCCCTTTTGGATTTTCAGAAACTGACGTAAACCTCGGCGCCCCGCGCCTAATGGAAGATGAACTATATGCGCATTATTTGAAGCACGCGGCAAAAGCGGGGCTTAGCCTCTATGCAATCGCCATTCCATTGGTCATGAGGGAAGATATCAGAGAATTTTTCGTTTACTGTAATCAATGCACAACGATCCTGCTGGGTCAAATTAACAATGTCTTATTTCACAAACATTTTATTTCGGAACCTCCCATTATTCCAACACCTGAAAAGGCGGATTTTATTAATAAACAAAACTTTTTAAATGGTTGGTTTGGAGACGTTCGACCTTTACATGCCATGGAGATTGTTCACCTTTATGATAACATTGAAGATAATGCAACAAGTAAAGCCTTGTTATTGGCGTTTTACCAAACAGCCGAGGACGAAAAAATAAAGGCGTTGTTTAAAAGAGGGATCGAAATAACGGATAAAGCGGTGAGGCGGTTGACTGAAAAGCTTCATCTAGAAAACTTGCAAACGCCGTCTTACTTAGATCATTTAGTTACTACATCGAACTATCCCCCTTTTTCCGACAAAATTATGTTACAGCAAAAGTTTGACATGTTCTCCATGAAAATTAGATCAATAGGGAACTCAATGGCTTTAAACGGACGAAGAGATCTCAGCGCATTGTATACAAGGACGTTGGCTGATATCGGTTTATTCATAGATGACGCCGCGAACATTTTAATTGACAAAGGATGGCTAGAGTCACCCCCAAAAGCATTTGATAGGAGCTGACCGTAGGATCCTCTCCGCCTAGAAAAAGAAGGTTAAATCATGTAACATGAAAGGCGTGTCATACAACCAAGGGAGGATTTTAAATTGGCAGAAGATCGTTATCAAAAAGGGTTAGAAAAAATAAAGGAGCTCACATCAGCAGACGATGAAAATCCAACTGGGTTTATGGATATTGGCGAACGTTTCGCGGATATCGCGCCTGATTTAACGAAGTATGTGGTTGAATTTGCTTTTGGCGATATATACGCGCGTCCAGGATTGGATAACAAGCAAAAAGTGCTTACAACCATTACCGCTCTTGTGGCGCAAGGAAAGCCGCAAATTGAAATGCATATCAAAACAGGCTTGTCTGTTGGTTTGACACCAAACGAAATTGTCGGATGTATCATGCATCTGATCCCATACACGGGGTTCCCAAGTGTGCTTAACGCCTTAACCGCCGCTAAAAAGGTGTTTGCGGAACAAGGTGTATCTGTCACACCGACTGAAGAATCATAGGATCGAGACATCCAAACCGATTAAAATGGTTCCGATCAACGATATCGTCGCTGATTGGAACCATTTTTGTTATTTCACGAGATTTCACCCCCGCCAGATCATGCCCCCTAGTAATGAAAGTAAAATTCTTTAAAAAAAGATAAAGGTGAACTCAGCCTTGCCCCAGCAACGCCTCGTCAGGTCCCCCACTTTTTTACATATGGAAAACACCCTATCTTTCACTCGTATACAGCCTTAACCTAGAAAACAAAAAGAGTCAAAGCAACGAGCAAAATAAAAGAAGTCCCGCTCAATATGATCTTCTTCTTCGCATTTGCTTCAACCACCTTGTGAATGATCGACAGCGCAAGTAGATTCAGCATGAAAATGAAATAATAAATGCCAGCAAACATGACCCATGTCTGCATTTTTAATCCGCCAAATACTGAAAATAGAAACATAAATATAATGAAAGAGAAGAAAAGCCCGATCATGATATAAATGTACATCCTTTGCCACCTCGGATGTTGCATAAAAGTTTCGTTAACGGTTGCGTAATTATAGAGCAATTGATTACAGGCAATGATGATAACCGCTGTAATGAGCGCCAAGTTTGTCTGTCGCAAAGTGACATCTTCCACAGATAAAATAGCGTTCGTCATGTACAGATCAATCACAAAAGCGAGCGCGATTAAAAGTAAAATGAGTGATAATTGCTTGAACCAATACATCTTCATAATATCCCTCCCTCTAAATACTACCAAATTAAAGGCCCTGTTTTAGCATACTTAAGTCCTGAATTATAGGGTTAAATCAGAAGCAAGTTTCTGATACTATAAAAAAGAACACGATACTAAACAGGCAATTAAATGTGTCTGTAATTGGAGGAACCAACAGGTGAAAAATGTTTTTGTATTAGGCGGAACTGGACTGTTAGGCTTTTATACAGTGAATGAATTGGTCAAGCGCGGTTATACTGTTTCAGCTATTTCTCGCGATCCCCAGCAGATCGCTGAATTATTGCCGCAGGAAGTGAAGGAAAAACATACAGGTGACATCAATCAGCTAACAGATGAGCAAGTTTTGGAGATGCTACAAGGAAAAGACGCGTTTGTGTACGCAGCGGGCTTAGATGAAAGAACACTTCCACAAGCGCCTGCGGCCCACTTTTACTATACTCACAACGTATTACCAACACAGCGGTTAGTCCGATTGGCGCGCGCCGCAGGGGTCAAAAAGTTCGTCATTTTCGGCTCCTATCATTGTCACTTTGCGGAAAAATGGACCGATTTAGATTTGGCGACGGCTCAACCGTACGCGCGGACACGCCTTTTACAAGAACAGGTTGCTTTCCTAGAAGGAGAAGGGGCGATGGATGTGATTAGCCTGCGGTTGCCGTTTATTTTTGGAACAATGCCCTTTCGAACCCCATTATGGAAAATGTTTGTTAACCGCGTCAAAGGCCAAGACGTTGTCCCTGTTTTAAACGGCGGGACAGCGATGGTCACTGCCCAGCAGGTCGCTGAAGCGGCGATTGGCGCGATTGAATACGGAAGGCATGGATCCACCTATGCTATTTCAGGAATCAATATGAAGTATAAAGAGTTTTATGAAATCATCGCCGATCTGCTCGAACAAAAAGACACTGTCGTCCAAGTTGTTCCATTGGACCAAATGAAGGCGGCATATCGGCAAGTGGATGAGCAAGCGGCAGCGGAAGGAAAAGAGTACGGGATCCATATTGAGCGCCAGGCGGACATGCAAGATCGCGATGCCTATATCGATCCGATGGACACGATGCCGATTTTGAAATATAGCGATGATGACGTTCGCGCTTGTTTAATTGAAACGATCAAAACGTGCATCTAGCAGCATAAAAAACGGTAGCCACTTAATGTAGCTACCGTTTTTTATGGGTGAAAATGAGCCCAAGCCCGACCTTTACACCCTCTTTTTTCGATGCTTGATCACATCGATAATGTAGATAATGATGAAATAAAGGAAGAAAAAAATGCTGCCGAAAAAGGCAATCAAAACTAAACGAGCAAATTTGGCGGGATCGGTTACTTGATTAAACACAAGCAGAGACGAAATGAGATAAATAAACCACGCCGATAAAACAACCGCTCCAATTCTATATGCCACGTTCATCGTCTCCCCCTCCCCCATCATTTTAATAGTCTTATCAAATCAGACGTTGCCGTAGATTTTGCGTCATTCAACGCTGGCTCACTTTACTATAAACCTTTTTGGATTATATTTCACCAATCGGACTCATGAGCGTTCTCTTGGGAAAAAGGACAAGCCGATTCCCTCGGTCAGGAATCGGCTTGTGTAGGAAACGGCGCGAGGCCGATTGTATACGATTTTAATGTCTCACGTACAGGTTGCCAATCGTTGCGGCCAAAAGACCTAGCCCTGCCCACATAAAGGTATCATTGCCGCTCGCGACTGCGAGGTATAGGACCGCAAAAGCGACCCAGACAAAAATGATACTCAATAGTTTCTTTTGAACAACGTTGTCTTTTTTTACTTCCTTAACAGGAACAGGGGTTTCTTCAATTCTTTCCTCAAGTACTCTCGCTGTGCTCATTTTCATTCTCCTCCCTGAAATATCATATTCCGCTACATGCCCATGCCAAGCGCAATCAGAACAAAGGCTAGAATCCCAACTGCGGCGCCTTGCAAAATGTTATACACAAGGGTGGATTTTAAAATCTCACCTTCCCGCCCCGCCAAGCCAGACACACCGGCTCCAAGAGCGGCAATACCTGGAGAAAACGAGTTGGATAAAGAAGCTCCCGTCGTCTGAGCGGATAGAATGATTGTGGCTGAAATGCCTAGCACGGTCGCAACCTCATACTGTAATCCTGTAAATAGAATGTTGGACGAAGTACCTGAACTTGTCACAAAACCACCAAGAATTCCAATGAATGGCGACAGAAGCGGAAACAGCGTCCCGGTTGTAACCGCAATGCCATAAGCAATATACGTCGTTAACCCACTGACTGTCATCAAGACCGCCATCATTGTCATCGTCATAATCGTAGCCGTCGAACTTAAAGACTGTGTCACCGTCTTTTCCCAAGCAGTTTTAAATACGTTTTGAGGTAACAGCCCTTTCGATTTGTAATAGGCGGCCGCTAGGATTAAAGAAAGCACAATCAAGGTGCCAGGTGTTGTCAAGATTTTCAGAGCGGAGTATTTCGCAGCCGCTTCTTGCGCATAACCGAATTGAGTAATCGTTTCCGCGAAAGGAAGTCCAATCTGAAACATATCTTTCTCTAAGAAAGTCTTGACGGGTCCAATCAGATAAATTGCAAATACAACTAAAATCAAAATGATGTACGCTGAGAAAGCGTCTACAAAAGACTTACCCGCAACTTCAGGATCTTCCTCAATCGGCGGAGCGTCAGCAGCGGGACGATACGATCGAAACTTCGGCAAAACAAAACTTCCCGCTATCAAACCGACACCGCCCGCTATGAAACAACCGAGGTTCGGCGAGACGAAACAGGTGGCAATCAAGGCGCCTCCCATAACAACCGACATGAACACAATCGCCAAGAATCCTTCTTTGATCGCTTTAAATCCACCATAGTTATGAGCAACAAAAAATCCAGTAATAACTCCGCCAAACGCGATGAAAATCGATCCCCAGAAAGCCATCGGAGCCGCCTCAACTCCGCTCAATTGGAGATTGATAGAATAAGATGACCCAAGCGAACCGAATGTAATTCCCCATGAGTGTCCGAGCAATGTCGTAACAACCGCGGTAAGGGGACTAAACCCTAAACCGATCAACAGCGGAGTGGCGACCGCAACGGGCACCCCAAATCCGCAGACCCCTTGAATAAAAGTAGGAAAGGCCCAACCAAGGATTAATAATTGCAACATTTTATTACCGTTTGTCAGTTTCGTGAACGTTGCCGCAATCACTTTAAAACTGCCCGTCATATCGACGATGTTGTACATATACATCGAAGCCCAAATAATAAACAATACAAAAACCGTCGTCCAAAGTCCCTTCACTGAACCTGCTGCCAGCACGTCAATGCCACTTCCAAATGCAAAGTAGGAGATAACCAACGTGACCACCCAGGCAATTCCACCTGCTCGAGCCCCGCTCATTTTGAAACCCATCATTAACGTTAAAACCAACACGATCGGCAACGCGGCCAAAATCCACGTAAACACCGACAATTCTGGTAGACCGACTTGCGCCATATCAATACCCATATGCGCCTCCTTCTGCCCTATTAAAAAGTAGAATCGTTCCGCTACTTCAAGTATTCGGAAATTTGAAACAGTTTTATAAATTCAGGTTGCCCACTTTCCCGCTATCCTCACTAGCATGGCAAATACATGTGTATATCATTGGTAGCGTATTCGTAGGTGATTATATATTTGTTTTGAGGTGATCGTTCTTGGGGATTGATGAGATCCCCCCTGTCTGGCAACCCCATTCAGGAGGGAATTTTTTATAACAGGTAGTTAGTCAACTGAAATGTAATTATGATCTTCTAGTCGGTTTTAGAGCTTGCTTCGGGATCGTAACATGGACACCGAGCTTATGGTCAACCACTTGTGTCACTCCGAAGTCAGCGGCAACACTCATGAACGAATACGCGTCAAAACGGGAGAGACCATAGTAATTTTCAACAAAATTCAGCATTTCATTGGAAGCGTTACGCATTGCCATATTCAAATCGACATCGAAACCATGAGCGACCCACGTTGTAGGCGTTTCCAAGATTGGCGATTTCGCGCTGAAATCTTTGCGCAACGTGACGCGAATTAAGCAATCCATCGAAGCTTCTACTGCCGTTCCTCCTAATTCACTATCCCCTTGCGCCAAGTGACAGTCCCCAATCGATAGGAGCGCCCCTTCATTAAACACGGGATAGTACATGGTAGTTCCTTCAGCAATTCGCCAGTTATCGACATTACCGCCGTGCAATCCAGGAGGAATCGTGCTAATTTTCCCGTCTTCCGCAGGACATACACCAAGCGTACCGATATGCGGGCGAGCTGGAATTTGCATATTTTCTAACGCAGCTACACGATTGACAGTGTCTGGTTCAATAATTTTTCCTCGCACCGTGTAGGCTCCAGGATAATCGTAAGCAAATTTCGCTGTTAACCATTGTTCCTCTTTATCTAATTCATAAATTACAACACGTGTTTGCTCTTCAAATTCCTTAAACAAGTAACCCCAAGGCGCCAATACATTAGAACCATATGGCATTCTCGGCTTTAATTTCAAAATCTCAACTTGCAATGTATCGCCTGGTTTTGCGTCTTTCACAAAAATCGGCCCTGTTAAAAGGTGAGAACCGGGATTTCGATCCTCGTAAGGAATTGATTCATAAATTTCCCTGCTCACATCATCTAACAATAAGTCAGGGGCGTAGCCCGCGTGGTGTGTAATTGTTTCGGCATAAACGAGATCACCCGAGTTGATTTCAAGAACAGGCGGTAATTCTTTCGAGAAGTATCCCCAGTGAACAGTCGCCGGATTAGCCGGTAAATGGTGTAATTTCGTGTCTTCTCCGATTACTGCCTTTAAATTTTTCTTATCTACTGTTAGCATAATTAACCCTCCAATTGGTTGTTCATTCTTTTTGTCTGTAAGCGCCTTCATTACTACGTGGGTTTATAAGGGTTGAATTTTAAAAGAAATCTGGTGACTCGTCCTCCCCCTTATGCATGTAATATTTTTCTTTGGATGTTTGTGTCGAATTATCTCTGTTATATCCAATGTAAAGCGCCGTTGATCAGTTGTCAACTAACATTTTGAAAGATTCTGTTTTTGAGGCAAATAAGTAGATTCATAATGAACAACGCCCTTCCATCACTTTACAAAGTATGCAATTAGAGCAACATTGTGAGATGGTCGATAGAGAGGGGAATAGGGTGACGTTCTATAGAAGCGCGGTTTACACACAAAAAACGGGAATATTAACATAAAATATTGAGGTTTAGCGTAAACATTTAGCCGCAAGCGTTTATGCATACTTAAATTTTATTATACAATGGAGATTGATTGAAGATCCTTACCACCAAGGTGGTAATTTTAACCAAAAAGGCAGGTGTCTAGCTATGCAAAGTGGTCAAATCATTTCGATCAATGTAGGAAAGCCCGAACAAGTTGAGCATAAGGGCAAGCAAGTTTCCACCGCGATCTATAAACAACCCGTTACGGATCCTTTGTTTTTATCGAAAGTGAACTTTGACGGAGACGGTCAGGCAGATCTCGTTCATCACGGCGGCGTCGATAAAGCCGTGTGTGTTTATCCACTTGAACACTATCCACATTGGGAACAAGCGCTGCAAACAGAACTCGCCTATGGCGCGTTTGGCGAAAACCTCACAACAAGAGGACTGTTAGAAACCGATGTATGCATCGGTGATATTTTTAAACTCGGCGCGGCGACCGTCCAAATCAGTCAGCCAAGGCAGCCTTGTTACAAATTATCTATTCGATACGGACTCCCTGAAATGCCCTTACACATCCAACAATTAGGGTACACCGGCTATTATCTTCGCGTGCTAGAAGAGGGGGTCGTATCGAGCTCTGACAGCCTAGTAAAACTAAAAGGCCATCCAAAAGCGATCACCGTAGCCTTTGCGAACCGACTTATGCATCACGACAAAAATGATTTCGAGGGAATTAAGCAGGTACTCGAAGTGGAAGAGCTGTCGAGCAGCTGGAGACGAACTTTTTCTAATCGTTTAAAAGGGGATCCAGGAGACTCTAGCGAGAGATTGACAGGAAAAAACAACCTTTAGACTTTCTAAAGGTTGTTTTGTTTTTAGGTATCAATTTTTTTGATAATCCTCGCTGGATTCCCTCCAATCACAACGGCATCTGGCGCATCCGTTGTAACAACGGAACCCGAAGCGATGACAACATTATCGCCAATGGATACCCCTGGATTAATCACCGCGCTGCCGCCGATCCAAACGTTATTGCCTATCCTGATCGGTTTACCGTATTCTTTCCCCGAATTACGTTCTGTTGGATTTAGTGGATGGGTCGCTGTGTAAATATGGACACCAGGCCCAAGTAGACAGTGATCCCCAAATTGCACTTCACAGACATCTAAAATGGTACAATCAAAATTTGCGTAAAAGTTTTCTCCAACATGCGTGTTATAGCCGTAATCAAATCGGATATTCGGCTCCATAAATACATTTTTGCCTGTTGAACCGAGTAATTGCTTCAATAACGCCACGCGCCCCACTAAATCAGATTCCACCGTTTGATTGTACATCCTGACAATCCGCCTTGCTTCCAACCGATCCTTAACTAGTTGAGGATCAAGCGGGTCATACATCTCACCAGCGATCATCCTTTGTTTTTCTGTTCTCATTGAAGGAAAGCATCCCCTTTTTAAACGATGTACCTTATTATTATTCCAAGATACTTCCATTCATAATAAAACAAAACGATTTTACCCGTTCCCCATAGGAAAATCTTGATTCATATACACAACTTTAGACATGGGCAGATCTATATTTTGTTCCGCAAAAATACTGCGTAGACGCTGCTTCGCATTTCGTTGCACACCCCAATGTGTGTATGGGTTGCACTCGGCAATCGCCCTTATCGTATAAGTTGAATCATTTAGTTCTTGAACGCCAAGCACCGATACATCACCAACAATATTTTCCTCACTTTCTTTTAACTCAAGCATTACACGCTCCGTAATTTGAAGGGCCTGCTCCACATCCGTTTGATAGCCTACATTAACATCCACGACCGCGATCGAATTTTCTTTGGAATAGTTTGTCACCTGTGTAATCTCCCCATTTGGGATGTATTCGACTTGACCTGTCCATACCTGAATACTCGTGATGCGTAACCCAACTGATTTGACCGAGCCCCAAACTCCATTAATGACCACATGGTCACCAACGCCGAATTGATCTTCAACTAATATGAACAGTCCATTAAGAAAGTCTTTAAGTAAACTTTGCGCGGCAAAAGCGATCGCAAGTCCAACAACCCCCGCTCCCGCCAACAATGCGCCAACATGAATTCCAAAGACGGGCAAGACCGTTAATAAAAAGATAAAATAAAAAGTATACCGAATCAGATTTGAAAGAATCATTTCTAACGTATCTCTGCGTCGTTCATCTAGCTTCGTCTGCATTCGCAGTACCC
Organism: Ammoniphilus oxalaticus; assembly: GCF_003609605.1. Classification (NCBI taxonomy): domain Bacteria; kingdom Bacillati; phylum Bacillota; class Bacilli; order Caryophanales; family Paenibacillaceae; genus Ammoniphilus; species Ammoniphilus oxalaticus. The sequence continues at coordinate 479,089 of NZ_MCHY01000009.1, read as the reverse complement.
GATGTGTCATTTTAATCGATAGGCCTGTCCCAATCTTAATGATAATAAATAAGAGAATGATCTTTGCCGCGCCGCCCCCGATCTTACTAAGCAGCAGTTCATGGCGATCAATAAAATCCAAGATTTCATTCATGCTGAAAGGTTCCTCCCCTGTAAAATTTGTATTGTAACACATTACTAGATTTTCAGATTTCCAGCAAAGTTGATTTTGGGCGTAAAAAGAGGACATCCATTGAATTGACACAATAAAATATAAAAAACCAGCTAAACTCGTCGAGGAGCTGGCTGGTTTGTTAATTTAGTACCGATCTAGCTTACAAGAGTCATCATTTTTCGGGAAATAAAGTAGGCCCCAGTTGCTATCAACATGACCGCAGGAATCGTTGTCAACGGTGATACTGCGCCAAACGCAACCTCATTCTGAAAAGCGGCGCCTTCTGTGAACGTAACTTCAGGAACATAAAGCGCGGTGAGGGCCATCCCGCTTACGATTTGAAACGCGAAATAAAGCAAGGTGAAACTTGTGATAAACACCAAAAACCTTTTCATCTCATTAATCCCCTTTCCTTCTTACTTATTACTAGATTATCCCATTTTAAAGCAATAGTCCATTAAGCCGTTGTCGTATGATCTTCTCGTTTTATTGCGGGTCTGGATAAAGAAAATAAAGCAAATAACAGAGCAACGACGGCGATCGCTGAACCGAACCAAGCGTTCGCGGAAACAGCGCCCGTATAGTTTAAAGCCGCGCCGCCAATCGCGGAACCAACCGCAATGCCCACTTGAATCGATGAATTATTAAAACTTTGCTGTATATCTGATGTGGCTGGATCCGTTTGAATCAAATAACTTTGCTGTGGCGGAGCTAAACTCCAGCTTAATGCCGCCCAAATGATCATAATCGGAATAAAAATAACCAACGAGAAAGCGAAGAATGGGAGGACAAACAAAATGAGAGCGAACGCGCTGATTACAAAAACAATGCTCTTTTGAGCGCCAATTCGGTCAGACAACGCCCCGCCAAACGCCCCGCCCCCGACAGCCGCAACCCCAAAGATGAGGTAACAAGCGCTAATCCAATTTGAACCCAAATTTAATTTCGTTTGCAAAAACGGCGTAAAGTAAGCATAAATCGTGTAGTGCGCCGCCAATGTAAACACCGTCGCCAGATGGGCGCTGCCAATCTTCGAGCTAGCAAGCGCGCGTAGTTGGACCGAAAGAGGCACGGTCTTCTCCCCCTGCATCGGTTCCAAGAATAACGCGATCAGAACCATGGAGCCGATCCCAAGCGCGGCAATGCCCAGAAAAATCATCCGCCAGCCAAACGCGTCAGATACTAAAATCCCTACTGGCACTCCTAACACGAGCGCGGAGCTGATTCCCATATAAATCATACCTAGCGCTCTTGCTTGATGAGCGGGATCCACCACCCGCGCCGCGAGCGTCAAACTAAGGGTCACGATCAACCCCGTGCTAATCGCGGTTAAAATACGAGAGATCATCGCGATCATATAGTTCGGACTAAAAAACATGAAGATATTTCCTAAAATAAAGATAAATAACGACACCAAATATAATTTCTTCCGTTCTATTTTACTCGTCATCACCAGTAACACAGGCCCCGCAACCGCGTAAGTCAAAGCAAACGCTGTAATGAGCTGACCTGCCGAAGCTTGCGAAACACCTAAATCATCCGCGATGGTCGGAAGAATTCCCCCGATAATTAATTCAACCAACCCAACGGCCACGGTTGACAAGGCCAATATAAACACCTTGAAATTCATAACAAACTCCTTCTTATTATGTAATGTAAGTTCCGTAAGTTTATCACAATTTTTTACCGTCGAACATTTTCAACTGTACACAAAAGTTCCAAAACGATTAAACAGACAAAGAAAAAAATCAGAGTAACCTCTACGGCCTACTCTGATTCCTAATCGCCAAGTCACAAGTCTAATCCAATCTGGAACCGCTTCCACGATTAATTGAACTTCTATCCTTTCTTTCAATCCGAGCAAGCAGAATGAGCAGTAAAACCAAGCCTAAGCCAAATTGAATCCAAACCATCGTCGTCTTTGTTTTTGGGGCTTTCGGCTGTTGACTTAAAATTTGTTGATAGAAAGAATCATTTTGTTCATTTTGATCGTAAATCTCGCCATTGACGAGCTGGACCATCCCATTCGGTCCCCCGACCGGCGTCATAAAATGCACTTGTCCGTTACGTTCTAAAAACAGCAGGAATTCACCGCCATCCTCTTGGAACTGCTTGGCTAGAGCGACATCATACGTTTCAACACCCGCGGTCAATGTTGGCCGCGCTTCCCCTTTATAGACATGTTCAACACGGAAAGGATAGGCTTCAAACATCGGAGAACCCCCAACAGATGTCGGCGATCTGGAAAAATCATATACGCCTTTTACAATCACATCCGCCTGGTCATAAACTTCCTGAGCCTCTAATTCCACCCATGACGTGGCTGAGGCATTCAAACTCGATACGATTGCCAAAAGGAAAGCCGCAAACGAAACATAAACCACTTTACTTAAAACCTTTTTCCATACGTTCATATGCTCTCACTCCTTTCTTAATTGGCCCGCTAATTGTTTCATATCTTCGGGCATCTCAGCCGAAAAGGACAACCTTTCACTGTTGAGCGGATGATCAAAAGAAAGTTGATGGGCGTGCAACGCTTGACGATTGATCCCAGCGTGACGCCGCCCATAAAGCGGATCGCCAACCACGGGGTGGCCCGCATGTTCAAAATGGACACGAATTTGATGTGTCCTTCCCGTCTCCAATTGAGCCTGGATGACACTCGCCTGCGAAAAACGTTCCAACACTTCAAAATGGGTCACGGCCTCATCCCCGTTTTCCCGAACGGCTCGTTTAACGGGATGATGCGGATCTTGTCCAATTGGATCGCGGAACGTCCCCGTCTGTTGTTCAAGTCGTCCCTCGACAATCGCTACGTAACCCCGCTCAATCCGCTGTTCCCGCAGCTGACGATCAAGCAACTGATGGATGTAACTACTTTTAGCAATCAAAATTAATCCCGACGTATCCTTATCTAACCGATGGACGGGACGAACCCTGCCCGTTACTCCTTTACTCAACCAATAATGAGCAATCCCATTGGCCAACGTCCCCGCTTGACCCGCTTTGATTGGATGAACAATTAAACCCGCTTGTTTGTTCACGACCAACGTATGCTCATCCTCATAAATAATGTCGAGCGGCATTTCTTGCGGCGTCAACTCGCCTTCTTCCCGATCACCGACTAGCACGCGCAACTGATCGCCGACCTTCCCTTTCTGTTTCAAAAAGGGAGTTTTTCGATTTAAAAAGAGGCCTTTCTGTCTCGTTAAACGCTGAATCATCCTGCCTGAAATCGATAGATCCTCTTTTAAAATTTGTTCAACCGTCTTTCCCGCGATGGATTCGTCGATCTCTAATTCCAGCCACTTCCCTCTAATACTTAACTTTTGACTCATCTTTGACCTCCCGTATACTGACCCTCTTTCTTCCTATTATGAGCCTTTCCCCCCTGTCTTACAAAAAAGAAAATAAAAAGCTATCCGAAAGGGTGAATACTTCATCCTCCAAATAGCTTTATCTGTTCAATTTGTCCCTCTGTAAAGTGAATCACGCGGCTACATAATCGATCGATCAGCAGCTGTTCATGACTAATCACGAGTAACCCGATATTACGCGGTTGCGCATATTCAAGCGCCGCCTGCCAAATTTGCGCTTGTGTGATTGCATCAAGCATTGTGGTCATTTCATCGGCAATCAAAAACTTCGTATTGGGTCCCAATGCTCGCGCCACGCAAAACCGTTGCAGTTCCCCACCCGACAATTCATTCGGCCAACGGTTCATCCATTCCCGTTGAATGCCGAGCATTTCAAGTAGCTTTGGATCAGGCTGACCCCCTTCACTCACAATTTCACGCATGCGCCACCGCGGGTTTACCGCCTGCTCAGGATGCTGCCAAACGAGTTGAACAGGATGAAATCCGTCCGTCGGTAACGGTTGACCATCTAGTTCGACTGAACCTTGCCGCGGCTGCTCATAGCCAGCTAAAATACGAGCGAACGTCGTCTTACCGACCCCGCTCGGCCCAACCAGCCCGACGACTTCCCCTGGTTCGATCGTCATATTGACGTCACGAAAAAGCCACGGACCACGCCCATAGCGAAAACTAAGATTAGACGCTTTAAGAGACATGATCACACCTCACCCATCCATCCCGCAGCGAACGCAACATCGGTTGCTCTTCGCGGCATGCCGCGATCGCTAATTCACAACGCGGCGCAAATGGACAGCCTGCTCCGCTCACGCCTGGCGCTGGTTGGCTGCCCCCAGTCGGAATAAATTCATTTTGCGGTAAGGCCCGCCACAATGCTTGTGTATATGGGTGACGTAAGCGCCGACCGTCTTCCGCGAAATCAGCGGCAGGGGTGATCTCAACGGTCGTTCCCGCATAAAACACAGCGATCCGATCCGCAATCGTCAACGCTGAGCCGATATCATGCGTAATCAGCATGACTGCCGCCCCGCTCGCCGCCAATTCCTTAAAATAGCCCAACGCCTGGCGCAGCGCCTCGGGATCGAGACCCGGCGTCGGTTCATCCGCAATTATTAAGCGGGCCCCGCTCACAACCGCAGTTGAAACAAGCGTTCGACGAGCCATCCCCCCCGATAACTGAAAGGGAAACAACTTCGCCACTTTATCCCCAAGCCGATACCTCGCAAACACCTTTTGCTGTTCACGAGCAGGCTCCCCCGTTTTTACAGCCGAACGCACTTGGGCTCCCACCCGCATTAACGGATCGAGAAAATTAACCGACTGCGGCACAAGGGCTATATCCCGCCCGCGTAAATCCAGTTGTCGCCTAGCGGTTAAGAGGGTTCCATCATACGTAATCGTCCCGCTCATTGTCGCGTTTTCAGGCAATATCCCAAGGATCGCATGGGCTAACAAACTTTTTCCCGAACCGCTTGCCCCGACAACAGCAACGATTTCACCCGAATGGATCGCCAGACTTAAATTTGAGATGACCTGCTGCCTCGTTTGACGCAATCCTTTCGTATAGTGTGTAAAAGAGATCGACAACTCGTTTACTTCTAAAAGCGGGTCAGACACGCGAACACCTCCCTCTCCATGATTTAACGATGCGCTTCGCGCGGATCATACACCATTCTTGCATTTTCACCTAACAGATCAAACGCGCGAGCAACGAGCAATAAACAGAGCCCTGGGAAAAAAGCGAGCCACCACATTCCCGTTGAAAGGTAACGCATCGATTCAGAAAGAATGATGCCAATCGCGGGTTGATGCGGCGACAAACCAAGTCCGAGAAACGAAATTGCCGCCTCATGCAAGATCGCATGCGGAAACAGCAACAATCCCCCGACCACCAGTTGGGAACGAAGATGCGGCAACAGATGCCGACGCGCAATCCACCAACGCGTTTTTCCCAGTTGGCGGGCAATTTGAACATAGGGAGCCGAACGCAGCTGCATCACTTCCGCCCGAATGATCCGCGTCAAACTCGGCCAATGCGTCAATGCAATCCCCACAACAACCCCTTTTAACCCGCCGCCCAAAGCAAACGAAATTAGCAGTAACGAAACAAGATGCGGCAGACTAAGAAACAAATCGACCAACCACGTAATCACACGGTCCACCATTTGCCCTAACGTCGCCGCGGCGAGACCGAGCGCCAACGCAATCGCCAGACTGCCCACCGTCGCTAACAACCCAATCCCAATACTCCATGACAATCCTTTGATCACACGCGAAAACATATCGCGGCCGAGCCAATCAGTGCCAAATAAATGGTCCCACGAAGGCGGCGCATTCCGTTGATGTAAATTGACGCTAAATTGATCGCTATCGACGAGCATACCGCCGATGAGAACAACCGCCAAAATAAGCAGGATCACCGTCGTCATCAGGACTAGTTGCGTCCTTCGATTTATCCATATCATCGGATCGCCGCTCCTTCCCGAATACGCGGATCAATCCAACGGTAAATGAGATCTGCCGCCGTGTTACCCGCAAACACAAATAAGGCGCTAAACAACACCAACCCCAACAACAATGGAACATCCCCGCGTAACCCCGCATTAACCATTGCTTGTCCTAAGCCTGGATAGGAAAAGACTTGTTCCGCCAACACTGCCCCGCCAAACAATTCGCTAAGCGAGGCAAACTGCAACGTAATCGCGGGCAACGCAATATTACGCAACCCATGCCTGCGGACTAGCGTCCAGCCAGACTCCCCTCTCGCTTTCGCAAACAGGACATAATCACTCTGTAAAACCTCGATCAACTTTTGCCTCGTATGTAATGCGACATTTGCCACCCCAATGATGCTGAGGGTGATCACCGGCAAAATTAGATGATAGATCCGATCCGCCAGCGTAACCTGTTCCGCGAGCCGTCCTGCGGGCGTCCCCATTCCCACCGGAAACATCCCAAGCCAAACGGAGAAAACCATCAATAGCAAAATCCCCATCCAAAAGGTGGGCGTAGAGGCTAACGTGTAACAATACCATTTAATCACGCGATCTACCCAGCTATTTCGTTTCATCGCGGCGATGACGCCAAGTATAAACCCAAGCGCTCCTGACAACGCCCAAGCCGCTGTCATTAAGGCAAGCGAATTCCAAAAGCGTTCGCCAATCACAGTTAAAACAGGTTGGCGATAGATCATGGAAACTCCAAAATCGCCCGCCGCTAACGCGCTCAACCACCGCCAAAATTGAACAGCGAGCGATTTGTCCAATCCCCAATAGTGGGCGATCTGGGCCCGCTGTTCAGGACTGATCCGTAACATATCCGCCCCCACATACGCTTGAATCGGATCAATCGGCGAGTTTTTCATCAATAAAAATGAAATCAAACAGACAGCAAACAACAAGCTGACAAGTCTAATTCCTTTAGCGAGGACCCATCCGATAAAAGAAAGGAGAGGGGTCCCTTTGGACCCTGACTCACTCATTCCATTTCCACTCCGTTAAATGATCTGTGATCGGCCAGCCGTGCCCATGCGGTTGAATTTTGTGTTGACCGATATCCAACTTTTCGTTAACTAAATACAAATGGTCCAAATTGACAAGCCAAGCCCAAGCCGCGTCCCCTTTCGCGCTAAAACCGTTCGAACCATCCCATTGCGCTTTCTTCCAAAATTCGTTGGCCGTCGCTTGGTCTGTTGCGGTTAAAGCTTGATCCAAATAGTGATCGACCTTCTCATTTTTATAAAATCCAGGATTAAACGATTCAATTCCCGCATATTTGCTATGGTAGAGGTTGTACATCTCAGACGGATCATGACTGCCCCAGCCCATCAGAATAGCATGCTCATGCTTTAATTTTCCGATTTCCTCCCAACCCTTTCCATCTACTGTAATCTTGATCCCCAGCGGCTTCAACATGTCTGCCGTCGCAATCGCCAACGATTGACGCGTCACATCGCTTGACGGATATACGAGCGTAAACTCCGCTCTTCGCGCGCCTTTCTCACGGATGCCATCCCCATCTTCATCCCGCCAGCCCGCTTCTTCTAACAACTGCTTTGCTCGCTCCAAATCACCGTCCTCGATAACCGTTTCTGGATTCCACCAAGGCAATCCATCAACTGGTGTATACGCAGGCGTTCCGAATCCTTCGAGCACACCCTCAACTAGAGCTTCTCGATCAATCGCGATGTTGATTGCCTGGCGAATCGCTGGATCAGCTGTGACATCATTGCCGATCGGCAATCCTTGCGCGCTCTGTTCACCCGAGTTCATAATAGGAAACACGATACCGCGATTATCGACGCTTTGCAATATTTCTAGACGCATTCCAGGCGCGCCTTGCTTGCCAAACATCACGGGAATTGCAGCGACATCAACCGTTCCCGCCTGCGCTGCGGCAAAAGCGGCGTCTTCGTTTAAAAATAAAATCGTCACCTTTTCTATAGAAGGCTTTTTGCCGTAATACAACGGATTCGCCGTCACGATCAACTGTTGCCCTTTATCCCATTGGGCAAATTGATACGGTCCCGACCCCATCGGCTGACTTGCATAATTGTCATTATGGGCGTGTTTCGGCACAATCCCCGTGGCGACAAGGGCATGAATAAAAGTTGAATGCGGCTCTTTCAAAGTAAATGTCACCATATGCTCGGCCGTCGCCTCCACTTTTTCAATGATTTGCAAATCGACAACTGAACCGCTCGCCGCTGCCGTTTCAAACGTATACTTCACGTCCGCGCTTGTCAGTGGTTCGCCATCAGAAAAAGTGACGTCATCACGCAACGTGACCGTCCAAACAAGTCCATCGTCACTAACTTCATATTCCGTAGCCAGATCATTGACAACCTTTAATTCCTGATCATATGTAAACAAGGTACTCTGAAAAAGCGGCGAGCCATAGCGCCCCCACCCTGTCGTCGGATCAAACCCTTCATCTGGTTCTGAACCGAGGGCCAACGTCAATTCATTCGAATTAGTCGTTACTCTTTCCTGTTGCGAATCCTGAGGCGCCTGTTGCCCGCAGCCCACTAAAAATAACAAAAACATGCTTACTAAAATAAACAAACGTATCATACCCATCCTCAACCTTCCTCAAATACGTGTTACGATTATGGTATATAGTAGCACGCGTTAAAAATAATGTAAACACAGATTTTACATAATGAGAACATTCGAGGTGGGCGATGTGAGCAAGGGCTAGCTGGCTGGATTTGGTCAGGCTAAATGTGGTGAAAAAACTGCATATCGGAGGATCTTGGGGGATTGGGGTGTAGTAGGGGGCCTGATTTAGTAGTTGAAACTCCACCTATTTAAACGTCACGCCTATTCTTTTGAGGAGTTAGTCGGAGAATAAACACTTAACACGGAACAATAGAAATCTCTTGTATAAAGATCGCCTTAAGCGCCCAACTTCACAGAGTGTGAACTGGTTCCACCCTTTTGCCAAGGGATGACTCTTTTAAAAAAGAAGTTGGTAAATTGGGAATTTCCTAAAATAGTTGATATTTCCCCGCCTATGCCTCGTTCCACCCTCGGTATAAAGGCATTTCTGACCTTTACACCGCCCCAAACTCCCCTTCGAATTGACGTTAAACTGGGATCACGATTCCATCTCAAAGTATTGAGTTCGCAATTCCCCCATACAATTCCGAAATTACATGATAGAATCATCTTATATAAGAACATCCCCAAAAGATAGATTGGTATAGAGAGGAGGCTACGGTTGCTTAAGAATCTGCTTTATAAATTTAAAAATAAACGCCAAGATCAACAATCTGAGCGACTCATTTATGAGATGTTTTTTGAACGTGTCTATTATGCCGCTTATTTTATCATTCAAGATCGCGAGCTTGCTCAAGACGTAGCCCAGGAAACTTTTCTAAAAGCGTTTAGACAATTACATACCGTTAAAGAAGCCGATAAACTCGGCGCTTGGTTAGCCGCGATTGCCTCCCGAACGGCGATCGATCAGCTTAGAAAGTTAAAAAGATGGAACGATTCGGCTACGGAGGACATTATTATCGACCATGAGCTTTCGAAAAGGGATTTTTATGTTTCAGAGGTTGAAAGCATAATTGAAAATGAAGCGCTAAAAAAGCTTTTATTGCAGCAATTGGACGAACTGAGGCCAGATCACAAACAAGTTTTACTTCTTAGATACATTCATGACATGACAAACGCTGAAATAGCCGAGGCCTTGGGTGTTAACGTTGGCACAGTCAAAACACGCCTTTACCGAGCGAGGTTAAAGTTTAGAGAGGTTTTAGAACAAAGGCCTGATGTAAAGGAGTTGATTGCCAATGCAAGATAAAAATAAAGGTTTGGAACGCGTAATCAGTGAAATCCTGCAGGAAAAAATCAATCAATTTCCTTCGCCTCCCCTTTCAACCCAAGATTCGTGGGAACAATTTCAGAACCGTCAAGAACGGAGCAAATCACCTCGTTTTCACCCAAAAGCTAGGATTTTCGCCGCCTCTGTATTGTTCATTATAAGTTCATTGATCTTTTTTTCTCCTCAGAGCGGATCCGCCTTTCAACGGTTGACAGAAATGTTTCATACCATCCAAGGTACAGCCGCCCAATTGTTTGTAAAAGTAGGGGATCGAATCGAGGGCAAAGACGCTCCTGGGTCAGGTGAAATCTCAATTGTTGAGGGTTACGAAGTGACTTCCGAGAACATGAGCCTAGATGAAGCGCGGCAAGAGACAGCTTTCGAAATTATATTGCCTGATGTCATTCCAGTTTCTGCTGTTTTGCAGGAAGTGCTCGTTATCAAAAGCAGCGAAGAAAAAAGCAATGAAATCTATTTAATTTATGAAGGGGAACAGACTACTTTTACAATTAATGAAAAGCGAATTGAGGAACAATTTGGTATGGGAATTTCCGTTGATCGCGAGGATACAAAGATCGAAGAATTGACCATCAATGGCCGCCAGGCAAGTTTACTCCTCTATAAAAATGGAGTAAATCAGTTATTCTGGACAACACCGGAGTTTTATTATTCGATTGAAGGAAAACTGAGTAAAGAGGAGATCATTGGAATTGCGAAATCGATGTAGATTAACAACCCTATATTTACTCAGTATATCAAGTTTATTACTACTTTCGGCGTGCGGCGAAACGCATTCATCAACTACTTCGATGTTAATTATCACCGAGAAAGGCCAATGCGGTAATCAACAGTGGATAAAGGCATACGATCCTAATAATCAATCCAGCGCTGAAACGTTTAAATTGATGGTGGAGCAAGAATTGAACTGGAGCTTGATTGAAGTTGATCGGGAGTACTTTACAACGTACTCTCGAAAAGGCAACAAACCTTGGATATTGAATCAAATTGAATACCCTAAAGAACCAATGAAACCATTATAAATACCATGGGATTGAACGACTCAGTTTAAGAGGGATCAAATAGTCAATTTATCTTGTCTTTTTGATCCCTCTATATTTTAACATCCTTTATGTAGGAAAATATGGTGTTTGCGCAACCCACTATTAATAAACAAGCGCTTTCAATTACGCTCCATACCTTTTCCAACTGTCCTTGTTGTAATCTGATAACAAATACCATTGAACACGATCTCATCGGAATCATTTAAAACAAATTCCTCTTTCCCACATTTCACGATCATCTATATACTCCTCTAAATGGATTCAACAATCTAGATCGTTTTATAGAATAGATTATCTTCCCACCTCAATCTGCTGTTTCATAAAGTTTAAATGCTGCTCGACATTTTCCGCTGTTACATAAATCCCAAAATCGGAGGGCAGCTCCTCTTTTTCATAATCAGTCAATCGATGGGCAATCATCGTTCCAATCTCAGGATAAAAGTGAACCTCGTCAAAATAATGAGATAGATCGTCTGTAACCGAATTAACGTACATGAAATTATAAACGCCGTCATAAATTTCGACCACTTCCTTTACCCATTTTTGATACGCATCCCAATTAACCTCTTGGCCTAAAATAAGTTGAATCCGCTCCGCAGCCATTGGCTCAATAAACAACAAAAACTCCGTATTTGGATTGTTTCTTTTTATCTCTTTTAGGATTTCGAAGTATTCAGGGTCAACCGGATATTCGCTCGATGATTCCTGTTTAAATCGCCGTTTATACGCCTCCATCGTTTGTTCGATCTCATCATTGATAAAATTTGTTTTCGCCACATTATCCCGTGTATAATACCGTGGTCCCAAATATTGCTCCGACCTAGAGTACAGTTGATTCCTTTTCGCCCTCTCAAACATATCGAAGGAAAAAAGAGATCTAACGCGGTAAAAAGGAGCATCCGTCGTTTTGTGATACGTTTCTAGCGGTCGTTGTCTCCCAATCACTCCTTTGCGAAATCCATCAAAATACAGCTCCATTACGATATAATCAAACTCTTTTCCATTAATCCTTTTCGCATATTCAATATAATCATGGTACTCGTCAATCCCCATTTCACTCACCGCATAGTTAAAAGCGCGATGCCCTTTGAACTCATGTTGATCAATAAAAGTGGTTCGACTAGTGCCGACGATCAACGTATCATAATCAAACGAAGAGTGCGTCACCTTATTCATTTTCTGCTGTCGTTCATCAAAGCCAAGATTCACCGCATTAGATGGATGAGCGTGTTCAAAGTTCCAAAGCGGATCGATATAATAGTTGTAAATCACAATCCCGATAAAAGGGAGCGCCACCAGCAAAGTGATCATCAACGTGTTCCGCAACCATTTTTTATACTGCATCCCTGTCACCCTTAAAAATTGAAATAGAGAAATTCGCTCACATTTTGCGTTGAAAAAGCAGCGTAGATTAAAACGAATGCGATGCCAACAACGAGCGCTGAACGCTTCCAATCCGGTTGAAATCGTTCAGTCCATTGCATGGAGTTATTGACAGCAAGCACTAATACCAGGGCAATAAGAAGGTAAATGACAATCGTTAAAAACTCAGCAACAAACAGCTGATCGAAATTTACGCCCTGATTAAATAAAAGACTCCACTCGCGCTCTCCTTTTGCCTGAATAATCGGCCTAAACCCATTTAAACCGACCATCCCTTCTAGCATTTTAACGGCGTCTGACCAGGTGTTTGCCCGAAAAAACACCCATGACAAATTAACAAAGTTAAACGTGATGAACCACGCAAGCGCCTTATTCATGTGTAGATTAAATGAATTCCAGTAGCGATAGATGACCGAAGCCAGCCCATGTAAAAATCCCCAAAAAACAAATGTCCAGCCGGCGCCATGCCAAATCCCACTGATTAAGAAAATTATCATCACGTTGAGATACGTCCGAACCTTTCCTTTTCTGCTTCCGCCAAGCGGGAAATAGATGTAATTCGTTAAAAAACGGCCGAGCGTAATGTGCCATCTTCTCCAAAACTCTTGGATATTGAGCGATTTATACGGCGAATCAAAGTTGATTGGCAACTTAATATTAAAGAGCAACGCCGCCCCGATCGCCATATCGCTATATCCACTAAAATCAAAATAAAGCTGAAACGAGTACGACAAAACGGCAATCCATGATTCCACAAAAGTTAGCGCAGTCTGATGATCAAAACCTTCCGTAGCCCAAACCGCGAATGTATCCGCGACGACCACTTTTTTAAATAACCCGATAAAAAAGATAAAGATACCAAGCGAAACGTTTCTATAATTCAAAACTTTATTTCTAACGCTTTGGTATTGCGTCATAATTTCCTTATGATGGACGATCGGCCCTGCGATCAACTGCGGAAAGAAACTAATAAATAAACAATAATCCAAAAAACGGGAACTTCCTGTTTCTTTTCGGTATAAATCAACCAAGTAGGCAATCTGCTGAAACGTAAAAAAACTGATCGCTAACGGAAGAGCTAAACGTTTCAAAGCAAGGTTCGTTGAGAAAACAAGATTGAGACTATCAGCAAAAAAATCATAGTACTTAAAATAGCCGAGCAACCCGATATTAAAGAGGAGCCCGATGATTAACAGAACTCTTTTACCCGATTGCGCCTTAGCATTCATCGCATAACCAATGCTAAAATTTACGACAATGGGGATTATAATTAATGGCAAATACGCCACATTCCACCAACTGTAAAAAACCAACGAGCTTAAAATTAACCAAATTTTTGACAGCTCGGTTAACTTCCTTTTATTCAAGATGAAATAGATAATGAAAACGATCGGTAAAAAGATAAAAATAAATTCAAAAGAGTTAAAAAGCATGATTGGTCCCCTACTTGTATAATCAGCATACTGAAACTAAACAAAATGAATACATCCTATGAATATACTGACGAAATTCTAAGTAGAAAGTTGCTAAAATCGTGATGTAATACCGTATTATTTGCCTATCCTCATCAATTATAAGGAGTTTTTCACGTGTTTTGGTAAACGAAATTACAGAATGAGGGTACTGCCTATTCGATTCAGCAAAGTCATCTATTTTTTGACGGGCGATACTGACGAATAGATGACTTCACCCGATTCGGAATACGCTTCTATATTGATCGGGAGTTCCATCTCCTCGTTCACCTCTTTAAAGAAAAAGTGATCCCCGTTGACATTGAATAGATGTACATCGTCATAAATCTTCCTCTTGTTTTCTACGGTCAGCCTTTTGATTTTTGGATTGATAATTTGACCGAAATAATAAGTATTCCCTTGTCCATCTCCGCTTGCTCCCCACGTGATTTCTTCATCGTCGGCAGCAGGTGGATAGTGAACGGATGATAGCAACTGCTTAACTCTCCATAACCCCAGGCTGTTTTCTTCCAATCGGGCAATCGCCACACCGTGACCCATTCTGATAATCGTTAGCCACGAGTCATCTATCCTTTCAAGAAAAAGGACCTTCGTCGCTGGCCGCGACCACTTCTTGGTAGATTTAAAGACATCTTCTCTGCTTGGTTCTTGGTTGTGATTGTACATGACGATTGAAACAAAAATAAACCCGATTACGAATAAACTAACCAATACTTTTTTAAACATAGACCCTCCCCCCTTATACAAATATCATAATATGATATCATTTGATATCAAGGATGCCCAGCGTGTCGATCACCTTTGTTCACATAGTGTGAATTAGGATGACCTCCATCTCCTCCTAACGGCAAATGTGGATAGAGGCCTCTAGCCTTTTTGAGTAATATTGTAAGTTTGCATATTTTAATGATTTAGGGAGGAAAGCTCTATTGATAAAAAGTAAACAGATGTTTTGGTTTTCGCTCACTCTTTTGTCCGTATCGATGATTTTAAATTTCCCTTTTCCACATAAATATCCTATTGGGGAAGCGATTTCTATCGCATTAAATATACCGCTCAGTTTTGCAAATGGATTTCACACGGTTGGCCTAATAACTTTGCTTTTACTTATTACCGGTCTCTATTTTCTTTCGAAGTCTTTGAGGAAAAATCGGGGCCGATTTGTTTTCATTGCCATTCTCATCGTATCTTTTGTCCCCATCTTTATAATCGATTCATACCAAAAGACTTTAGCGAAAGGGATTTATGCTGTTTCCTATTCAAGTGAGCAAAGTAATTACAGTTTTGAGATGGCCAATGAGGGGATACTGCATGGCGAGTGCTCGCTTTCATTTAGAAACAATAGTAACAAAGAGGTTCGCTTCACCGTTGAATTTTATGAGGACCCTCATTTTAGGAGCAATCCGCCCACTGTATCACTTTTGAATCATACAGTCCCTTTCGAGGTAATACTTGGAGCAAAGGAAAGTAAACGCGTCCATTTTGAGAAATCTATTGATGTGTCGAGCATGGAAAACCATATTCACAGCGGTGGCGGGACAGGGGTAAATATTATCATCAAATCGGGGGAAAAAAGTAGAAATTTGTGAATCAACGTTGCATTTCGCAACGCTGATACGGTTGGGAAACGGCTGTAAAGGCATTCTAGGCCGTTGTATGTGTCGGACAGCCGATTGGAGACGTTGTAAGGGCGCTTTTGACCCTTACAGCCCGAATTATCTGCCTTTGGTCATTTTTTGCTTCTCTAAGGGCATTTTAGGCCGTTGCATGAGCGGGCAGCGGGGGTGAAGACGTTGTAAGGGCGCTTTTGACCGCTAGAAACGGCAACTAACATCAACCTAGATCATGCAAGGGGATTCAGCGCCTTCCCTCCTTTCCATCGCAAAAAAGAGCGGGTGAAACCCACTCCGCAACTCGACCAGGGGCCCGCCATTATAAAAAGCGGGAAAAGACCCGCTCTACAGCTCGTCTCACCCGCTTTTTCTCCACTCACCCCGCAACACCCCGCCATCCCCCAGCCACTTTTCCTCCATAATCGCAGTAACCGCTACTCTTCTAGCCAGCATACAACTCTATTTCTACGCATCTTGCCCTGCGTCCTATTTTATAACGTCCTGTCCGTCCACCAACAGCCCATCGATCACGTCGGTCGGCACCACAAATTCCACCGTACCCATGTACCCTGGCGCGACTTCGTATTTATCAAAGGCGATGACAAGTTTCCCCTGCTCATTAATATAAAAATTTTGGTCTTCAGCAATCGTCTCAAAACGTCCAACCATGACATCATCTTCCCCCGCGCCTTTGACCCAATAAACAAGATCCGGATCAGACGCCATCTGTTCTTTCATTTGCTTTTGAATGTTGTCGCTGATCACGCCAATGTAACCATCATTTTTAAACAGGCTTGGCAAGGTAATCAGCAATTGCTGCTGCTTATCAATCGTGTCATATTTAAAGGTGGTTGAGGAAGATGCAGCCGTATTAACCACATAGCGACCAATTGATAAAATCTGATCGTTGTCTGTTTTTATGACATAACCGCTATCTAATCCCATATGCCCACCGCCATTTTGCTCTAATAGCTCCATTTCCGCGATAAACTCATCGTACAACTTTTTACCTTCCTCCAGATACTTCTGGTTCAACGTTTCTTCCAGTGCTTCATTTCCTGTATTTTCAATCGCGGGCACCTTGATATTTGCCTCCATCGTTCCATCGGCGACACGATATTCTTTAAACGTCAGCACTTTTGCAATTGAACCAAGCAACGGCACTTCGGCCAACGATTGGGCAAAAACGGGACTGGCGTTTAATCCTGCCATAAACAAAACAGCTGCTGCCACGCCTCCCATGACACTGTTTCGCAACAGATGGCTCCTCTTTTTAGGTTTCAATGCCTGCTCGACCACTTCATCAAGTTCAACGGGAATTTCAATCCGCTCATATTGTTCCTTCAGGCGCTCCATCTTTTTACTCATCCTATTCAACCTCCATCAAGTCCTCATCGCTCATTGTTACGCGCAATTCCTGCAATCCCCGATACAATCTCGTTTTAATTGTATTGATATTTTCATCAAGCGTTTCCGCAATTTCGTCAATCTTTAAATCCTCAAAGTAACGAAGAATAATTATCGTCCGATATGCATGCGGCAAATCATCGAGCGCCCGCTCAAGGTCAAGATTCGTATACTGATCCTCGGTTTGCGGACTATGAAATTCCAACAGCTGATCATCCATCACTTGGACCCGCTGCTGTTTACGCAAAAAATCCAACGAAGTATTGATCACAATTCGATAGAACCAACTTTTCAGCGCATTTATCGTTTTCAATGTATGGATATTAATCAACGCTTTTTGAATAGAATCTTGCGTAATATCTAGAGCATCCTCCTTATTTTTTACATAACTGAAAGCCAGTCGATAAACGTTATCTTTATGTTCCCTAATAAAATTGACTAGCGATTCGTTTGACACCGCCATCGTCGCCCTCCTCTCCGCTTGCGGCCCTCTCTACTACAAAAGACGGACCAGCATCATAAAAAGTTTGTTTTTGCATAGATCAATAGAGAATCATTTCAATTTGCTGTAAAATAGAGACAGGCGATTGATGTCAAGAAGGGGAGAAAATGATGAAGAATAGGTTACTCGCTTTATTACTTAGTGTTTGTTTGCTATCCGTTCCTCTTACCGCGTTTGCGGATAGCGCCCCAGGCGATGTGATTATCACTTTGGGAGAAAACTTAAACGAACAGCAAAAGACGGCCCTCTTATCTGAAATGGGCAATCCTGAAGAACCGCTGATCGTGTACGTAACCAATCAAGAAGAGCATAAATATTTAGGAGAATATATATCGAAAGCGCAAATCGGCACCCGAGCAATCTCATCCTCCAGAATTATTATTGGGGAAAAAGACTCCGAGCTGAGTGTAACGACCCACAATATTACATGGGTATCAGACGATATGTACATGAACGCAATGTCGACAGCGGGCGTAAAAGATGCCGAAGTGTATGTCACTGCTCCATTTGCCGTGTCAGGGACAGCCGCTTTAACAGGAATTCTCAAAGCGTATGAAACGACGATGAACATTAAGATTCCTGAAGAACAAAAACAAGTGGCTAATGAGGAAATGGTCAAAACAGCGAAGCTTTCAGAATCGATCGGCGATGATAAAGCGGTCCAGTTTATGAACGAAGTCAAACAAGAAATTGCGAAGAATCCGCCGAAAACAACGGAAGACATCCGCGCCTTAATCCAGAGAGTGGCGGAGCAATTGGGGATTCAATTAACAGGCGATGAGTTAAACGGGCTGGTCAGTTTATTCGATAAAATGCGAAACCTGAATATCGACTGGCAACAAGTCGGTAAAAACTTAGAAATCGCCAAGGGGAAGTTTGATGAGATTATGCAGCAAGAAGAAACGAAAAACTTCCTTTCTGCATTTGGCGCTTTCTTTAAAAAGTTAATTTCGATTATAAACGGCTGGTTCAACTAAACGAAACGAGCGCGTGAAAAGCGGTGGAGAGCCCATCTTCCCCCGCTTTTTTGCGTTACGCGCCCTCTGCCTTTTCTACACACTCCAAGAGCTCTTCAAAGGCAATCAAAAAAGAGGCTGCGCCAGAAAACACTTCCGTTTCCTAGCATAGCCCCTTCACTGCGCTTCCGATTACGCGCCTTTTATTACGTTGTCGGGGAAACCTTCTTCCTTCTTGCTGCTCGTTTCACCGCTTTATCCACTTTGTCCACTAACTCTTCTTCCGTCACAGCCGTAACATGTCTGCCATTGATGATTGCAAACAATTTTTTATGTCCGATCCCGCAGTAAGATTGGCACCCCATGACGATTTCCGCTTCGGGGTCTACCTGTTTTAACAGAGGGAGCAACGTTTTCACATTTGTCGTCCGGCACTCATCACAAATTTTAAATTCATTTGCCATCCATAAAACCTCTCTTTAAGTCGATACCCTTAGTATAGGGAAAAAAGCGCAAAAAACAAAACTAAAAAGTGGTTTTATTTAAGTAAATGTCGAGCAACAGCGGCTAGGAATACTTTTCCACCGATAATCATCGCTCGTTCGTCAACGTCAAACTTCGGATGGTGATGCGGGTAAACCGCGTTCAGCTCCGAATTTTCTCCACCGACAAAGAAAAACGTTCCAGGAACTTTTTGCAAATAGTAAGCAAAATCTTCGCCGCCCATAATGGGCGTTAATGGTTTGACTTGATCCGCTCCGACGATCGGTTTCGCCGCTTCTTCAATCCACTTGGTCGGTTCCGCATGATTGTTAACCGCTGGGTATCCGCGCAAAAACTCAATCCGCGCCTTAGCCCCCGCCGCTCGGCATGTTGCCTCGGTCACTTCTTTTAAAGCTTGCTCCATCAACGCTCGCACATCGTCATCAAAGGAACGGATCGTCCCTCTAAGTTGAGCGGTTCCCGGAATGACGTTAAACGCATTTCCGCTCACAAATGAACCCACGGTTAACACAGCTGGTTTCAATGGATCGACACGCCGACTGACGATTTGCTGCAAATTCAGCACGAGCTGACTACCGACTACGATCGGGTCGACTGTAACATGAGGCGTCGCTCCGTGTCCGCCTTTTCCTTCAATATGAATGATAAAATCGTCGACCGCAGCCATCATGTATCCTTCCGTCACTCTCACTTCCCCGTACGGAATGCCCGCCCACACATGGTAACCGTAAATGACATCGACATCGTCTAAACAACCATCTTCGATCATCGGTTTGGCTCCGCCTGGCGAAACCTCCTCAGCGAATTGGTGAATAAACACGACGTTTCCAGCAAGTTCTTCCTTGCGCTCGACTAACACTCGAGCAACCCCGATCAGTGTTGCGGTATGTAGATCATGACCGCAAGCGTGCATCACACCTGGCACCCGCGATTTATAATCCACTTCTTTCTCGTCTTGAATCGGCAACGCATCAAAATCTGCGCGCAATGCGACTGTCGGTCCTGGTTTTCCGCCGCGCAAAGTAGCGACAACCCCTCGTCCGCCAACTTCTGTCCGTACATCTAAACCAAGCTCTCGATGAATGGCGGCAATTTTTCGCGGGGTCTCGACTTCCTGAAAAGAAAGTTCGGGATACATATGAAGTTCGCGGCGCAACTGAACCATCTCTTCATAAAATTGTTCTAAGCGTTGCAACATTGGGTTTAGCCTCTTCATTTACCCACCTTCGATCGTTAAAAATTATTTCTCTTACGTCGTATCATATCATATTTTTGCAAAAAAGGAGGACCCTCAGTCGGCTGGAAATCGATACCCAGTTGACAAAATAAGCGAGCGCATGACATAATGTGTGCAATTGAACAGAGTACCTTTAACTCAGTCCCGTGAGGCTGGCAAGGTCGTCGGATACAAGGCATTCCAAGCTTATTCAGCTGTGGGATAGCCGTTTATGTAGCATGAGCGAATGTAGAGCTCCTTGTCAACGATGACAGGGAGCTCTTTGTTTTTGCCGACCCTAGCGCATACTATTACAGCAAAAGGAAGGATGGATCGTGATGACGACAACAGAGCATTTCCAAGAAAAAAGTGTGATTCTAGACGAAGCAGCCATGCGCCGCGCCTTAACGCGGATCGCCCATGAAATCATCGAACGAAACAAAGGGGTTGAAGACAGCGTCTTGGTCGGAATTCGCACACGCGGCATTTATCTCGCTAATCGACTGGCGGAACGGATTCAGCAAATTGAAGGGTTGGAAATTCCCGTAGGGGACTTGGATATCACGCTCTACCGTGATGACTTGACCGAAATGGAAAGAGAAGCAAAGCCGATTATTAAAGATACAAACTTGCCCGATATTAATTGCAAAAAAGTAATCCTCGTCGATGACGTGCTGTTTACTGGACGCACGGTGCGAGCCGCTCTTGACGCGTTAATGGACAAGGGTCGTCCAGAAATGATTCAACTGGCGGTCTTGATTGATCGCGGTCACCGCGAGCTGCCGATTCGCCCTGATTTTGTTGGAAAAAACGTGCCCACCTCACGGTCTGAAATTATTACGGTTGAGCTAAATGAAATCGACAACCAAGAACGAGTGGCTATCAAAGAGAGCCTCTAGAAAGAAGGAATGAACATGGCTAAAACGAAAGATTTTATTGATACACATGAGACCCCGCCACTACAAAAATGGGTTCCGTTAAGTTTACAACATTTATTCGCGATGTTCGGGGCCACGGTGCTCGTACCGTTATTAACTGGACTCGATGTCCAAGCCGCGCTTTTATCCAGTGGACTTGGAACACTCTTATTTATCTTTTTAACAAAAGGGAAAGTGCCCAACTACCTTGGCTCTTCCTTCGCTTTTATCGGTCCAATTATTTCTGTGTCCGCAAGCGATGCGGGATACGGGGCGGCCATGCTCGGTTGTTTATTAGCGGGGATGGTGTACGTGATCGTCGCCGCGATCGTTTCAAAAGCGGGTGTCGATTGGCTCAATCGGTTACTGCCGCCCGTCGTGATTGGCTCGATCATTATCGTGATTGGTTTGAGCGTCGCGGGCGTTGCCGTTAACTGGGCGTTGCACGATCCGCTTTCTCCTGATCCGAATAATCCGCTTTATTCGCTTGCCGCGGTCGAAGTCGCTTTTATTACATTGATTGCTACGGTCGTTTTTATGGTTTTCTTTAAAGGATTTTTATCGGTCATTCCGATTTTAGCGGGGATGGTGACAGGGTATGCGTATACGGCGATCCGTCACCCTGAATGGCTGGACTTCGCAAAGATTACGAATGCCGCTTGGTTGGTCCCTCCGAAAGATATGTTTGATAACCATATGCTTACGACGCAGCTGTTCGAAGCTTTCACTTCACCGTCCGCATGGATTGCCGCGGCGATTATTGTGCCCGTTGCGTTCGTCACATTGGCGGAACACATCGGTCACTTGCTCGTCACAGGAAATGTGATGAATCGGAATTTGATGAAAGATCCAGGGCTACACCGCACGTTGCTAGGCGATGGACTTGCCACCTCGTTAGCCGCTTTTATCGGGGGACCGCCAAACACGACGTATGGGGAAAATATTGGGGTGCTAGCGATTTCCAAAGTGTATAGTCGCAACGTAATCGGCCTCGCTGCCGTGTTTGCAATCTCGTTCGCTTTTATCGGGAAAATTGGGGCTGCCTTAATGACGATTCCTGAACCCGTGTTAGGCGGTGTGACGATCGTGCTATTCGGAACGATTGCCGCGCAAGGGATGCGAATGTACGTCGAACACAAAATTGACTTCGCTGAAAAGCGTAACATGGTCATCGCCGCAATCATTCTCGTGACAGGAATCGGCGGATTCAAACTGGAATTTCACGATTTCACCATCCGCCATTTTATCGCCAACCTTACGATCGATAACATTGCGATGGCTACATTTTTAGGAATCTTGCTGCACGCTTTGTTACCTGGCAAAGAAGTTGCTTTCGGGGAAGCTCCTGCGGAAGCTGCGGAGGGCGTGGATTCGGATTTACAATTAGAGGAGACTGGTTCGTAAACGGTATTCTCCCCCTTCATTATCGAATATTGTGGATGGCATCTATCCATGCCGAAAAAAGCTGAGATAAGTGACTTATCTCAGCTTTTTTAATTGGAGTTTGAATAATAGCAAGACGTTAATGATTAATGAGCGACCATGAAACCCATTTTTCAAGCGGTGCGGGCGTTCATTGAGACAATAACATATAACGCATGAATGGACCGAGATATCCAAATAATTCAAGCCAGGATCGCTACATAGCCAAGCCAACCAACGATCACGAAGTTTGGAAACATCAACAAACCCGCTAACCACCTCTTATTTTTTCTAAGGGTTAGCGCCGTCACTAGGTAAAAGATCGGAAGCGTCAATCCCCACCATCGAAACAGCGGTGTTGCAGCCAAATATAACGACATTGGACTAATCAGTAAAGCGGCAAAGACAAAGTACTTTGACTTTTTAAAATACAAAGCGACGACCGCAAAAATAAGCGAACTGATCGTAAACGGCCATAATAACAGTCCGATCTACTCCCCTCCACTTTCCTTTTTTGGTTTCTGAAAAAAGAAGTCTGCCGTGATGATGATTGCGATTCCAACCCCAACAATGATTAGTGGTTTCTCAGGCATGTAGAGGTAATCAAAAATTCCTAAGCCAAGAAAAAAGCATAGAAGTCCAATCCAAAATAGAATTCTGCCAATCACAGTATGTCTTTTCACCGCGTTTACCCCTCCCCCAAACGATCCTTTTTCGGTTGCAATACTAGTCCCGAAAAAAACCAATCCATTTTCTCCAAGCGCGGCTAACCCCATCAAAGATTCCCGTCACACCCCTAACAGCCAAGTTGTCTATTGTCCCTCCCACGTTTATCTTACCTCCTATTTTACCGTACATAGCGACCGACAGGCACAGCGCGATTCAAATCGAAGCTTGCCAACTTTCCCCGTCCGCTATATACTACATTACAACAGTAATGCACTAGGCATGAGAGGAGGCGGAAATCATGCTGGACAAAAAGAGCACCAAGCCAATTTACATGCAAGTTGCGGATTGGATTGAATCTGAAATATTAAGCGGTCATTTTAAGCCGGATGAACGGGTTTATTCCCAATACCAGTTAGCTGAGATGTACACGATCAACCCCGCAACAGCGGCAAAGGGCCTCAATCTACTTGCGGATGAGGACATTTTGTATAAAAAAAGAGGGCTCGGCATGTTTGTCTCTGAAGGGGCGAAAGAAGCGATCCGAAAGAAACGAAAAACGGGAACATTGGGTCGCTTAGCGCGCGAAGTTGTGTTGGAGGCGAGAAGGCTAAAAGTAAGCGAGGAACAATTACTAACGATGATTCGGGACATCTATAAGGAGGAATGTGAGCGATGAACGTAATCGAGTGCTCAAAATTAACAAAAACATACTTTAGAAAAAAAGCGCTAGATCAACTCTCTTTTCAAATTGAAGCTGATAAAATTACCGGGCTGATCGGTCGCAATGGCGCGGGCAAAACAACGCTGCTAAAAATGATCGCAGGTTTCATTAAACAAACATCCGGTGAGGTCAAGGTGTTTGACGAACGCCCTTTTGATAGCTTGACCGTCTCTGCCAACTCTATTTTTGTGGATGACCAGATGAGCTTTCCGCCCGCCGTGCCGCTTGGGGAATTGCTGCAAGTCGCTGAAAGCTTTTATCCAAATTGGGATCAACAGCTAGCCCAACGTTTGTTCGACTATTTCTCTTTTGATCCAAAAAACTATCATAACCGCCTTTCAAAAGGAAAAACGAGCACGTTCAACGCAATCATCGGGCTTGCCGCTCGAACTCCGTTAACGATCTTTGATGAACCGACGACTGGCATGGACGCATCCGTTCGGACCGATTTTTATCGAGCGCTACTTAAAGATTACATCGCCCATCCGCGAACGATCATCATCTCCAGTCATCATCTCGATGAGATTGAAGATCTATTGGAAGATGTATTGCTCATCCATCACGGACAAAAACATTTGCATCTGCCTATTTCCGACTTAAAAGAATGGGCGATTGGCATCCAAGGACCGAAAGTAACGGCGCTGGAATTTATCGATGGACGCGAGATCATTCACCAAAAGATGATTGGATCGAATACCCTTTACGCCGTTGTTAAAAATGTTTTTTCCGAATCAACGCTTGATCGAGCTCGGACAGACGGACTTGAACTATCCGCTGTGCAAGCGAGTGATTTGTGCGTCTACCTAACGAGTGAAACGAAAGGAGGCATTGACGATGTCTTTGATAGAAATGAGCCTGGCGCAGACGATTAAAAAGCAGTATCGCTATAAACTGAAGGCGAATATTGACGCGTTGAGTTCGCTCATTTTTATTCAATTACTCGCTGTCGCTCTTTCATACGTTGGCTATAACGACATTTTATCGGACTCTTTCCATACACGCGTCAAACTAAAATACGTTTCATCCGATATCGTCATTTTATTTACATTTATTTGGGCAGTCATGTCCGCGATTACGATCACAACCAAGCCCTTTCGACATCACGATTTCACGTTTATTAGCAATCGGCTGAGCAGTAGTCTATCGAATTTATTATTTCTAGCAACAACCACCTTGCTTGGAAGCATCACCGCCCTACTGGCTGGTAATTTTCTCGTTGCCACGCAAGGCGTTGTTTTCGGTTTTCAGCTGTATAGCATGCCGTCCGTATGGACTGAAACCCTAATCGCTTACTGTGTTACCTTTTTATATGTATTTCTATTCAGTTCAACCGGTTATTTAGTGGGGAGCCTGTTTCAACTGCATAAAGCAATGAGAATTCTTCTGCCTGTTCTCATTGTGGGGATGTTTCTAACGGACGCAACCTTCGCGTCTGAACTGGTTCAATTCTATACCGAAGAAACAACATTTTCATTGCTTACTGCAAAAGTGTTCTGTACGATCGCACTTTTCTTCACCGCTGCCACGGTGATCTGGAATCGATTGGAGGTTAAATCATGACGATAATCTCAAATTTCTTGTCGTTGTTATTGCCAATCATCATCTTATTCATGATTGTTCGCGCATGCATCGGAAAAACAACGCTCAAATTTACACACTGGATGCTGTCTATTTATTTAGGGGTACTTCTGCTCTCGACCGCGCTCGCTCCGTTTATTAAAAATAACGCTTTGGAATTGGAACGCGTCGATCGGCTAGAGATGAATCAGGCTTGGAGTCAGTTAAATACAAAACTAAGTAACGGGCAGCTCGATCAGATCGATTCTAGTTTTTTATTGGAGGAGAAAAGCATTGATCTGATGCAAACGGAGTCGATGGATATAGTTTGGTCTGGTCGCTATGGTGACGCATTAGTGTATGTTGAAAGAAAAAAGGAAAGTGACGGCAAACTGGATGTGTTTATGTATGCGGAGGGACTTTGGATCGATGGTTACGATTTTTCTCATGAACTTGAACCGCTTCGAGTCAACTTGCAAACGAACAACGACTTGTACATCGCCATGCCTTATGAGCAACATCTTAAGGTTGGGTTGATTTCCGATGTCTTTCCACTGAAACAAATCAAAGGCGACTCGAAGAAGATGTCACATGTGACGAGTGGTAGCCAAGTCATTTATTTGCGTATTCCGCCAGATCTATCGATCGGCGCAGGGGAACACATTCGTCTCCACATGATTGAGAAATAGGAGGGATCAACGATGGCTTTAACAAAGATAAGCCTAGCTGAAACCGTTAAAAAGCAATATCGCTATAAATTAAAGGCCAACATTGACGCATTGAGTTCGCTCGTGTTTGTTCAAGCGCTCGCTATTTTGTTTTCATTGGGTGGCGTGGTATCCAGCGGCGGAGGCTCTTCTAGCGGATTCAGTTATAACGCGAATTATTATACCGCGGATTTAATCATCGTGTTTACGATGGTTTGGGCATTCACGACGGCAATTACGATTACGACAAAAGCGTATCGTTATCATGATTTTACGTTTATAACCAACCGACTAAGCAGTAGTCTTTCGAATGTTTTATTTTTAGTCACCGTTTCATTATTAGGGGCTGCCCTTTCCCTTTTGGCTGGAAACTTACTGAAATTCATTATGTATATTCAGTTGGAGGATCCACTCTATGGGATTCACGTAGCGCTTGTCGAGATATTAATTGGTGTGATCGCTACTTTTTTATATGTCCTCCTGTTTGGCGCATTGGGCTATTTTGTAGGAACGTTAGTCCAAGTTAACAAACTATTCGCTGGGATCTTCCCGATCTTATTTATCGGATCATTGATTCCACCCGCTTTTACACTGCCAGCGGACATCGTCCAATTTTACGGATTCGAATCGAGTTTAATTGTATTTACCATAAAAGCGAGCGCAACGGTTACGATTCTCTTTGCGGTGTCTACTCGGATTTGGAAACGATTGGAGGTCAGATCATGATTTTGACAACGATGCTTATCCCATTTTTGCTCTTGTTATTGATTCCGCTTGGATTCGTTTTAAAATTTGGAAAGGTAACGAGAAAAGTAACGCATTGGTTGCTGTTTAGTTATATCGGGATTCTTATTTTGGCAGCAGCGTCCATCCCGTTTATTACGGTGAGCGATCAAACGTTGGAAAAGGTAGAATTGGACAGTGATGCTTGGGGTTCTCTTTTTGATGATTTACGCGTGGGTCAACTTGATTCACCGCTCGCTCAACCATTTTTAGTGAAGCAAAGCGAGCTCGATTTAGGGCAAAAAGATTTATTGCAACTCATTTCAGAAGGTGAGGACCGCTCTTTTAACGTGCTCTTGGAAAGGAAAGAGGAAAACGATAATAAATTGGAAGTCTTTCTTTTTCAAGGGAAGTTTATTATGAACGGCTATGACTTTTCTTTCAAGCTTGAACCGAGACATTACGCCCTACATGATCATACAGATGGAAAAGCCCTGCGTTTTGCAGCCCTGAACCAAACCATTAAGTTGGCGCTGACCCTCCCCGAGTTTACGATTCGGCAATTTACTGAGGAGGAAAAATGGGTCGGATCAGAGCATTGGCATCGGGCCGATAATCAGATCATCTATCTGCGCGTCCCGCATGATCTGGAAGTGATCGCGGATGAGGACGACTTTCCATTTATCGAATATGTACAAAAATAAGGGGGGGGGCGACGAAATTGAGCTCGAGTTTTCAAATCGGAACCGCTATTTATTCGCTCGCCATATTATCACTGTAGGTCTGATGATCTATGGAGTCTATTACGTGGCAAGTAAAATGAGGAAGTAGGAGAACGGTGGACTCTAAGGGTCTTAACTCCCGTTACAACAAAAGCGAGTACAACAAAGGGTCCTGTAAAGGGAGTTTTGACCGTTACAGGACCTTTTCATGGGGAAAAGCGGGCCGCACCACACGCAACGGGAGTTGCGACCATTACAGAGACCGTTTTCTCTTGAGTCCGCGGTCTAACGGGAGTTTTGTCCTTTACAAGCACAGAAGTGGACCCCCATCTCAAATTTGGAATCGGGGCCCTGCCAGCCCGACACCCCACCCTCTCATAGTGGACAAAAGTCCATCTATTTCGAAATGAGAGATCAGCTGGATCAAAATAGTTGTCGCAAGTCCACTTAAACCCCTCTACATCCACTTTTTTTGCTTGAAAAATTGAGGTTAGTTGTCTAAAGTCCATTTATCTTCCAGGTCCCAGACTCATCCGCCTATCCCCCCGCGCGCACCCCCGACTTTCACCACGCCCGAGGGTCGCCCCGCCCACTACAATGTCTTATCGATCTGCTCTTCCGCCTGGGGGTTCCAGATAATGCTCATGCACGGTAAAATGGGCGTCGTGCAGCACTTTTGCTAGATGTTCAATCGGGCTTGTAGCGACTTCGCCGTACATTCGGCGGGTGTACAACTGCCTCGCGTGAGGGAGTTCTCGTTTGAGCTGTTTGCGCAGTTTGTTGCCGGCTGCGTCGGCATCGACAAGCACATAGACATCTTCATCTTGCAATGGCCAGATGATCTCTTCGATTTTTTCATCGCTTAACGTTCCGTACGTACAGATAATTTCCACCGTTTCATTCAATATCCGCAGCAATTTTTCCCGGTCTGTCTTTCCTTCCACGATAATAACTTTAGGTGGTCCTCCGTTAAACAGTTCGTGATTCGCGTTGATCATCTGCTCACCCTCCTCTAAGAAGTAAAAGGTGACCCCCTAGGCAGCCTAAATTCCACTGTCGCCACCTAGAAAATCACCCTTTGTCATTCAATCCACTCCGCTCAAATTCGCATCCCGATTCGAGGTTGTTCGAAAAGGAGGCCTATTGAAAATCCGTGACATCGGCCAAACCTTAACCGAAGTTTAGTAACATTATTACCAAGCAGCGATGGATCCATCCGTACGCGCCTCGGTGCCACCGGACAACACTCCATCTTCATCGCGCAAGATGATTTGGCCGCGACCAAATGTGTTCGATCCCAGTGACCAATGAATGTCATGTCCTTTTGCCGCTAAAGCAAGCGCGATATGTTCAGGCACGGCTGTTTCCAGCTCGATTCGCATATTTCCTGTCCATTGGAAACGCGGAGCATCTAAAGCCGCTTGCGGGTTCATCCCAAAGTCAACCATGTTCATTACAACTTGAACGTGACCTTGCGGCTGCATAAAGCCACCCATCACACCGAATGGTCCCAATGCCTTGCCGTCTTTTGTTAAAAAGCCAGGGATGATAGTGTTAAAGGATAGCTTATTCGGCTCTAAACGGTTCGCGTGTTCTGGGTCCAAAGAGAAGTTCGCTCCACGGTTTTGCAATGCGATTCCTGTGTCCGGCACGACCACACACGATCCGAAACTCATGTAGTTACTTTGGATAAAGGAAACCATGTTTCCTTCCCCATCCGCTGTCGCAAGATAAACGGTTCCACCCTTCGGCGGCGTCCCCGCAAATGGACGTTGCGCCTCTTCTCCGATATGCTCACGACGTTCTTGAGCATATTCTTCAGATAAAATATCTTTAACGGCCACTTCCATCTTGTCTTCTTGCGTAATATAGGCGAGTCCATCGGCAAACGCAAGTTTCATCGCCTCAATTTGCTTATGATACGTTTCCACCATTTCCTTGGCATGGAAATCAAAACCCTTTAACATGTTTAATGAATGTAGAGCAATCAAGCCTTGTCCGTTCGGAGGAATTTCCCAAACATCGTAGCCGCGATAGTTGACTGAGATCGGCTTAACCCATTGCGGCTTGTAAGCTTGCAAATCTTCTTTGCGAATGAAACCGCCATACTTTTTCGATAAAGCATCAATTTTGTCGGCGATTTCCCCATGATAAAACGACTCTGCGTTTGTTTCAGCGATCGATCGCAATGTTTTTGCATGGTCAGGAGACTTCCACATCTCCCCCGCGCGTGGCGCTCTTCCGTTCGGAGCAAACACGTTGTACCATTCCTGGTACACCTCATAATCATCTAAAGAAAAGGCGTTGCTCGGCAATTCAAGATTGTACCGCTGAAACGCATTATTCCAAGCAAAACTGAGCGTTGGCGGAACCGGAAAGCCATTTTCCGCATAGTCAATTGCGGGTTGTAAAACGTCCTTTAACGGCAACTTACCGAATCGTTCCGATAACATCGCCCATGAAGCTGGCGCCCCAGGCACTGTAACAGGCGTTAAGCCGTACTTCGGCATTTCACTGTACCCTTTTTTGCGCATCGCTTCAATTGAGATGCCTTGCGGAGATGGTCCGCTCGCGTTTAAACCATGCATTTCCCCATTAACCCACACGATTGCATAGGCGTCCCCACCGATCCCGTTTGAACTTGGTTCAACGACAGTCAAACAAGCAGCTGTTGCAATGGCCGCGTCAATCGCGTTTCCGCCCTTCTTCAATATATCCATACCGGCTTGCGCGGCTAAAGGTTGCGATGTCGCAACCATTCCATTTTTTGCGTAAACGGTATTCCTTTTTGATGGATACGGATTGTATAATGAATCAAACTTCACTTTTGTTCCTCCCCATTTATAGTTAGTCTTTTTTTTTAGTCTCTCTTAAATAATTCTCGCATCGACACCTTTTTTCCTTCTTTAATACTGCTTACCCATTTATTGTAACAAGACATCAGACCAATCCGATGGATATTAAAAATGCGGCGTAGTTCAGCGACAGGATCTGCGTGCTCATCGACGCGCAGCTCACAATAAGGGAAGCCTTCCGTATCGACCACGGTCAATGCAGCCGACACCTTCCCCCGTTTGTCCCCGCCTGCAGCTTGTCCCGCTTCCAGAGCCCGCATCAATCGTTCCGCCAATTCACCTTCCGATGAGCAAAAAGAATCTTCCATCGCTTGCAACGTCTCAGGTCCTTTTAACATATTTCCTTGAATCGCATAGTTCGGACCACTCGTATGCCCCTGATGACGCACCGTCCGCGATCCTGTATACGCAATGGATTGACCGCTAGCGTCAACAATACCCAACTGCCGCGAATTACGACCGTCATCTTCTGCCAATAATCGTTTCAGTGTCTGTTCCGCGCTCAGTCCTTCCTCGAGCAAAGCCAGGCCTTTTACGCCTAACGAAGGATTCACCCACGCTTGCGTCGCAATCGCCCCAACTCCCGCTTTCGCGAACGAGCATAGAGATCCGACTGCAGGGACCGCGGTAGAAATGGCCACGCCAAAACGCCCCGAATCTGGACAACGAGCCACGATCGAAAATGTATTACAATACATCCAGCCTTCTCTCCTTTACCTTCTTTCTATCTATTTTACCAAAAGGGGGAACAGAAAGCAGAATAAGGCTCTGCCGGTCCGCCGCGAAACCTCACTCAGCGACCCAGCATAGCCTTTATTAATTAAAGACGGCCTGAATGCGCGTGAAGGCCCAGTCGAGATCTTGTTTTGAGATATTTAAAGGTGGGGCGAGTCGAATCGTTGTGACGTGGGTTTCCTTACAGAGTAAACCTTGTTCCTTTAAGGCTTCGCAATACGGACGCGCTTCATCGACACACTCAATCCCGATAAATAGCCCGCGACCCCGAATCTCACGAATCGATGGATGTTTCATTTGCCGCAATTGCTCCATAAAATAACGACCCAATTCCAACGAACGCCGCGCCAACTGCTCTTCTTCAAACACTTCCAACGCCGCAATCGCCACGGCGCATCCTAGCGGATTGCCGCCAAACGTTGATCCATGCGAACCAGGGTTAAACAGGCCCAATACTTCTTTATCGGCGGCAACGGCTGAAATCGGAAATACCCCCCCGCCAAGCGCTTTACCCATCACATATAAATCGGGGATAACTTGCTCCCAATCACAGGCGAATGGTTTGCCCGTCCGACCAAAACCCGTCTGAATTTCATCGGCAATCGTCAACACGTGATGTTGCTTACATAACTCCGCCGCCTCTTTTAAAAATCCGTCTGGAGGGATGACAATCCCTGCCTCCCCTTGTATCGGTTCAAATAAAAACGCGGCGGTATTCGGCGTAATCGCTTGTCTCAACGCCGCAATATCCCCATACGGAATGATTTTGAACCCGGGAGTGAATGGTCCAAAACCCTCTTGATACTCTTTCTCCGATGAAAAAGAAGTAACGGTAATCGTTCGACCATGGAAATTACCCGAGCAGACGATAATCTCCGCCTGATTTTCAGGCACTTTCTTCACCTCATAAGCCCAGCGACGGACGGCCTTAATCGCTGTCTCCACCGCTTCCGCCCCTGTATTCATTGGTAAGACCATTTCCTTGCCCGTTAATCGGGATAGCAACTCATAAAACTCGCAGAGTTGATCGTTGTGAAAAGCGCGTGAAGTGAGTGTAACCCGATCCGCTTGTTCCTTCAAAGCCTGAATAATTTTAGGATGACGGTGTCCTTGATTTAAAGCTGAGTAAGCGCTCAACATATCTAAATAACGATTCCCTTCCGGGTCTTCCACCCAAGAGCCTTCCGCCTTAGAAATCACGATCGGCAGCGGATGATAGTTCGGCGCCCCATATTGTTCCGTCTTTTTAATAACAGCGCGAGATCGTTTACGAGTCATCCTTTCCCCTCCAAATTGGTGATTTTTAAGTTAAAAATTTGATTGGAATAAAAATAGTTTCACTAGTGTATATATGTAAATAAATACCTTTAAGAACATCGATAATTGTTCGTGACTTTTCAAAAAGAATTTGCTAGAATACGTTTATAAGGTGCAAACAGGGGTTATACTAAGAATAGAAAAGAACCTTTGAAAGAAAAATAGCTGAACAGAGGCTACCTCTTTTAACAGCGCGAGAAGAGCCTTTTCAGCTAAATTTGAGCCACGTTTTCATATACTTTCAACTTAAAATTTTTTTCTCGAAACTTTTGCTCGGTCCGAATGATTGAGCGGCAGAGTCTCCCTGGCGGTCCATACCATCCATCCAATGGACCCCTGGGGGCTATGTGCTTTCCTCACCACTATCTTGCCTCAATGACACAAAACTTAAACGCCAAAAAATAATGAATTTTTGTTGGAGCATGTCCTGTTAATGAACAGGATTTTTTCAATTTTCAGGACTAATCCCACAACGTTTCTATCGGCTTTTCTAATGATTGCAGAGCAACGAAGCATTCGATCGTCGCGGGGGCGCACACAATTTCACGCTGACGCGCCAATTGTAACGCGACGGCTGGCTCAAGCCACTCATCGCTTACCGCTTCTCTTGATGGAGCGCTTACTGCGCCAGCGGGAACGATCGTTAAGTAAACATTTGCGTCAAAACAGAAAGATTTTGGCGGCGGTGTGACCCGTCGGCCAATGTAGGTCAATTGGGCGGCATCAAATTGAAGATCCAATTGTTTGACCATTTCTAGGAAGGTTAGTTCTTTCGTTAACAGCGCCTTGCGGTAATTTCTTAAAGCGGGATCATGACCAGATTGAAACTTGACAGCTTGCGATTCCCGATTCCATTGGCACAGTAAAATGCCAGTCTCCTCAAATACTTCGCGAATCGCGGCGACAACATATGGCAACTCTGGGATTTGACCCTGATTGGATTCGGAGAAGGCGCGTACAGGAGAATCGGATCTTTCAGGCAACAACAGATGCGTATTAATACAATTGTGAAAATAATGCTTCCACTCCGGTCGCTCGTCTTGCGCTTCTAGCATCCCGCCAGGAAACACCGTATAGCTTTGAAAAGTTTGCATAGTCTTTGGCCGTTTCATGAGATAGATCTGAAAAGAAGGGTCTGTTAGGCTATTTTTTCGAGCCAAAATCACCGTTGATGCATGCCGAATCTTCACCAAATTTCCTCATCCTTTTTTATCTTTATTATAGTAAAAAACGTCCGATTCACTTCACCCTATCGCTTCCATCTTATCCACCTGCTAATCAAGCCATCATTGAACAAATCAGCGACCAATAAAATGAATAGAATGATGACCCCAATCAATAACCATCGTGTCCTCATCTCACATTCCGCCTTTCTCTTCCAATTGAAAAGAAAAATGAGCATCATCGTTGAAGGGTTGTCCCTGCTTAAATGTACGCTCCGTAAAGGAAACTTGTCCATTGCGCGTCATCGTGAGTACCGTGGATGAACAGGTGCCATATTCGGGACTGTGAATAAAGATCGGAGAAACGAGTCGTTCCTGTTCAAGCCCAATCCCTGTGTCAGGCAATCGATCGTCCGCGGCGATTTCGCGATCCGCCAACAGCTCGAATAAATCCTTCTCTGGCAGCGTGTCTGGATACGTCTCAAGCAACGCTTTCAAACGCTGAACTCCTTTTTCAACTTTTGGCCACGCTGTGTTTAACTCCGCATTGCTCAATCCGTACACACCCGGTTCCAGTTGGGTAACCTGATTTTGGCGCGCTGAATAGTAATACATCGCTTGCTGATCATAGACAAGCAAGTTAAATCCGTTGTAGTTGTCCTTTTCAGCTTGGATTTTGGAAACGTAATCAGACGCAGGCTCGGAAGACACTAAAAAGTCTTTGACAAGTTGACCGCGGGAATTTTTTGTGGGGTCATCCCGTTCCGCCTGACGGTAATTGGTCAGCCCCGCAAAACGGCCATTTTTTGTTACACCAAGCCATGTCCCCCACTCAACCGCGTCACGTCCGGCTAACAGTTGGGGCTGATCTTCCCAAAAAGCGGCCGATTCTGTCGGGCGACTATGTAACTCATCCCGATTCGAGGCCACAATCAATTCGTAGTTCGGGTGTTGTCGGTATGCAATAAAAATGACACACATGCGTATCTCTTCCCCTTTCTTCATAATGAAGTTCATTAAACAAAAAAGCCGATTGCCTTGCCAGCAACCGGCTTCTATTATTTATTATGCGTTATTCGCTCCGTAAGCTTCCACCTTATCATTATTAACCAAATGCTTTTCTCTCATCTCCAGCAAAAATGCCCGTGTTTCGTCTGACATCGGCGAATCAAGCGCTCTATCGATTCTACGCACAACCCACGTTTGCCCCCGAACCAACAATTCAATTTGTTCCTCAATCGTTGTTAACGCTTTCACTTTGTAAGCAAAATCACCCTTGCCCGTACTGATTTTACCGCCTTCGCGTTTGACGCTTTGAATTAATCCGGCGCACGCCCAAGCTTCATCATTTTTAACCTCTTTATATAGCTCGTTCGTCGGGTCCTTTTCCAAAAAGAAAGCCATCGTTTCCACTCCAGCTTTTTCAGCCTCAAGCATTTCGTTTAATTGATCAACAATTTGACTCACGCTTACCACTCCTTTTATTAGGGTAATGAACTTTATTTTAACATTAATTTACCCAAAAGTGGAGTATTCAATGAAATTAGTTTGGGTTTTTTTGGGCCTCCATAATTTACAGAATGTTCAGGCAGACATCGCAATATCAGACTAATAGTGGTCGTTTATTTTAGTATACTGAAGCATGAGACAATAAAAGGGGTGACATTGATTGAACAATTTTATCGACAACCAAATGTTTCATAGTCCTTCTTTTCCTTCAATAAAGAAACGCGTCTTTGGTCAGGTTGAATCATTTGACGTGTACCCGCTGCTCACAAAGCCCATCATTTTTGTTGACCCAGAAACAGGCGCGCAAGTAAGAGAACCTGGAAGTTGTCTGCATGTACTTTTTTCTCACAATCAATCTTAACTTTTAGAGAAGGTCTGCCTACATAAGGAGGCCTTTTTTTATGTCAAATCGTCCTATTTAAACAGGAGAACAAATAACAATGTAGAAAGAGTATAGATAGGTAAAATTAGAAGGCATGAAAGGAATTTGTTACAATGACAGAAAAACATGATGTCCGTTCACCATTTTGGGACCATATTCGAATTGAAGAGATTGAAGCCCATGATGGTCAATCGGAAATTCGTTGCGAGATTTTTCAAAACCTGCTCAATTCCGCCGGCGTTGTGCATGGAGGGGCCTTAGCGACGCTTGTCGATGCCTCAATCGGCAGCGCGGTTCGTTCCACGCTCGATTTATCGACTCAAACTTCAGCGACAGTCGATTTAAACATTAAATACATAAAGGCGGGTAGAGGTACGGTCTTAACCGCAAAGGCGTCTCTCGCCCATCGCGGTCGCACGCTTGTCGTCGGAAATTCTGAAATTTACGATGATCAGCAAAATCTTGTCGCGATTGGATCCGCCACGTTTATGATTTTAAAAAGAAAGCAATAACGACGAAAATTAAGAGGAAGCGCGCTTGTTAATCATAGGCGCTCTTCCTTTTTTAAAAGTTATATGTCATTTGTATACGTTACTTTTAATCCAAACTTGTCAAGAGCCTGTTGCAATGTGCCTTGAATATGGATTTTGTCGGTCAGCCTCACACCGAGATCAATGATCGTATTCGCGATCTCGGAGCGTATCCCCGTCACGACAGCCTCACACCCTAACAATGCTAGTCCCTCGATGATTTGAAACAAATGACTCACGACAGCCGTATCCATGTACGCGACGCCGGATAAATCGACGATCATTCTGCTAATTTTGAGCGATTCGATCTGCGCCAAGACGCGTTCCTGAATTTGTTTCGCGCGGTAAGTATCGATTGTCCCTACAATCGGCAACACACCCAAAGATGGCGTTAATAGAATGACCGGCACGCTAAGCTCATCAATTAGTTCACGATGGGAGCGCAACACGTCTTTGTTATATTCAGTGAAACTCGCAATGTAGTGATTAATAAAATGATCAAGAATGTACGTCGTTTGTCTTTCCATCTTTAATACCGAATCTAATTCCGGGCTCGTTCGCTTGTAAAAGGTGTAGGCGAAATCGGAGAAAACCTTTCGAAACGATTGGATCCACTCTAATTTTAAAATAAGCGGCAACCCATTTTTAGCCCAATTTCTCCCATGGCTTTTCGCCATCACGATCACTTCGTGTTGCAACCCTTGAATCACATATCTCTTTAAGCTCGTCGCCGTACTTAGCAGATCTTCTTGGTCGAGAGTTTCTGCCTCCTCTACACGCTGAAAAATCGTCATCGCCTCTTGAAGTAGTAACGATTTAAACTGCTCGCGATTCGCTTCCAAATACTGCTCAAAGGATTGACCTTCTTCATAAGGCAGGTCCAATTCTCTCGGTTCAATTTCCCCATTTAGGACAACAGGAAACTGTATCATAAACTTGGTTCCTCTCCCTTCATAGCTTTCAACATCGATTGTGGCGCCATGTTGATAAATCGTAGAAAAGACTTGAGCTAGTCCCATGCCTGTTCCATTTTCTTTCGTCGTATAAAAGGGCGTTCCCAGCATCTCCATTTTTTCCTCTGGGACACCCGCCCCGGAATCTTCAATCGTAACGAGGATGCGATTTCCAATTCGACGATGCCCAATGATAATCTGGCCTTCCTCGGCGATTGCTTCGAACGCATTTTTTAATAAATTAAAGAAAGCTTTCTTCAATTGATTTCTTTGTCCCAAAATAATTTCATTGGTGTTTTCAAAATCGGTTTTTACTTGGACGCGATACAGTTGATCTTGAAATAAATAAATGATCGATTCCAATTCGGCGCATACATGAATGGAGGTGTACGCTTCATTATCTAAGTCCGGCTTTGAAACATGAAGCAAGTTCTCTAATGTGTCTAGGGCTCGATCCAACTCGGATGCGGCCATATCTAAAAACGAATGTTGTTGCTCCTCCTGCAGTAACTGAAGAAATCCTTTGACAGATGTTAACGGATTTTTTACTTCATGGGCGATACCCGCCGAAATTTGACCGATCGATGCTAGTCGACCTAGCGTTTGATCTGTTTCTCTCGACTCCTCGAGAAGATCCTCTCCATTTGACGGCAATGATCTTCGTACCTCCTTCTCCCGTTTCAACGTAGAACTCATCCATCAATCGTTTGACGCCGTTTAAGCCAAGGCCTAATCCTGTTTCTGATTTAACTTCCGCGCATCGAAGAATTTCTTCAATGTTTAATATCCCGGGGCCCTGATCAACCACAGTAATACATAAGCTATCTTTTAAAATTTTGCTTTCAATAAACCCTTGTCCATTGGCGTGAACCAACACATTCCGGGCTAACTCGGAGACGCTGACTAACACCTTTTGTTTATCTAACTCTGAAAACGAAAGCCTTTCCATCAGCTTTCGAACTGCGCTCAAGGCTAAATAAATATCATTCTCAGATTGAATTTCAATTTCAACATCCCCCCAAAACTAGTTAATACATTAAACAATAGTAGCGCAACTTTCAATTTTGCGGTGGTTCGAACGCTTTTATATCTTCAGACATTGTATATAGTAATGCGTTGTAATCTAAACGAATAGGTGATTGATGTGAAAACAATATTAGGCATTTTGGTCCATCGCATTACAGACCCGCATCGCTATGATCCGACGCGGAAAATCGCGATTGAATCAGGGTTTGATGAGGTCCTCGTCTATACGCCGCCTGATGTTAATCTAAAACAAACCACGATTCACGGCTACGTCTATGTAAATAAGGAGTGGATCAAGCAAACCGAGCCGTTTCCCTCGATTACGTATGATATCGGTTATTACAATGAGCCCGCGCTCATGCAAAAAATGAGACAGATGAAACGGCTTCGCAGCCTCCCGCTCATTGGTTATAGCATCGGAAGCAAATGGACCATTCACAGGCACTTAGCCCAAGCAAGGTTGTTGCGTCCCTTTTTAATCCCAACACAGCTCGCTAATGACACGAGGCCCATTTTAAACATGATTCAAAAGAGCCATTCAGTCATGGTGAAACCGTTAAATGGCAGTGGCGGAAAAGGAATCTTCCGCATTACGAAAAAAGAAGATAATTATGAGCTTTCAGATCATTTGCAGACGACGCCAATCACGTTGAGCCGATCCGAGCTAGAACAGAGACTTAGTAAAACATTGCGGAAACAACGCTATCTTGTTCAAAAATGGATCGACATTCGCGACAAACATGATTGTGTCTTTGACATTCGGGCATTCATGCAAAAAAACAGACATGGACAATGGCAAATGACGGGGATCGGGGTGAGACAAGGAAAAGAAGAGACAATGACTTCCAACCTGAGTGGCGGAGGTCAAGCGCATCACGTTCAACCTTTCCTTCGTAAGCAATATGATGAATCGACTGCCGACGCATTGTATCGCAAACTCGTAAGATTAAGCGAATACATCCCGCCATTCCTTGAAAGATCATACAACACAAGGCTTGCTGAGCTCGGTTTAGACTTAGCGATCGATCGACAACAACAGATTTGGATCATTGAAGTCAATATCAAACCTGGCAAAACACTCATGCGTAAGTTAGGTCACTTTGACACCGATCATGAGGCCTTGCGAGCCCCCATCGAGTATGCCCGCTTCCTTGTTGACCGCTTTCATAAACAGCGACGTTAGGCGACGCGCTTGCCCGTTTACGTCCCCTTTACCCCTGTTTCCATTGTTCAATAACGAGCTGTGGATCATTCACGCAAATTTGAATCGTTGAACTCATTCCCATCAGTTGTTGGATGCTTGCCGCCTCATTAACGGTCCAAGCGATGATTCCAAATTGATGACGTTCCAAGGCCTCAATAAACGGGCGGGTTAAATACTGATAATCCATCGAAACGACCGAAGCTCCCGCCTCTTTTAATTGTTCTTTAACTAATAGCGGTAAGCCGCTAAAGATTAAGCCCGTTACGATTCGCTGATCGTAGCGCCTCACCTTTTTAATGACGTGGTGATCGAATGAAGTGAGACATACATCGTGTTCCATGCCCACCCAATATACTTCTTCCAATGTCAACCGTTCAATATTCGGATAGCGATCCCCCGCTGTTTTCAGCTCCACATTGATCTTGCATCTACCGCGCGCCGCCTGCAACACTTCGCTTAATCGAGGTATCCGTTCACCCGCAAAAGCGGTGTCAAACCAACGTCCAGCATCAAGCTGGGCCAACTCCGTATAACGAAAGTCAGCTACTCGCCCTGTTCCGTTTGTCGTCCGATCAACTGTGAAGTCATGGATGACGACAAGCTCGCCGTCTTTCGTTACTTGAACATCTAGCTCAATCGCTTCTACTTCGGGTTGTTTAAACGCTAATTCGAAAGCGGCCATCGTATTTTCTGGGGCTCGACTCGACCAACCGCGGTGGGCCATACATAGATTCACTTTTTACCCACTCCCTTTCAATAAATAGGTTCCCATTTTTGTAAAAGTTGATAATCAAATGATAGAGATTTCTTCCCCGCTAATATATGATAGAATGAGGATTGCAAACATTTCATCAAGTAATTTTTCCCCCAAAAACATAGATTACCACTTTACCGAGGAGAGTGAATTATGAGTAAAAGAAGAGTGGTTATTACCGGAATCGGTTGTGTGACACCACTAGGTTTAGACGCGCAAACGACATGGGACCATCTTATTGCTGGAAAATCTGGGATTGGACCTTTAACAAGACGCGATCCAGAAAAATTTCCGGCAAAAGTTGCCGCCGAAGTAAAAAATTTTGATATTGGAACATTTATTGATTTCAAAGAGGGCCGCAGAATGGACCGTTTCACACAATTCGCGGTCGCTTCTTCATTAATGGCCGTCGAGGACGCAAAACTAACTATTAATGAACAGAATGCCGAACGAGTCGGTGTCTGGATTGGCTCAGGAAACGGCGGGATGGAAACGTACGAAGAGCAGTTTCGCACATTCGAGGCGCGCGGTCATCGTCGTGTGAGTCCTTTCTTTGTGCCGATGTTAATCGCGGATATGGCTGCGGGACAAGTTTCAATCACACTCGGAGCAAAAGGGCCAAATGCATGCACAGTAACCGCTTGCGCCTCGGGAGCTAACTCGATCGGAGACGCATTTAAAGTGATTGCCCGCGGCGATGCCGATGTGATGATTACAGGCGGAAGCGAAGCCCCCATTACCGATATGTCGATAGCCGGTTTTAGTTCAATGAAAGCGCTCACGTTCAATGATGATCCCGAAACAGCGAGTCGCCCGTTTGATAAAAACCGTGACGGCTTTGTGTTAGGGGAAGGTTGCGGCATCCTTGTGCTTGAAGAATTGGAACAAGCGAAAGCAAGAGGCGCTAAAATTTATGCTGAAATTATCGGTTATGGAGCGACCGGAGACGCTTACCATATTACTGCTCCCGCTCCAGACGGAGAAGGCGGGGCGCGAGCGATGCGAGAAGCGCTCAAGGATGCTGGACTGCAACCGCAAGAAGTCGATTACATCAACGCCCACGGCACAAGCACTCCTTTGAACGATAAATATGAAACAGCAGCGATTAAATCGATTTTTAACGAGCATGCTTATCAACTGGCGATCAGCTCCACGAAATCGATGACAGGCCACCTCTTAGGCGCCGCGGGAGCGATCGAAGCGATCTTTTCCGTGAAATCGATCGAGACAGGACTGTTGCCGCCAACGATCCATTACCAAACGCCGGATGAAGAATGTGATCTTGATTACGTGCCGAACGAAACAAGACAAGCTGACGTTCGCATTGTCCTCAGCAACTCGCTAGGATTTGGCGGTCACAATGTCACACTTGCTTTTAAAAAATACGAAGCCTAACGTCTCAATTATTAATGATCCCGACTGTTATCATGCGAATTCAATAACAATCTGTAGATGGGGGTCAGTTCGATGAACAACAAACGTATTCTTATTTTTACTGGCGGAAACTTAGGTCCTGCCGCATTCGAAGAAATTCAAGAAGACGATGTCCTGGTCGGCGTAGATCGAGGGGCGTTACATCTGATTAGGAAGCAGATCTATCCTCATATTTGCCTGGGAGACTTCGATTCGGTCACTGAAGCGGAAAGCGCTGAGATCGAACAAAATTGCCAACAATTTATTTCCTGCGATCCGATTATGAAAGATCTAACCGACACCGAGATGGCTTTCAACTGGGCTATCGAACAACGGCCCCGCGATATTTGGGTAATGGGCGGCGTAGGAACCCGCTTTGATCATTCCCTAGCAAATGCGCATTTACTCATGAAGGGATTGAGAGCAGGTATTACCTGCTGTATTCGCGACGAGCATAACGAAATCAGATTGGTTGATAAACACCTCACCGTTAAAAGAGGAATGTTCACCCACATTTCTTTGCTGCCGCTAAGTCTGGAAGTCAGCGGAATTAGCTTAAATGGATTTCGTTACCCACTAGAGGATGCTACAATTTCAATCGGTGATACGCTTGGCATCAGCAATACGCTGGAAGCTGATTTCGGAGAAGTTAAAGTGGAATCAGGCTATCTATTAGTCATCCAAAGTAGAGATTAAAAATGGGAGACCCGCTATCGGGTCTCCCATTTTATATTGTCCTTATCCCCACGTCGCTAATTCTAATTCATAATCGTTGACGAAATCTGGACTAATCGGCATCACGCGAATGTTGGCGTGTTGTTCAAACCATTCTTCCACACTGCCTGAAAACACCCCTGTATATGAATACACACCAGGTCCCACTTCCTCCGCGAACTGTAGGCCCTCTGTCCACACTCCTCGATCCCATCCTAATGAACCGACCGCTTCCACAGAAACATCCTTTCTCCAAATTTCACCTAGATGAACTTGACAACGCACGGATAGCTGTTCCGATTCTGATGGGATTAATTCAATTTGATCAATCTTCACCGCGTTCCAATTGGCGCGGATAAACTGCTTATAAGCAGCCATTCTGCTCGCAATTTCTAGTCCATCGGCTGTGAAGCGACGGCCGCGGTTTGCTGTCGGAACGTACAGCTTTTCCCAATAATCAGCAACCATCCGACTGGCGCTAAACGCTGGCCCTAACGTTTGAATGGATTCCTTCATCATCTGCGCCCAACCAGACGGGTTGCCAAAATAAAGCGGGACAATCTCATGTTCCAAAATATGATACAATGTTTCGCCATCGATCTGATCCTGGATTTCGCGATCACCGGATTGATCGCCTTCAATCGCCCACCCATTTTTTCCATTGAACCCTTCCGGCCACCAACCATCCAACACACTAAAGTTGAGGACGCCATTGACTGCCGCTTTTTGACCTGACGTGCCACTGGCCTCCATCGGTTTGGTTGGTGTATTCAGCCATACATCCACCCCAGCTACCAAATGTTTCGCCATGGCCATATCGTAATTTTCCATTAAAATGACGCGGTCTTTAAACGCCGATGTTTGTGAGATTTCCCAAATTTGGCGAATTAATTCCTGACCGGGTTGATCTGCGGGATGAGCCTTCCCCGCTAACAATATAGCAACTTGTCGATCTTGTTGATTCAAGATGCGTTCTAATCGATCTAAATCGCGGAAAAACAGTAAGGCGCGTTTGTATGTCGCAAATCTACGAGCAAATCCAATTACTAATGTATTCTCATTAAACGGCAAGTCAAGCGCGTCAATCATCCGTCGTTTCACCTTGCGACGCGCGTCCCATAGTTCTTCATCGGGGATTCGCCATGTGTTTTTCCACGTTTCCAGTTCTTTAATGTTTACTTCCCAATCGGAATCTAAATAACGATCAAATAATTGCTTTACCTCGGCGGCCAACCACGTTCCCGTATGAATCCCATTCGTGACGGCCTGCATAGGAATATGATCCGCTGGGATTTGCGGAGTCCAGTCATGAAATAATTCCTTTGTCACCTCTGCGTGAAGTTTACTAACTCCGTTCACTTGTGAACAAGTTGATACTGCCAAACGTGTCATATTGAAGCAACCATTCATTTCACCTAATTGCAAAATCGTTTCCCGCGTCGTTCCCAATTGCCAGTAGTAAGACCCTAAGTAGCGGTCCATTAATTCAAAACTAAATTGATCGTGCCCGGCAGGAACAGGAGTATGTGTTGTAAAAATCGCGCTCGCCTTAACCGCTTCAAGCGCGGTTTCGAATGAAATACCTTGCGCGGAATAGACGCGAATCCGTTCCAAAGCTAAAAAGGCGGAATGTCCTTCATTCATATGCCAAACATCAGGCTCAATTTGAAGTTCTTGAAGCAATCGAGCCCCGCCAATTCCAAGAATAATTTCTTGCGCAATTCTTCCCTCTTGACCGCCGCCATACAAGTGATCTGTTAAGCGACGATCCGCGGGTTCATTTTGCTCAAAATCTGCGTCTAACAAATAAACCGGCGCCCCGCCAATCGTTGTAACCCACGCTTGCAAAGCAACCTGCCGATCTGCAATAGTCACGTTGATAATGATTCGCTGTCCATGTTCATTAACAACAGGATCAATCGGCATTTGCTCAATGCTCAGCGGATCATAGACCGCCTCTTGCTGACCGCTCGCTGAAATTCTCTGCTGAAAATAACCTTTGCGATAAAAAATCCCTACACCAATGAGCGGGATTTTTAAATCATGTGACGCTTTAATATGGTCCCCGGCTAGTACTCCTAATCCTCCCGAATAGATTGGAAGAGAGGAATCAATTCCAAACTCCGCTGAAAAATAGGCAACTCTCGCTTCCATACTTTCACCTCATCATATCTATCTTATTTCCTAAGTGAGATATACACCCAATCCAACAATGTACCAAGCAGAGGAAAAAAAAGAGGAGCATTCTGCTGCTCCTAACTCATTTGAAAAGTAAATATGAAAAAGTAGGGGTTAAAGCTAATCTGCCCAAATTCAATATCTTTCACGCCTTATGATCTAACTTCGATTTAGAAATCGGTCACAGGCGATCATCACATTTCATGAACGTTTTCCTTGCTTATTGGGGTCTATTTATGACCCCTTTGGCGCAACGTTAGACCGTATGCGCGCCGATGAATGACACGTACAGAGTGGGTGGATATCAGAACAGTGGAGAAATAAAAAAAAGATGGTTCGCTTATTTATTATTTTTCTCGTTCACAATGATGATCCTTTTGACTCGTTGACTCCCGCATGTTGGGCAATGAGCCTTGATCTTGAAGATACTGCAGCAATTTTCACATTTCATTTTCATCCACTTCAG
Source organism: Ammoniphilus oxalaticus (assembly GCF_003609605.1). Lineage (NCBI taxonomy): Bacteria > Bacillati > Bacillota > Bacilli > Caryophanales > Paenibacillaceae > Ammoniphilus > Ammoniphilus oxalaticus. Next base: position 434,480 of record NZ_MCHY01000009.1, on the reverse strand, counting down.
CTCCTTTTATTTTTTTATATGGTCTATAGTATGTATCATATGCGGTAAAAGAGCCCGATAGGTCTTTATTCGTTCAACAAAATTTTACACAGATACAAAAACCAGGACGATCGACATAGTAAGATGCGCGTCACGAATTAACACGCCAAGGAAGGATCCCCGCGCTCGAATCCTCCCCATACAACCTGATCCGCCCGATGACTCCGCGTAATAAATGCCGGTGGGTGTCGATGCGTCCTTAGCAGACCATTCACTAATTGCTGTCTACCTGTATTATCCCCACTTACATTTCCAAATAACGCGATTGCTTGCTGTTGGAATGGTTGTAATTGCGTGACAGCGCAAGTTACTTGTTCCGCCACTAACACGGGGCGCTTCGGTTGCTCCTGTTGTTCCTCCGCTTCAATCCAATCGACGGCATGATTATCAATCGGTTTGATTGGGGTCAACGCTTCGCCGCGACTGTTATGAATCGTAACCTGACTATTTTCGTAAGCGACTGACAAAGCCTCCTGTAACGAGCCTAGCAAGCGATCAAAGTGAACTGTTTTATATTGGACTTGAATTTGAAGTCTATTCATTAAAGAATAAACCGATTGTTGTTGGCCATCTGAGCGTAACGCATTGCAAATTAATTCAAGCAACTCAAAAATACTATTCCAAGGCTTCTCCACGTCTGTCAGGACACGATGAAATTGCAGTTTTCCCTGATTGTCACTAAACATCACTTGAGTGAATACAAATCCGACCGTAACATTTAACATTGATTCAACACTCCCATCATGTTTTAGATGACTGACAGTGGGCCGTTCCCGGGTTAGCCACGTTGCTTCGTTTCTGATTACCTTTATTTTACAGGGATGGACAAGCTCTGCAAAGGGGGGTAATTTGTTGGAATTTGACTTTCGTCACCGAAGATTCGACAAAGGTGAGAGCATTTCTCCCTTTTTCAGTCGAGTTATGAGGATATCCGTACCTTTTCCAAGTAGAAACAAAAAAGCTTCCTCACGGAGTCAATTGCTCTTTAGGAGGAAGCCTAATCCTGTTAACTCATTAAATTAAGATGGAACGTTCTTCTTTGAAGCGACGTAGCAACATTTCACTCGTAATATCTTTAATCCCGTCAATCGCATACAATTTTAAAATGAACTCCTCAACATGTTCGGTATCGTCCAACATAGCATGAGAATGTAGATGCAGTGATCCGCTCATCTGATAAACATTCGTTATTTCATCGTAAGCAACCAAGGCTTCGACAACGGATTCCAACTTCATCCACTCAACTTCAATGTCAAAGTAGACAGACAGCTGTGTGCCGGCCTTACGCGGATCGACTACAATCGTGAACCGTTCAATGATTTCATTTTCAACGAGGGAATTTACTCTCTCTCTTACAGCTGCCCTCGATAGGTCCACAACTCTGCCAATTTCAGCATTGCTCATTCGTCCATTTTTTGACAAGAGCCGTAAAATTTGCGCGTCAATCGCATCGATATCTTTTAATTTCATAATCCATTCCTCCCTCATTTCCCGTGGTAAAACTCTATATTTTTTATCATCCTTCCGCTCACGGACCGTTGCTATGGGAGGAGCAATCGGTTCCATGAAAGACCGCTTTAAATGACTCTCACTCAATGTAGATTAAAATGTTCTGATTGTCAATGTAATAAAAGGTTCAAAAAAAAGTGATCCTAAAAGAAAGCGTAAGCCTTCCTTTAAGATCACTATAAGATAGGGGAGAACAAAGGTAAAGGAGATTTAATCCTATTATGACCCCACTCTTTCCTTTTTATACACGTTCATGAAACATCGGCTCTAATACATCTTCCAGGGCATGTTCCAAAAATGGATCGACCCGCATAAACGTTTTAAACGCCTTGTATTCCTTCATTGATTGCAAACGATCTTCAGCCGTGTTCCCTTTGACTGCTCGAATCAATAAATTTTTAGGTGTGTGTTCCAGATCAATAAATTCTAACAACTGAGTTCGATAACCGACAATCTCCAGTAACTGCGCGCGAATACTATCCGTTGCTAATGCAGAAAACCGTTCTTTTATAATCCCGTGTTTCAACATCGGGGCCATCGTCTCGTTTTCTACCTGCCTCATTAATTCATGCTGACAACAGGGTACCGAAAGAATCACATCCGCGTCCCAACGGACCGCCTTTTCCAAAGCGGCGTCTGTCGCCGTGTCGCATGCATGCAACGTAACAACCATATCGACTTGATCGAGCCCCTCGAACTCGTTAATATCGCCGACTTGGAACTTCAATTGCTCGTATCCTAACTTTTGCGCTAAGGCATCACAATGGCGAATCACATCTTCCTTTAAGTCGAGACCGATCACGCGAATATCCAATCCTTCTAAATGATGCAAGTAATGATAAAGGGCAAACGTTAGATACGATTTTCCGCAGCCAAAATCAACGATATTTATTTGTCGTTGCTTTTTTAAATGAGGAACGATATCTCGAATCATCTCCACAAAACGATTGATCTGACGAAATTTATCAAACCGCCTCGCGAACACTTTCCCCTGCGCATTCATCACGCCAAGTTCCTGCAAAAAAGGGACCGGTCTTCCTTCTTCGATTAAGTAGTTCTTCTTCCGATTGTGCGTAAGATCCGCTTGTTGCCTTGTCGGCTTTTTATTTAAAATCGTCACCTTAAATTTCTTGCTAATCAACACTTGATAATCCGACTTCGCCGCTTGAATGTATACTTGTCTAAATTTCGTTTGAACTAATTCCATTACCTGTCCAATCGTTCCGTTCGGAAGCAAATTATCATGGATGACTTTGTTTGCGTAATGGTAACTAAATTGATAGTAGAGGCCATCTTTTAATTCAACTGGCTTGACCTCTACCTTTGTATAAGAATCCTTTTTGCGCGGATTGCTTAACGTAGCCTGAAACAATTCCGCCTGCTCGATCAGCTCTGTAATTAACTGTTGTAATTTTTCCATCTATACATTGACTCCGATCTCTTCCATTCTCGTTTCTTATGTTACCTCAATTTTTACGGTTCATGCAATTGGTTCACGGCCCGTTCATATAACAATGGGAAGATGAACAATAAAAGGGATCGTATCGAAATATGAAGGAGGAAACCACCTTGACCAAGCAGTCTTATACATACTTTTTTATGATAATCATCGTTGCTGCATTCCTCTCCGCGTGCGGCAAAGAGGCCGCCGTCACCGACACGGAACAAACCTTTCCCGTCTATATTAAACAAGCCCAAAGCGGTTTATTACAAGATACGCAAAAACTAACGGGAGAAGTAGCTGTTAGCAAGGAAATTCAACTTTCAGCGAATGTTTCCGCAAAAATTGAAGCGATTCATGTTCGAAAAGGGCAACACGTTGAGGCGGGACAGCTACTTGCTACGCTTGATCAAACCGATCTACGCAACCAATTGAAACAGGCGGAAGTATCATTGCGAACGGCGCAAGTCAATGTAGAAAACGCGAAACTAAACCGACAGAAGGAAATTGACCAAGCCCAACTTAATCTACAAAACACTCAATTTGCCTACCAAGAGACAGGCATAGCCGATTCAAACGCGATGACCGCTTTACAAATAGCGGAAACGAATCATCAACGGGCTGCCATGTTACATGAACAAGGAGCGATTCCTAAAATTGAACTAGAACAGGCGGAGGACGCCCTACAAAAAGCCCAAGCTTCATTGCAACAACAACAACTTACCCGCCAAAAAGCTCAAGCAGCGATTCAAGCAGCGGAAAAAGCAGTGGCGAACGCGAATCGGACAGAAGGGATCAAAGCCGCCGAATCTTCCGTTACGCAAGCGCAACTAACGATTGAATTAGTAAAGGACCAAATGAAGCAAGCGGCGATAACAGCGCCATTTGCCGGTAAAGTGACGAATATTGCCCTAGAAAGCGGGGAAATGGCTTCCCCGCAAACCCCGCTGCTGACACTCGTTCAGACGAATCCGCTGCTTATCAAAACGTCTGTAACTGAAAAGGTATTAGCCGAACTTGAACTCAACCAAGCAGTAAGCGCGGCGATAAAATCTATCGGAGAAGATGTACAAGGGAAATTAACCTTTATCAGCGCGGTTACCGATCCGCAAGCCAACGTTTATCCGATTGAAGTGGAACTAAAGGCCCCCTCTGCAAAAGTAAAACCAGGGATGGTCGCTGAATTAACTCTGGCGAAACAAGTTAGCGGCGAAGAAGGGATTCTCATTCCAAACGAAGCTCTCCTGTTCGTTAATCAAGAACATTATGTTTTCGTCATTAATGAAGATATGCGAGCGGAACGACGATCCGTTACCGTCGGTAAGGAAAATGAACAATGGGCTCATATTCAGGATGGATTAAATAGCGGCGAGAATATCGTTGTCAAAGGGCATCTAACACTCAAAGACGGAGCGCTTGTTGAGGTCACGGAGGTGATTGCCGATGAAACTGATTGATTTATCAGTCAAAAGACCTGTCGCTGTCATCATCTGTGTGGTTCTTATTATTTTTGTCGGCTTGATGTCACTAAGGAACATTGCTGTTGAATTGTTTCCGAGGTTTAACATCCCCGTTGTTGTTGTAAGCGCCTCTTACCCAGGAGCCGCCCCAGAGGAAGTGGAGAATGTTGTCACTAAACCATTGGAAAGGGTATTAAGCGGGGTAAACCAACTAGATACATTACAATCTTCTTCCCGCAGCAATCAGTCCGTGTTATTGCTAGTTTTTGACGCTTCCACGGACATTGAGGAAGCATTGGATGAAGTTCGAGAGACATTAGATAAAAATAGACACGTCATTCCATCGGACCTCGAACCGCCGAACGTTTTAAACATAGATCCGAATGCCCAACCGATCGTCCAGTTGAGCTTATCCGGTGATGTATCATTAGCGCGATTAACCGACTTAGTAGAAGATGTGATTCAACCGCAACTTGAAAGGGTTAACGGGGTTGCGCAAATTGACGTTAATGGAACGACAAGCAAAGAGATTCAAATCGAAGTTGATCCTGGGATGCTCACCGCATACGGTTTAAGTATCAATGACGTTTCGCGAGCAATATCGGCCAACAATCAGAGTATGTCCGCGGGCAGCATGACGCGCGGCTCGCAAGATATGAATATCCGCTTACTTGGCGAATATGAGCGATTGGAAGAGATAGAACAACTCCTGATTACGCTCCGCTCGGGACGAACCATTCACTTGTCCGATTTGGCCACCGTGAAAGACACTTTTACAGAGCAGGAGACATTTTCCTATGTTAACGGAATTCCAGCGGCGCGTATTTCGGTTATGAAGCAAGGGGACGCAAACACAGTCCAAACAGCTGAAGCGGTCACTCAACAGGTCGAGCAACTTAACTTGTTGTTGCCTGATGACGCCAAATTAACCGTGATATCTGATAGTTCCGTATTTATTCGAACAGCTGTCGACGATGTGATTAAAAACTTGATCATCGGTAGTCTACTCGCATCGATTATATTGTGGGTGTTTTTACGTAACTTGCGCAGCACCTTTGTCATTATTTTATCCATTCCGATTTCAGTCATCTCGGCCTTCATTATGATGTATCTCTCTGGGTCGACTGTCAATCTATTAACGATGAGCGGACTGGCCCTCGGCGTGGGGATGATGGTCGATAGCTCCATCGTCATCTTGGAAAACATTTTTAGATATCGCCAGCTCGGTCATGAACCGCTCGAAGCTTCGATCATCGGAGCAAAAGAAGTAGGCGGAGCTGTGTTCGCTTCCGCTCTCACGACAGTCGTCGCCTTTCTGCCCATCGCCTTTACCCAAGGGGTTGTCGGACAACTTTTTAGACCGTTAGCGTTCACGATCAGCTTTGCCCTGATTGCCTCGTTAATCGTCTCCATATCACTTGTGCCGATGTTGGCGGGGCGCTTGTTAAAGATAGAGGAGACTCGTTCAAAAGAAAGTAAACGACTTGAACTTACAGCGAAAATCGGAAACGTTGCGGAAAAAACGTATCAACGTCTGTTGCGCTGGTCGCTTCGTCGAAAAAAGACAACGTTATCCTTAACGGCTGGTCTCCTGATCATCAGTCTGACTCTGATCCCATTATTAGAGATGGATTTGCTGCCGGGATTGGATCAAGGAGAACTGCAAATCATCGCAACATTGCCTGAAGGAACCCATCTGGAGGAAACGTACCAGGTTCTATCGTCCCTTGAACAATTTTTACTAGAAAAGGACGCCGTTGAACTCGTGGCGTCAACGGTTGGAAGTAAAAGCGATCGAGATGGCGACCGAACGAACACAGGAAACTTATTCGTCCAGCTCAGTACGACTACCAAAAGGAATGTGTCGACAGATGAACTCATTGCGCAGGTCAATCAGTTCGCAACTCAATTTCCCGATTTAAAGTTAAACACCATCGCGCAAGACAGCACGACCGGCACACCGGATGTCGCTTTGAAAATAGCGGGTCCAGACACAGATACGTTACACGAGATTTCGAAAGAGATGGAAACAATCCTCGAAACGATTCCTGGGATTACGAATTTAGAAAACTCAATGGGCGATACGAGACCTGAATTGCGAATTCAGATTGATCGGGAGGCAGCCGCTCGTTATCAAATGCCGATCGCCGATATTATGCAGAACGCTCGGGCAGGGATTCGCGGACAAACAGCAACAACGTTGAGATTGAATAATCAAGAGATTGATGTTTCTGTGACGATCCCTGAGTCCTATCGATCCGATTACGAGTCTTTGCGACAATTACCGATGATGACACCAAACGGAGCAACGGTTCCTTTAGCTGTTCTTGCGGAAATAAAGATGGTCGATGGCGCGAACACGATCACACGTGAAAATATGGAAAGAGGCGTTGAACTTACAGGGAGTATTGTCGGCAGAGATTTGCGTTCCGTAACACGAGAAATCGAACAAACGTTAGACTTGATCCACACCCCAGAAGGGTATACGATTTCCTTAGAAGGGGGAAGTTTAGAGCATGGCATGGCCATCGGCGAGTTAGTATTCGCCCTCGCTTTATCGATTGTTTTGGTATATGCGGTCATGGCTGTTCAATTTAACTCGTTTCTCTATCCGTTTATTATTATGTTCAGTATGCCCGCCACAATCATCGGAATGGTTGCTGGGTTGTTTATTACGCGTCAATCACTGAATGCCCCGGCTTTGATCGGTTTAATTATGCTTGTCGGGATCGCGGTTAACAACGCGATCATTATGATTGACTACATTAACAAACTTAGAGAGCGCGGTATGCCGCGGGACGAAGCTCTCGTCACGGGAAGCGCGCGTCGATTGCGCCCTATTTTTATGACCACCTTTACGACCGTATTGGGCATGTTGCCGCTCGCTTTGGGGATTGGAGAAGGCGCTGAAATGCAACAATCGCTCGGAATTGTGATTGTATTTGGGCTCACATTTTCAACATTAATCACGTTAGTCCTCATCCCTGTGATGTATGTCTATTCAGATCGATTCAGCGAATGGACGCGAAGCTTATTTACCAAACGAAAAACCGCGCCCCCAAGCGACACAAGCATAAATGCTTAAATCTATGAGGGAGAAATGGTATGATCAAGATTTTAACGATCGATGACGATATCCATATTTTAAATCTACTTAACATCCATTTAACGGAGGCCGGTTACGCCGTCCTCCAAGCTAAAAATGGGATGGACGCTTTAGCCCTGCTTGAAAAGGAATCATGTGACGCAGCGGTCGTCGATGTGATGATGCCCTACCTTGATGGGTACGCTTTAACAAAAAAGATCCGTCAACAATACGACATCCCAATCATTTTGCTAACCGCCAAAGATCAAATAGAGGACAAAGAACGCGGGTTTCTATCCGGCACCGATGATTATTTAGTAAAACCATTTGAACCGCGCGAACTCATCTTTCGTCTTGAAGCGTTATTACGCCGCTATCAAAAACAAACAGATGATACGATCGCCCGCCTTGGAACGACAACAATTAATAAGCGAAGCTATGAAGTTCAAATTGATGACCGCACTTTTTTACTTCCTTTAAAGGAGTTTGAATTATTGTATTTTTTAGCGACCCATCCGATGCAAGTATTTTCAAGAGAACAACTTATCGAACAGATCTGGGGACTCGATTACGAAGGAAATGAGCGGACCGTTGATGTCCACGTTAAACGATTACGAGAACGCTTTTCCAAATTAACCGATGATTTCGAATTGAAAACGGTGCGTGGGGTCGGCTATGCGTTAGAGGAAAAACGCGGATGAGATCGCTTTACGGTAAGTTTATGATCGTCACCTTTGGGATCATGATTGCCAGCGGGCTGCTCTCTTTTATGCTGGCGAACGCCTATTACCAACACCAACTGAAGCCTGAAAACGACCAAAAAAACACCGAGCTGGCGTTACAGGTTGTTTCGTTTATTGAACAGAATCCCGATCTTGACCTTGAAGCCTACCTACATAGCCTAGCTGCTGTTGGCTACCAGCTTCACTTGGTCCAGGAATCGGGAGATTCCCTTTTTTTCGGTGGGCCCTTTCGCGACAAGTCGTTGCCTGTCTCGATTGAAAAGCGCGTATTGAACGGAGACATTTATCACGGCATTCTCCATTTTCCGCAGGAGACATTCGTTACCGGCTTTTTTGCGAATGAATTGCGCAATACAATCGGTGTCCCCTTAACGTTCCATGGCCAGCAGTACGCCCTCTTTTTAAGACCGAGTATCGAATTTCTATTTCGTGAAATGCGCAGCTTGTTTGGCTTACTGATCATCTTCTCAACCACGCTAAGCATCCTGATGGTTGTCATCAGCGCCAAATTTCTTGTCAATCCCATCGCCAAACTTACCAAAGCGACGACCCATTTATCCCGCGGCGACTTCCAAGTTGAACTTGATATCGCGAGACAAGATGAATTGGGCGAGCTAGCCCAAAGCTTTTTGAGAATGGCCAACAAACTGGAACAAATAGAAGACATGCGAAAGGAATTCATCTCAAACATCTCTCATGATATTCAATCTCCGCTATCCAATATAAAAGGGTATGTAAACCTTTTAGAGAAAGAAACGGTGGTCGGAAAAGAAAGAAGTCAGTACGTGGCGATTACAAACGCTGAAATTCAACGTCTATCTACATTAACGAAACAACTGTTGTTGCTCGCTTCTTTGGATCGGAATGAAGATATTCTTAGAAAAACGCATTTTAATGTGAGTGACCAATGGAAAGAGTTGATTCGTAGCTATCAATGGCTGATTAGCGAAAAAGGGATCATGCTTAGCTACTCGTTACCCGACACCGAAATCTATGGGGATCCATCGTTACTCAATACGGTTTGGGACAACCTACTAACAAATGCGATCAAATATAATCAGGCGGATGGCAGCATGGACGTTTCCATTCACAAAACAGCAACAACGGTTTCGATTAAAGTTGAAGATACGGGAATTGGACTCTCGCAAACGGAATTGGAACGCATCTTTGAACGCTTTTATCGCGCAGACAGTTCTCGGACACGAACAATGGAAGGGACTGGATTAGGGCTATCCATCGTCGCCACGATCGTTCAGCTACATAATGGGCAGATTCAGGTAACCAGTAAGGAAAAAGAGGGAACAACCTTTATCGTTGAGTTACCAATTGAGCCAAAAGAAGATTTGCAGCACATTTAAAAACATTGAATTCATCTTCCGTTCACATATATACAGTATATTGATAGTAGAAACATTGTTTATATTAATAATGTAAACGGAGGACATATTTGATGAATCATTACAGTCAAACTTTACTACGATTTTCGGCGCTGTTCGGGTTGATCGGGGCCATTTTAGGCGCTCATATGGCGGGCTCAGGTTCCTATGCGTTCCGACCTGTCCACGCTCATATTCTCGTTGTCGGTTGGTTAAGCTTGTTCGCCTGGGCTGTCTATTATAAAGTTTTCCAAACGACCGAAACGATGCTTATCAAACTTCATTTTTGGAGCGCGATCATCGGTTCGAGCGGCCTTACGATTGGCATGTGGCTATTTATGGTCAAACCGTTTGAAATACCGAAAGCGGTAGAATTAATCGTCTACATCGGCGGCGGGGTGATCTTGCTGCTCAGCTACGTCTTCTTCTTTATCCTTACCCTTTTGAATCGGCCGGAAAAAACAGAAGCTTAATATAGGAACAAGAACAAGGGTTGTCCTCGGCGGGCAACCCTTGTTTGTTTTATTTCTCTGGCTCGATATACGGAACAATCGGGGCGGTAGCTCCGACAGAGGCGGCGCGGATGAAATCCTGATTTTCTAACGCTTTGAAATTTTGCGTTTGACCCGTCAGCATCATCCCTAACACTTTTACCTCATCGAATGATTTGTCTTTGTTCATTTCTAAAAATTGTTGAATCCCTTCAATATGACCCTTCGGATCATATTGCTGCAACGCCTTCACAAAACTTCCATACGCCTCGTCCGGCTCATCTCCCGGATTAAATCCATAAACAGGCATACCCACAGGTCCCATTTTTTCATCTCTCATTTCCGATGTTAAATACAGCCAAACGGTGTTTAAGTTGTTGGGAATTTGCGCCTGAATTTCTTGAAACGTGTACGGCTGATCGAAGGAAATCGCCACCTCTGCGACATGATTGTCGAGTTGGGTAACCCCCGCTAATTCATTTGGAATCGAAGAATATTTTTCGTTTTCAGGATGATAAAAGGTCGCTGATTTATTCTTTGTTTGTTTATCGTACTCATAATATTGTGTATCCGACCAATATAAACTTGGAATTATTTCGTTAAAATCAATACTACTTCGAATCCAATCGTATGGACTTGTCAACGTACTCCACGGGACGATGTAGCCATTAATATTTTTAGATCGATTCGTTGTGATGTTGCCGCCAAACGTGGAGGAACTACTGGTCACTTGAGAATCAATGTTAACGTTCGGCTGGGCAATTTGATGATACAAAAAAAGTTTATTATGAAGTTTCGCGGAACCTTTTGCCGCAAAATGATTCCCCGTTTTATAAAGAACTGGGATTGAAATTAGTACAACCAATGTCGAGATAATGATCGTTTTTAGTAATTGTTTTCGCTTGGCTTTCTTTAACGCGCTTTTCAACGATGATGTTTCCATCTATGTTCTCCCTCCTATGGTTGATCGAATGGATTGCCGCGCCCGGTACAATCTTTGTTTCACATTGTTTACTTTTATATCCAGCATCGTGGCAATCTCTTCATACGAAAGATCGTAATAATACTTCAAAAAGAAAATTTCTTTGTGCTCTTGTTTGATATCCTTTAAAAGATAGACAATCTCGTCCTTATTTAAAAAAGCGTCAAACGCGCGATCCGTATGTTGCAACATCGCGAACATTTCATCCGTAATGTAAATGTTCTGCTGCTCCTTTTTTCTCATGAAATCGATATGCTCGTTCAGCGCCACTCTAAAAAACCAAGGTCGGATGTTCACCTCCGTCAACTCATCCAACAATGTATACACTTTGTAAAACGTATTTTGAATGATATCCTCCGCATCTTCTTTTCTGGATCCTCTCATTTGCAATAACCGTAACACTTCCTCTCCTAAGTTGAGCAAGTAGGAGGCAAGCGCATCTTCTTTTTTCATCGTTCTTCCTCCCTACACTTATACAACGGATGAGCAGTGATAAAAGTATACACTTAGAGCTATTTTTAAAATCTATCTTAAGCCAAATGATGCATTCGTTTGTCTAATAGATGTGAATCGCGCAAAGAGAGGGGTGAAATACAATGATTCGTTTAGTGGAAAAATCCCAAAAGGGGGACGCCAAAGCCTTTCTAAAGCTTTTTCAAATGTATGAGATTGAAGTTTACCGAACAGCTTTTATCTATGTAAAAAATGAAGATGATGCCTTAGATATTGCGCAGGATGTCGCTTATCAGTCTTTTAAAAAGATCCGATCGTTGAAAAATCCAGAGTATCTAAAAACGTGGCTTATCCGTATTACAATAAATTGCGCAATTAATACTGTTCGAAGAAACCAAAAAGTGGTCCATCTTAAACCTGAAATTGAACAAATGATCAGTTCAGAGGATGAAGACATTCCACTTTCCCTTACCTTGCAAGAACTAATTGACACGTTGCGCGAGGATGAAAAAAGCGTGGTACTACTAAGGTTTTATCACGATCACACATTCAAGGAAATAGCCGAAGCATTGGACATACCGCTTGGGACTGCAAAATCAATTCTATACCGAGCCTTAGCAAAATTGCGAAAGGACTTGAAGGAGGTTAACTCACATGAATAAACTAAAACAGGAGCTAGAGAAAATAAAGATCCCGAAAGAATTACACAGTAAAGTGCGCCTTGGCGTGAAGTTGGCTAATAAGGAGCAACCAAGAATGAGATTTAAGAAAATGGTAACATTTCCATTGGCAGCCTCTTTATTTCTCGCGCTTACAATTGGCGTTGGGGCCGCAACCATACCCGCTTTTAATCATTTATTATCCTTTGTTAGTCCACAAATAGCGCTCTATCTTCACCCTATCGAAGCGAGCAGTGAGGATGATGGTATTAAAATGGATGTCATTGCTGCAATGAATGATAATGAAATGGCTGTTATTTACGTGACGATGCAGGATCTTGTCGGAGACCGAATCGATGAAACACTTGATCTCTATGATTACTCATTAATCGGGGCATCCATGTTCAATAGCCAAATAGTTGATTATGATGAAACAACGAAAACGGCTACATTACGGATTCAAGCTAACGGAGGAAAAGATCTCAACAATAAAAAAGCGCGCTTTCAAGCGCAAACTTTTCTAAGTCACAAACAAAAATTTGAAGATATTCGGGTCGATGCCAATTGGACAGAGGTAGAAGCGAAAAACGTTGAAACGATTCCTCTAGACATGGACAATATTCCTGGCGGAGGTGGCGAATTGTATAATGAATTAAAGAGACAGGGAACTGTCCAAGTTTTGAAACCTGGTGAGATTAAGTGGACTCTTCCAGAAATAGACTTTATGCGCATATCTAATCTCGGAATCATCGATAATCGTCTTCATATTCAAGTAAAATGGACGGGAAATGATATTGATAGTCACGGTCATTTTTATCTTACCGATGACTTGGGTAATAAAATCTACTCATCAAGTGTTAGTTTTGGACTTGATCCAGTTGGAAAAACCGGTTACGGAAATGAGTATAACGAATATGTTTTTAATATCGAGCATCTCGATCTAAATCAGTTTTCGCTTATGGGCAACTTCTATTTTAATGGTAACAACAGTAGAGGAAACTGGAACACCACATTTAAGATCAAATCCGTTGGAAATGAGTGGTCCAAAGACTTTCAACGGGAATTTAGAACCTGGACCGCGCATCAAATCACCGTTTCGCCGCTTGGTGTTAGTTTATATGGAAATGGTAAATTTGATAAAGATGACACAATAACAGTGGAAGCAAAAATGACCGATGGCAGTCTTTTAGCCTTTGACTCAATGATCAGCTTTACTGAAAAGGATCAAGTAATCGTAAAATTCACTTCACCCGAGCCGATTGATATTTCTAAGGTTGAAAGGATTCGTATTGACAGCGTTGAGGTCGAAATTTAAGCAGCCCCTATTTGTATTGATTCCCTCGATGTGAGCAAGAGGAAAAATTTCGTGACCAGCCGCGCGATTTTTGTGAGCTAACGCTACTTTTTGTGACCTGGAGCTGAATTTTTTTGACCTAGCAAAAATGGTTGCTTGATCAAGACGCGATTCCTTGAAAAAGTAGCGGTAGCGCGTCGTGATGGTGTCGATCAGAACCCGATGCTTTCAAATAAACGTGAGCGCGCGTCATGAGACTCCGGATCAAAGCGCGATTCTGACCGCCCATCGCGGCCACCACAAATCCAAAAAGCCCAACATCGTATCTACTCCGATGTTGGGCTTTTCTCCTTCAATTTCACTTTCTCTCGTACCTCTCGATTGACGAGATAACGCGGCCAGTAACCTGACAAAACGTCCACGACGTTTTCCGCTACTTTGCGCTTTAATTCTTCCTGCGCTTCATTGGAATGCCAGGCAGCGTGCGGGTTCAAGATCACCTGGTCCATCTTCATAAACGGATGATCCGCGGGAATTGGTTCTTGCTCCAATACGTCCAACCCCGCCCCAGCGATCGCTCCGCTTTCTAAAGCGTTGATCATTGCTTGCTCATTAATGATCGGTCCACGAGCGGTATTGATGATCACCGCCTCCGGTTTCATTCGTCGGAATTGTTCAGGTCCAATGAAGCCTCGCGTCGCTTCCGTCAGCGGTGTATGGATGGAAATAAAATCGGCCTGCTCGCAAAGCGTGTTCAGATCGACCAGCTCCACATTCAAATCGCGCGCGACATGCTCTGGCAAATACGGATCATAAGCGATCACCCTCATGCCAAAAGCTTGCGCTTTTCTAGCGACTTGTTGTGGAATTCTACCAAGTCCTACTAACCCGAGCGCCCTACCGCGCAAGCGAAACATCGGCATCCCGACTTTATAATCCCAAACGCCTTGTTTGACTGCTTGATTATACACAACAGTTTTACGAGCGCATGCCAATAAAAAAGCCATCGCATGATCGGATACTTCATCGATACAGTAATCAGTTACATTACTAACGATAATCCCTTTTTCCGTTGCGGCCGCCAAATCAACGGTATCGACGCCGATTCCATAGCGAGAAATCACTTTACACTTATCTAACTGCTCGATCACTTCCCGCGTAAACGGGGCGTATTGCGTCAGAACCCCATCGGCGTCTTTGCATATTTCAATCACGTCCGCTTCCGAGCGACATTGCGCTTTTATCAAGGTAATCCCTAGACGGTCAAGTACCTCTTCCTCCGGGTGTACATCAGCATAATCAAAATCGGTTACAACGACTTTCCATGATCCCATCAATCCACCAATACCTCCCTTTTTACCATTCAGCAACCGATCCATCCGCGTGTCTCCAAACGGGGTTTTTCCATTTGTGACCTTGCTTCGCCATTTTCCGAACATGTTCCTCATCGATCTCGACTCCCAAGCCGGGTCCTTGTGGGATGCGAACAAAGCCTTGTTCATAATCGAAAACAGACCGATCAACGACATAATCCAGCAGATCGCTGCCCTCGTTATAGTGGATCCCCAAACTTTGCTCTTGAATAAACGCGTTATGCGCGGTTGCGTCGACTTGCAAACAAGCAGCGAGGGCAATAGGCCCGAGTGGACAATGAAACGCGACAGCAACATCATACGCTTCCGCCATGGCTGCAATCTTTTTGCATTCCGTAATTCCGCCCGCATGCGATAAATCAGGTTGAATAATATCAACATAGCCATCCTGCAACAGCGGTTTGAATTCCCAACGCGAAAACATTCGCTCCCCCGTCGCGATTGGAATATGCGTATGCTGAGCAATCTCGCGCAACGCTTCATTATTTTCCGCTAACACGGGTTCCTCGATGAACATTGGACGAAACGGCTCTAACTCTTTTGCAAGGATTTTTGCCATCGGTTTATGGACCCGTCCGTGAAAATCGATTCCGATCCCAAAATCCGCCCCAACTGCTTCGCGAACCGCGCTGATTCGTTCCACAACCTGGTCCACTTTTGCGTATGAATCAACGTATTGCAGCTCCTCGCTCGCATTCATTTTTACCGCTGAAAAACCAGCTTGCTGAGCCTCTTTAGCTGCCGTCCCCACATCGTTCGGGCGATCTCCGCCAATCCACGAGTAAACACGAATCGAATCACGGCAAGCTCCGCCTAACAATTGATAGATCGGAGCGTTATGGAACTTACCTTTAATATCCCACAGGGCTTGATCGATGCCCGCAATCGCGCTCATTAAAATTGGGCCCCCGCGGTAAAAACCGCTACGGTACAACGTTTGCCAATGATCTTCAATCCGCAACGGATCCTTCCCAATCAGGTAGTCGCTTAATTCATGGACTGCCGCTTCAACGGTAGCGGCTCGTCCCTCAATAATGGGCTCACCCCAGCCAACAATCCCTTCATCCGTTTCAATTTTTAAAAATAGCCAGCGAGGCGGAACAATGAACGTTTCAAACTTTGTTATTTTCATCTTTGCTCCTCCCTTCTCGCCGCTTGGATCGCCGTGGAAAACTGACGGGCCAATGCCTCTAATTCATCATAACGACCCGCCTCGATCAACTGCTGATCGAGTAACGCCCCACCGACGCCGACAGCAACAGCTCCATTTTGAATGAACTTCGCGACATTTTCGAGAGTGATTCCCCCCGTTGGCATCATTGGAATATGTCCTAAAGGACCGCGCAATTCTTTAATATAATCAACACCTAGCGAACGGCCGGGGAAAATCTTCAACAAATCAGCCCCTGCCTGATAAGCTTTTACAATTTCCGTCGGCGTCATTACCCCAGGAATTGAAATCTTTCCGTAACGATTTGTAAGCTGAATCGTTTCCTCATCCCAAACCGGCGCAAATATAAAATCGGCTCCCATTTCAATCGCCGTTTTAGCCGTAGGCGCGTCTAACACCGTGCCCGCTCCAACCAACACCCGCTGCCCAAACTGATGTTTAATGCGGGCAATCATGGCCCACACATTCGGTGTGTCGACAGTGATTTCCAAGGCCCCGACACCGCCCGCAACTAACGCTTCCGCTATGGCGTCAATTTGATCGGCGCCAGGCCGACGAACCACGGCAACGAATCCCGAATCGATTAATCTCTGCAAGTTCGCTAACTTGTCCATTGCCTTTCATCCCCCTTCTATCGTTTGACATCTTGGGTGGCATGTTCTCCTCGTAACATCTGTTCCACGACGGATTCCGTTGGCAATCCTTCCACGTCGCCATTTGCTCCAACGACGATTGCTCCAACCGCGTTTCCTCTGCGCAAAGCTTGCTCCCATGATTCACCGCGTAAGATCCCACTGATCACACCAGCGGCAAAGCCATCGCCAGCTCCAATCGGATCAACCACTTGCGGAGCGGGAAATCCGCTTACGTAGTTGCTGCCCGTTTGATCTTGGTAAAACGATCCTTTACTGCCAAGCTTAATAATCACTGTCTTCATTGGATCCTTTTGTCGCAGCGCCGCAGCCACCTTTTCAGGCATTTGCTCCCCTGTTAGAAACTGACCTTCGTCCAATCCAGGCAAAATATAATCTGCCTGTTCCGCAATTGCCAACAACGTCGTTTTTGCTTCCTGTTCTGACCATAATTTCAAGCGTAAATTCGGATCGAACACAATTTTCACTCCATGACACTTAGCCATTTCAATTGCGGCAAACACCGTCTCTCGACAGCTTGCGCTCAGGGCTGGCGTTATTCCCGTCAAATGCAAAAGCTTGGCCCCCGCAATGTATTCCTCATCCAAATCGTCTGGAGTTAATAAACTGGTCGCGCCTTGCTTTCGGTAATAGTACACGTTGATATTTGTCGGGGAGAGTTTCTCTTTAAATAAAAGGGAGTGCGGCGCTTGATCCGTAAATGAGCATCGCGATGTATCGACCCCTTCGCCGCGTATAAATCTCAACACGAACCGTCCAAATGGATCATCTCCAAGTCGACTAAACCAACCGACCGAATGGCCCAGTCGACAGAGTCCGATCGCAACATTTGACTCCGCTCCGCCAATTTGCTTTTGAAAACGATGAACATACTCCAACGGCAACATCTCTTCTGGATTTAATAGAACCATCGTTTCTCCGAATGTAACGACGTCGAGTTGATTCACCGATCAAGCTCCTCCTTTTGCCGCAAAGTAGGCTTTAATAACTTTCACCGTGTCAGGCACAACCGTCGAAATCCATGGGACATAGGTCATCAACAACAGGCCGCCCGTCAACACAATCACAAAGGGAAAAATAGCTTTAGCGACCCGTTCCATCGGTAAGCCTGAAATTCCTGAAGCGACAAATAGATTTACGCCAAGCGGCGGTGTCATCATCCCAATTTCCGCCCCAACGACGAGTAAAATCCCGAAATGAATCGGATCAACCCCAAGCCTTATCAAAATCGGCAAAAATAAGGGGGCGAAGATGATAATAATCGATAGTGTTTCCATGAAAGTTCCGACAAATAAAATTAAAATCACGATCAATGTCAGCAAAATGAACCGATTTTCTGAAATGTTCAACATCGCATTCGCCAACAAAGTTGGGATCTGATACATCGTGACCAGCTTTCCAAAGGCTGTCGCAGTACCCAAGATGACCATAACCGAACCTGTTACAAGAGCAGAAGAAATTAACGCCTGCGGAATCTGACTCCACTTCAGTTCTCGGTAAACAAACAGGCCGATGATCAGACCATAGACAACAGCGATCACCGCTGATTCGGTTGGTGTGAAGTAGCCACTGTATATTCCGCCTAAAATAATAACGGGAGCAAGCAAAGCCCACTTCGCATCCCAAAGCGATTTAAAAAATCGGCCCAACTGAAAGGGTTCGCCTGTTCCCGTGTAGCCACGCTTTTTAGCTGTGATATAAATCCAGACGATCATGAGGACCGACAAAATAAACCCAGGGAAAAACCCGGCCAAAAACATATCCCCGATCGACACGCCCGCTACGATCCCGTATATAATCATCGGAATCGAAGGGGGAATGACAATGCCCAGTCCACCGCCTGAACCCGCTACTGCGGCCGCAAAATCTTTATGATAACCACGCTCAACCATCGCGGGAATCATTATCGAGCCAATTGCCGCGACCGTCGCCGGACTAGATCCCGAAATCGCAGCGAACAAGGCGCATGCCAAAATAGTTACAATCCCGAAACCGCCGGTAATATTTCCCATAGCTTCCTGGGCGACATTAATAATCCGACTCGACAGTCCCCCCGTTTCCATTAACGCTCCCGCTAAAATAAAGTAAGGAACCGCCATCAACGGAAAAGAGTCAAGCGCTGTAAACGACTGCTGGGCAAGAAAGGCGATCGGAATACCGCCAAAATATAAGGTGACCAATGTCGCAATCCCAATGGAGAAGGCAATCGGCACACCGATGAGCAGACTGGCCGTTAAAGTTAAAGCTAATATAGCTGGCGCCGACATCGTTACCCCTCCTCAATCGCTCTACGTAATTTTTCTTCCTCTGACAATTCATATTCACCGCGAAAACGGGCGGCAATTCCTTGAGCCACTCGCAGGGCGATCAATAAGAAGCCTAACGGGACGATGGCGTAAACAAATCCCATCGGTTGCTGCGTGGCAGGCGAAAGCTGACCAAGTCCCCAAATTTTTACGGCGGCGAGATACCCTTGATAGCTGACGACCAGCGCATAGCCAATCCATAACAAGTCAGCAAACAATCCCGCCCACCTAGCCAAGTGTCGCGATAGAAACTGATCAATCAACTCAACGCGAATATGACGACGATGTTTAGCTGCCATTGCCGCGGAAATATAAACCAACCATACGAACATAAATCTGGAGACTTCTTCCGTCCAGCCAAGCGATAGATGAAACACGGATCGGGATAAAACTTGGCTAAAAGTTAAGATGACCATCGCCGAAAACAACACAATACAAATTGATTCTTCAAAATAACGGTCGATCGCGCGTAACAAAGACATGGTTGATCCTCCTTTCAGATGAGGAAACGGTGTACGAAAAAGTGGGAAACAGCGCGAGATTATACCTCCCTCATCTGTTTCCCCCTTTCATCTCAGTTGTTACCTAGCTTATTTACTTGCATTTTCTACAGCTGTCGTTACTTTGTCGACAATATCTTTTCCAATTGTGTCAACGAATTGGGGCAACACAGCATCTGTAACCTTTTTCATTTCTGCGCGATCTGCTTCCGTGATTTCGGTCACCGTCATCCCTGCCGCTTTCAGATCGTCAACATATTCCCCATTGGCTTCACGAACAAGTTTACGCTCGTAATCACCCGCTTCTTGGGCTGCCTTCTTCATAATCTCTTGCTCTTCAGGTGTCGATTCATCCCAAAACTTCTTGCTTAATAGCAAAACAAACGGACTGTAAACGTGGTGGGTTAAGGATAAATATTTTTGCACCTCGTTATATTTTTGTAGATAAATCGTCGCGATTGGGTTTTCTTGTCCATTGACAGTACCTTGTTGCATCGCCGTGAACAACTCACTAAATGCCATTGGCGTTGGATTCGCGCCTAACGCGCGAAATGCGGCTAAGTGCAATTTGTTTTCCATCGTGCGGATCTTTAAATCTTTAAAATCTGCTACTGTCTTTACTTCATGCTTATTGTTCGTCAAGTCGCGGAATCCATTTTCCCAATAAGCCAATCCCACCATGCCTTGCTCAGGCAGCATGTCCAACAATTCTTGTCCAACGGGATCCTTCAGTAGCACCTGATCCGCTACTTCTTCATTCGGAAATAAGAATGGAATATCAAATACGGAGAATCCTGGCACAAAGTTAGCGATGGGAGCGGTCGACGGACACGTCATCTCTTGCGTCCCTAATTGCAACGCTTCCATCATTGCGCGGTCATCACCCAGTTGGCCGCTATGATAATTCTCAACGACGATCGAGCCGTTTGTGTCACGCTCCACAATTTCCTTAAACTTTTCCAACCCTTTAAATTGCGGGTGTTGATCATTCAAGCCGATACCCGCTCGAATTGTTCTTACATTTCCAGCCGCTGGCGGGTTTGCCCCCTCCTGCTTCTGCTGGTCACCGCCTTGCTGTCCTCCGCCACAAGCGGTAAGAGATAATGAAAGCAGCGATGCCGCTAAAATTCCTGTCATCCATTTACGCATATCCATTTGACCTCCCAAGCTTTTTTCTTAGAATGCCAAATGGTAATAATAACTATTCAAGGAAAGTCCATTTTGATAAATTTAAATGCGCCTTACTAAGATAAGCGGGGGTAAATAACGCCAAATTGCAAAGTCTAAAGATAATTGAAAACAATAGAAAAGGGGGGGGGAAACGTATGTATGTAATCGGACTAGATATCGGCACAACAAACACGAAAGCGGTTGTTTTTGACACGGAGGGGAACGTCATCGCCCAACATCAACAACAATATACGCTAACGATTCCGCGACCCGACTATGCGGAACAAAATCCGCGAATGCTGCTCAATGCCGCGGTCCACGCTATTCAGCAGGTCGTTCGTGAATCCAAGCAATCCAACTTCATTGGGGTTGGGATCAGCGCGGCGATGCATTCCTTGCTTTTGATTGACGAACAACACCGACCGTTAACAGAGGTCATCACCTGGGCGGATAATCGAAGCGCTGAACAAGCAACGCTGATTCGCCAGCAGTTTGGGCTTCATTTATACGAACGAACTGGAACGCCTATTCACCCGATGGCTCCTGTAAGTAAGTTATTGTGGTACAAGCAAAACCAACCCGCCTTATTCAAGCGGACCGCAAAATTTGTATCGTTTAAAGATTATATGCTGTTTCAATGGTTTGGTCGGTATGTGACCGACTATTCAATCGCTTCTGCAAGCGGTTTGTTTAACCTTAAGTCTTTAGACTGGGACGCCAAAATCTTGGATTGGCTTGGGATCCGTAAAGAACAATTGCCCATCGCTGTTCCAACAACATACCCGTTACGAGGACTCAATCCACATTGGGCTCGCCAGCTCGGACTCCATCCCGATACACCTTTTATCATTGGCGCCAGCGATGGTTGCTTAGCCAATCTAGGAATCGGCGCGATTGAACCCGACGAACTAGCCATTACAATTGGTACAAGCGGAGCGATCCGCGCTGTCGTTGGGCAACCGTTGATCGATCCGAAAATGCGCTCGTTTTGCTACGCGCTCACAGATAAACATTGGGTAATTGGCGGACCAACAAATAACGGAGGGCTCGTGTTGCAGTGGTTTCGTGATCAGTTAGCGACGGGTGTCTCCCTTGAGCAATTAACTAGAGAAGCCGCCAGCGTTCCCCCTGGCAGTGATGGACTACTCTGCTTACCCTATTTAACGGGCGAACGGGCGCCCATTTGGAACGCGGATGCGCGCGGAACCTTTTTCGGGGTGATGTTACATCATCAACGCGCTCATTTTACACGGGCAATTATGGAAGGCGTTATTTTTTGTTTATACCGAATCGGGCAAGCATTACAAGAGTTAACAGGGGATTTCCATACGTTGCGCGCTTCGGGCGGGTTTGCGCAATCACCGCTTTGGTGTCAAATTTTAGCCGATGTGTTCGGAATTGAAGTCAATGTTCCAGAAAGTCATCAAAGTTCAAGTTGGGGAGCGGCGATTCTCGTTTTGCTGGCAATGGGTAAAATTGAACGGATTGATGCTTTCCGCGATAGGCTTGGAGAAAAACAACGGTATCTTCCAAATCAAAACCGTCACCAAACCTATCAGCAACTACATCCCCTTTTTGAGGAACTCTCTGCCGCTTTAACCGGGCCATTCGGGAAAATCGCCGCTATGCAAAGAGAACAAAAATAAATGAAACAAAAAAAGGGCCAAACTCCAAGAGTTGACCCTTTTTTTGATGTTCCTTATTCAAACCATTTAAAATGGAATACACCTTCTCGATCGATCCGTTGATACGTGTGCGCCCCGAAATAATCACGCTGCGCTTGAATAAGGTTGGCTGGCAACTGGGCGCTTCGATAACCATCAAAATAGGACAATGCGCTTGAAAAGCCTGGGACAGGAATCCCTTGGGCAACGGCGACAGACACGACTTGACGCCAAGCCGCCTGATAATCGGTAACAATCTGTTGAAAATAGGAGTCCAGCAACAAATTTGTTAAGTTAGCGTTGTGATCATACGCCTGTTTAATATTTTGCAAAAATTGAGCTCTAATGATACAACCGCCCCTAAAAATCATCGCAATCTCACCGTATCGCAGATTCCAATCATACGCTTCAGATGCAGCTTTCATCTGGGCAAAACCTTGCGCATAGGAACAGATTTTACTCGCATACAACGCTTTGCGTACCGCTTCAATAAATTCAGCGCGATCACCTGTAAATGGCGTCGGCTGGGGACCTTTCAAAATCTCGCTAGCGGCGACCCGTTCTTCCTTCATCGACGACAAAAAGCGGGCAAAAACAGATTCCGTAATAATTGATAACGGCACGCCCAGTTCTAAGGCGCTTTGACTCGTCCACTTGCCTGTCCCTTTTTGCCCAGCCGAATCGAGGATCAGATCGACCAATGGCTTGTTCGTGTCCGGGTCCATTTTGGTAAATATGTCAGCCGTAATCTCGATCAAGTAACTATCGAGCTCTCCTTGGTTCCAATTGGAGAAAATCTCATGAAGTTCATTGGCTTCTAAACCAAGCGTTCCTTTCAGAATGTGGTAGGCCTCAGAGATCAATTGCATGTCGCCATATTCAATCCCATTATGGACCATCTTCACATAATGACCCGCTCCGCCTGGACCTATATACGTACAGCATGAATCCCCATCCACTTTTGCCGCAATGGCCGTTAAAATCGGTTCCACTAATTGATAAGCATCCTTGGGACCGCCTGGCATTAACGATGGACCTTTCAACGCCCCCTCTTCTCCGCCAGAGACGCCCATTCCGATAAACCGAAATCCTTCCGCTTCCAACTGCGCGCTCCTCCGTAACGTATCCGGAAAATAAGCGTTACCGCCATCAATAATAATATCGCCAGGATCAAGCAGCGGCTTCAGTTGTTCGATCGTCGCATCTGTCGGTTCGCCAGCTTTAACCATGATCAGCACTTTGCGCGGAGTTTCTAAGGATTGAACAAATTCCTCCAACGTATAGGCCGCTACAATTTGCTTTCCAACAGCCTCTTGAACAAACTCCTCGGTTCGTTCCCGCGAACGATTATACACAGATACACGGTACCCGCGGCTTTCAATATTTAACGCTAAATTTTTACCCATCACAGCCAGTCCAATGACGCCAATTTGTTGCATAGCTGTTCATCGCCTTCTTCCTGTATAAATATGGTGAATTTTGATAATATCAATATGTATGTAGTTTTGTTCATTACATGGAAATGAGGTTTATCTTTGGTCCATTTAATTTTTTATACTGTTCTTATTGTATCCTACTTTACAAATATATTCCTTAATTCCCAGAACCTTACTTATTTTATTGGTGTTCTTGTGTTAATTTGTATTTCTATTTCGTTTAGTGGAGCGATGCGACTTTTCCAAGTGTCTGGCGCCATCTTTTTCCTCGTTGGCTTAGGACTTTTTTTGCAAGCAGGGCATCCCATCGTTGAACTCCCTTATTACGTAACTTCAACCGTTCCAATTATGGGGATATTGTATGCTGTACCTTTCATCAACAGTGTCATTTATATTGGACGCTATGATCGAAATGTGAGTCAGTTACTAGAATCCGACGCGCAACACCTTGGACAACTCTATTCACGCGGTTCCTTTGTCACCTTCTTATTAGGGGGGTTCTTAAACTTAGCAACGATTCCACTCGTTGATTCTGTTCTGAAAAAGACGTTAAAAGAGTTGCCGCAGCGATTGAAAAAAAAGCTCATTGCGAGGTCGATCTTACGTGGTTACGCGTTAAGCTTAGTGATTAGCCCGATGGAAATATTAGTGGCAATCAGCATTGATATTACGGGAATTAGCTATTTAACCTTTTTTCCTTGGCTTGGATTATCGGTTGTATTGTTACTCTTCGCAGACTGGTGTTTAGGATGGCAATATCGGTCCTTCTCCATTCAAAATGGGTCGAAACAAACGGAAAATCAGGCAGATAGCGCCGACACACCACACGGGCTCTCCGATCCCATGAAGAAGACACTCGCTTTATTTTGCTTTTTAATGATCTTCATCGTGATCGTCATGCTTACAAATCACTTCTTTGATTTTGGATTTCTACAAACGGTCTCTTTAATTATCATTCCGTATTCTTTTGTTTGGGCGATGGTAATTGGCCGCTTCAAACGATACCTTAACTATTGTTTCCCCGTCTGGAAACAACGAACGATTGGTCTCAAAAATTTTATGTTTTTGTTTCTGTCGATTGGATTGTTGACATTGGTTTTAAAAGAGTCTGATTTCATCCAATATATCTACACACCAGTGGAATGGTTGATGAAAACGCCAATCTTACTGTTTCTCTCCATTCAACTTATATTTTTGGCCTTGGCGATGGTTGGGTTTCATCCATTAGTTACGATTAGTATCTTAGGCAGCGCCATGCACATCGTCATGCCCGCAATCAACCCACTCAGTTTAGCGATTGTTTTAACGACTTCTGGGCTATCGACTGTCACAGCCGGACCGTTTAACATTTCCGTATCACTCGTCGGCAATTTGTTGCAAGTGAGCCCTTATCGCGTTTCCTTGTGGAACCTCGGTTACGCCTTCTTATTTGGCAGCGTCGGTAGTTTGATCGGGTGGTTTCTGCTCTAAAAAGAATAAGCAGGTAAAGGAGGACCCCTTACCTGCTTGATCTGCTTATTTCTTCGGCACTTTATACGAACTTCTGAGCGAGACAATGCGATTAAACACTAGCTTGTCCTCCGTCGTATCTTTCGGGTCAACATTGAAATAACCGTGGCGGAAAAACTGGAATTTATCTTGCTTTTCCGAATCCTTCATGTTCGGTTCTACAAAGCCTTGCATCGCTTGTAATGAGTCGGGATTAACACGATCTAAAAAAGTTGCCTCTTCTTCCTCTTCACTGCTATCCACATCATCCAATATCAATGGTTCATACAGGCGGAATTCCGCGGGGATCGCTTGCGTCGCTTCAACCCAGTGGATCGTTCCCCTCACTTTTCGCCCTGTGAATCCTGAACCGCTCTTCGTTTCAGGATCGTATGTACAATGAATTTCAACAACTTCCCCTTGTTCATTCTTAATCACTTCTTCGCATTTTACAAAATAGGCGTGTTTCAGGCGCACTTCATTCCCCGGGAAAAGGCGACGATACCCTTTTGGCGGAACTTCCATAAAGTCGTCCCGTTCGATATAAATTTCTCGAGAAAAAGGAATTTGGCGCATACCCATCTCTTCGTTCTCCGGATTAATTTCCGCGTCTAACCATTCCACTTCGCCTTCAGGATAATTGGTAATTACAACTTTGAGCGGATCGATGACCGTCATTGTGCGCGGCGCTTTTAATTTCAAATCTTCGCGAATAAAGTGTTCTAACATTTGTGTGTCGACTGTGCTCTGATTACGAGCCACCCCAATTTCGCGGCAAAAGGCGCGAATGGAGTCAGGTGTATAGCCACGGCGACGCAATCCAGAAATCGTAGGAATACGCGGATCGTCCCAACCGTCGACAAATTCATTATCAACCAGTTGCTTCAATTTTCGCTTGCTCATCACCGTATTCGTTAGATTCAAACGAGCAAATTCGATTTGACGCGGCTGTGACTCCATCTCACATTCTTCAACAATCCAATTGTACAACGGTCGGTGATCCTCAAATTCCATCGTACAGATCGAATGTGTAATCCCCTCGATAGCGTCCTCAAGCGGGTGAGCCATGTCATACATCGGATAAATGCACCATTTATCACCTGTTTGATGATGACTTGCGTGAGCAATCCGATACAATACAGGATCGCGCATGTTTAGGTTTGGCGATGACATATCAATCTTTGCTCGCAGCACCTTTTCTCCGTCTTTAAACTCTCCCTTTCGCATCCGTTCAAATAAATCCAGATTTTCTTCGACTGAACGATTACGGTAAGGGCTTTCCTTTCCAGGTCCAGTTAATGTACCGCGGTATTCCCGAATTTCCTCGGCCGTTAAATCATCCACATACGCTTTTCCCTTTTTAATAAGTACGATCGCTCGGTTATACATTTCCTCGAAATAATCAGAGGCATAATATAGTCCGTCCCACCCATAGCCGAGCCATTTCACATCTTCTATAATTGAATCAATAAATTCTTGATCTTCCTTTAGAGGATTCGTGTCGTCAAAACGCAGATTCGTTTTCCCCTTGAATTCTGCCGCTAATTCAAAATTGAGCACAATCGATTTGGCATGTCCAATATGCAAATAACCATTTGGCTCAGGTGGAAAGCGAGTAATAATTTGATCGTGACGTTTCGCTTCCAGATCTTCAATAACGATGTTTCGAATGAAATTAGAGGACGTGGTCTTACTTTCCATCATCTATCAAACCTTTCTATTCCGCTTTATGTATCTGACCGTTCCATTATCTGTAGTTATAGCACAAAAACGTCTAAATTTCTATTGAGGCGTAGCTCACTCCATTATTCCCGGTGATTTAAGCTATCAATCACACTTTAGCGTGATTGGGTCCAGATTTCCATTTATCTATCCTAGCCCTTAATAGTGAATGAAAACAAGAAAAAGGCTGCTTCCCAAAGAATACAGCCTTCTGATTAAACTTTAATTATTTAGCAGAATCTCTACCTAGAGTTGGCCCCGCTCCCAGCCGTAGCTTTTCTTGTCCGCTTGGCCGACTGCTTGCGACCGCCTGAACGTTGACCGCCACCGCCGCCTTGTTGATCTCGTCCGCGATTATATTGACCGCCGCGATCTCCTTTATAGCCGCCGCCACGGCCCCTGTTTCCACCGCCGCCTTTGCCTTTTGAATCAAAGTTACGCTTTTTCGAGCGCAAAGGAGCTTCCGCTGTTAGTTGGACAGGAATCGTGCTTGGCTCTTTTGTCAATAATTTTAAAGCCGCAGCAAGCAACGTGACCGAGTCCGTTTCCTCTAGCAACTGCTGCGATAATGTCTTGTACGACTGCAAATCGCCTTCGTTTGCTGTCTCCAACAGCTTATCGAGCGCAATTCGTTGTTGTCCCTCCATCACTTCTGCCAACGATGGCACCGCTTCACGATCCATTTTACGCTTTGTTAATCTTTCGATGACTCGTAAATGATCCATTTCTCGCGGTGTCACAAGTGTGATCGCTAATCCTGTTTTACCCGCTCGACCTGTACGCCCGATACGGTGCACATAGCTTTCTGGATCTTGCGGCACATCAAAATTATAAACATGCGTCACACCGCTAATGTCCAATCCTCTAGCCGCGACATCAGTAGCGACAAGCACTTCAATTGAACTTTCCTTAAAGCGACGCAAAACCGTATCACGCTTCGCTTGGTTTAAGTCCCCATGAATCCCTTCGGCTCCATACCCGCGTTTATGCAACGCCTCCGCTAATTCATCAACTCTTCGCTTCGTTCTGCCGAACACAATTGCAAGTTCTGGGGAATGAATGTCCAACAAACGACACAATACATCAAACTTTTGCTTCTCTGGCAACTCAATGTATTGTTGCGTAATATTAGGAACCGTCATTTCCTTCGCTTTCACTTTAATGATTTGAGGATTGTTCATAAAACGTTGGGCAATGTCCTGGATAGCCCGCGGCATCGTCGCTGAAAATAACAACGTCTGTCTCTCGTCTGGAATCTCCTGAAGAATCGTTTGAATATCCTCGACAAAACCCATGTTTAACATCTCATCCGCTTCATCCAATACAACCGTTTCGATCGCATGCAAACGAATGGTCTTTCTGCGCATATGATCCATAAACCGTCCAGGCGTAGCCACGATAATTTGTGGTTTGTTTCTTAACGCTCTAATTTGACGATTAATATCTTGGCCGCCGTAAATCGGTAAAGCTTTAACCGAATTATACTGACAAATTCGATTTATCTCTTCGGCCACTTGCACAGCCAATTCCCTTGTCGGGGCTAAAATTACAGCTTGGATCTGGCCGTTTGTTTCGTCAATCTTTTCAATTAACGGTATACCAAATGCAGCTGTTTTCCCTGTTCCTGTTTGGGCTTGACCAATCAGATCCTGTCCTGTTAATGCGATCGGGATCGTTTCCGCTTGAATCGGGGTCGCTTCTTCAAAACCCATCTCACTTAATGCGCGAAGCAAATTATGGTGAATGCCAAATTCATAAAATGTAGCCAATGCTTTCTATCTCCTTTTTAGTGAATCTCAATATTATGGTTATCTTAACCCAAAAAAAGGGCTCTATTCCTGATTTGGAATACGCCCTTCCATCATCCCTAGACATATGAAATTTCAATTACGTCTCGGCATACCATTTAAGGTTTCCTTCAACGATTTCAAATTCTACAGATATAACTTCTTGCGTACACACACTACCTAATAATACCACTTGCAATTCAGATTAGCAATTTTTATATCTTAAATGATACTCATTTCTTTGCCAACCTGTTCATAAACAGACAACGCCTGATCCAACATTTCTTTCGTATGGGCGGCTGTCGGCATATTTCGCGCGCGGCCCGTTCCCCTAGGCACCGTAGGGAAGACAATCGCTTTCGCATACACGCCGAGCTCATGCAAGCGTTGACTAAAGGTCTGTGTTTGTTGTTCATCCCCGATAATACAAGGTGTGATTGGCGTTTCGCTCATCCCAATATCATATCCTAGCTTTTTCAAACCCTGTTTTAAGTAATCCCCATTGCGCCAAAGTTGATCAACTAGTTCAGTACTATTCATAAGTATCTCAAGCGCTTCCAAAGAAGCGGCCGTATCTGCTGGCGTTAATGAAGTTGAAAAAAGAAATGGACGGCTGCGCACTTTTAACCAATCGATAAGCTGCTTTTTCCCGGCCACATACCCACCGACAACACCAATCGCCTTTGACAGTGTCCCCATCTGAAAATCGATTCGATCCGATAACCCAAAATGCTTGACCGTACCGGCCCCTTTCCCCAATACCCCCGAGCCATGAGCATCATCCACATAAGTAATCAGGTCATATTGTTCCGCAATCTCTACAATTTCAGGTAGCTTGGCAATATTTCCATCCATGGAAAACACGCCATCCGTAATCACCATCACCTTTTGATACTGTCCGGACTGTGTCGCCTCTTTCGCTTTCGCTCGTAAATCGTCCATATCCGCATGATTAAAACGAATAACTTTCGCTCTCGACAATCGGCATCCATCGATGATCGAAGCGTGGTTCAATTCATCTGAAAGAATCGCGTCATGTCGGTCCATTACCGCCGATATGGCCGCCATATTACAGTTAAACCCAGACTGATAGGCAATCGCCGCCTCTGTCTGTTTAAATTGAGCTAACTTTTCCTCTAGTTGAATGTGTAGTTCCAATGTGCCGTTTATCGTACGCACGGCCCCGGCCCCAACCCCATATTGATCAATCGCCTCTTTCGCTTTCTGCTTTAAACGATCGTCGGTCGCCAAACCGAGATAATTATTCGAAGACAGATTGATTAACTGTTGCCCGGCAATCGTAATCATCGGTCCATTCGCGCCTTGTAAAGGATCAATCACATTATAGAGTCCTTTTTGTTTTAATTCTGTGATGTTCTGCTCCAAAAATGTTGCAAGTTTCTCCGACACAAACCCGTCCCCTCTCATTTTGTTCCACGCGCATCCGTCATGAACATTAATATTATATTTTACAAAATTATACTCGGGTTGTAAAATAAGGATACCATTTACACACAAAAAACCAGCCGTTTTTGATACGACTGGTTCGTTCTGCTTACCGTTTCAATTGTTTTAACGCCGTCTGATACACTTCCAAAAATGGAACATCATACCGTTTAGCCGCTTGAGCGACATCCTCATATTCAGGGGCCTGATTCAGCAGTTGATCCCCGCGCAACGCTTGTTTAACTGTGATTGCCCCATATACCGTCTGGACTTCAATAAATTGACGTTGCAACGCAACTCTTTTCCAAGTTGAATGCCTCACACCTAATGTTGTCGTCTCGACGAGTAGTGTCTGTTCACAAGCATCAACCGCTTCAGCATGAGCAATTACGGTAATGAGGATACCCGGACGGTTTTTCTTCATAAAAATAGGCGTGTAGTACACATCAAGGGCTCCCGCGGAAAACAACGCTTCCATTGCATAGCCCAATGCTTCGCCCGTCATATCATCCACTTGCGCTTCTAAAATGAAAACCTGCTCCTGATCAGGCCCCGCTTTGTCCGCCTCTCCATCCAGTAACATCGCCCGCAATACGTTTGGATGGGCAAAATCTTTCGTTCCCGCGCCATACCCAATTCGTTCGACGATCCCCGTTGGATTGGATTTAAACTGTTGGACTAACGCCTTCAAGATTCCCGCGCCTGTCGGCGTCGTCAATTCACCTTGAACCTCTAGATCCGCTAACGGAATCCCTTTTAGCAATTCCAATGTCGCTGGCGCGGGAATCGGATAAAGTCCATGCGCCATTTGAGCGTACCCTTTTCCCGTCGCAACGGGTGAAGCGATGATATGATCAATTCCTAAGCTCTCTAGGGCGAGACAAACACCAATCGTATCAATGATCGAATCCATCGCTCCCACTTCATGAAAGTGAACCTCGCTCGGATCCATCCCATGGATCTTTCCTTCCGCCTCCGCAATCACTTGAAAAATAGCCAGGCTCCGCTGTTTCACGCGGGCAGGCAGTTCGCTTTGTTCAATCATCGCCAAAATTTCCGCGGCGTGGCGGTGTTCATGATGATCATGGTCGTGGTGATCATCGTGATGATGACTGTGACCGTGACCGTGACTATGATCGTGGTGTTCATGGCTGTGATTATGATGATGGTGGCCATGGTCAGCCTCTCCTGCGCCGCCTTCGATCTGGAGTTGTAGATATTTAGCGGAAATCCCTTGTTTTACTACCGACTGCGTCTCCATTTTAAACGGATCGATCGGTAGTCGCCGTAGATATTCGGTAATATAATCGAGATCAGCCCCCAGATCGAGCAATGCGGCTAACGTCATATCTCCAGCAATCCCCGCAAAGCAATCTAAATACAATGTCTTCATTTTTGTCCCGCCTCCAAAACAAGCTGTTGCATCATCGCGGCTGAATAGCCCGCCCCAAAACCATTATCGATGTTTACGACTGTCACGCCAGCCGCGCAAGAAGTGAGCATGGAAAGCAAAGGGGTCAACCCATGCAAATGAGCCCCATAACCAACTGAAGTCGGCACAGCGATAACCGGTCTACGCACCATCCCTCCGATCACACTGGCTAATGCGCCCTCCATCCCCGCGACAACAATCAACACATAGGCCGCCCGAATCTTTTCCCGATAAGCAAGCAACCGATCAATTCCCGCCACGCCAACATCATATACGCGTTCCACTTCGCAGCCCATCCAAGCCGCCGTCTGAGCCGCTTCTTCAGCAACCGGCACATCTGATGTCCCCGCGCAGAGCACCATTACGGTTCCTTTATATTTTTGCGGACACTGTCCATATGTGATCATTCTAGCGATCGGATCGAACATAGCATCAGGAAACGCTGTTTTAATCGCGTCCGCCATTTCCGCCGAAGCGCGCGTAACCATTGCCCGATCATGCGCTTCGACGAGACGAGTAAAAATCGCCTGAACTTGTTCGACCGTCTTCCCTTGTCCAAAGATCACTTCAGGATAACCCGTTCGCTCTTCGCGACCGATATCTACTTTACTAAAGCCCATATCCTCAAAAGAATCCATCTCTGTCACAACCCTATCTTTCCGTATTCAAAATGCGTCATTGTAGCAGTCCTCTATTAAATAAGATCAAACGAATCGATCGGATTGCTGTCTTTCTTTTATAGCCATTCCGTTTAAAAGGTGGGGCCGATTCTCCAAATACCAAAATCATGTTGCTTCAATATCTCGGATTTTGTTCGCTTTCCGGATGCGACGATTCCAATCTCATCCAAAATGCGTTGACCCACGCCTTCGATTGTTTCTTTCCCTTCAATAATTGTACCCGCATCTAAATCCATATTATCCGCCATGCTTTCAAACAAGGCCGAATTAGTAGAAATCTTAATGACAGGAGCAATCGGGGAACCAGTCGGGGTCCCGCGTCCCGTCGTAAACAAAACAATCTGCGCTCCGCCAGCGACCATTCCCGTCATTTGTTCGATGTCTTGTCCTGGTGTGTCCATCCACACAAGCCCTTTTTTCGATGGCGCCTCAGCGTAATCGATTAATTCTTGCAGTGGACTGGCGCCTGCTTTCGTTGCTGCCCCTAACGACTTTTCTTCCAGTGAGCTCAATCCGCCGCGAATATTTCCAGGTGTTGGATTCCCTGTTCGAATATCAATTCCCATCATGATCGCCCGACTTTCCATCGCTTCGATCACCTCATACACCCGTTTCTTTACCTTTTCGTTAACCGCTCGATCCGCTAACAAATGTTCCGCTCCGATCAACTCGGTTGTTTCTGCTAGAATTGCAGTTCCCCCATATTCTACGATTCGATCGCTGACAACGCCCACCGCTGGGTTTGCGGATAATCCCGAACATGCGTCCGAACCGCCGCACTCTGTTCCAATCATTAATTCACTGAAATCGCATAACTCTCTCATTTGCGCGGAGGCATCTTGAACCATTTGTGTCGCAATTTTCGCGCCTTGGGCAACAGCCATTAACGTTCCGCCGTGGTCTTGAATGGATACAACTTCTACGGGCTTACCCGTTTTCGCTAACTCATCAGCAACACTTCTCGCTTGATGCGTTTCACAGCCGAGTCCAAGCACAACAACCCCATATACGTTGGGATTGGCTCCAATCCCAACGTAGGTACGAAATGTTTGCTCATAATCCACTCCGACTTGCGTACAACCATGCTGATGGATAAATGACACCGTTCCATCGACAAGTTCCGTAATCTGCTTCGCCGCTTGCGCCGCGCACGTAATCGTTGGCAAAATCAAGACATGATTCCGAACGCCAACTTTTCCATCTGAACGACGGTACCCCCAAAACTTCCCTTTAGGTAGATTTGACAACGCGATCCCCTCTCCCTCTTTTTCCTTCTAAATTATGAACATGCACATGCTCGCCAACCGCAATCTCACCCGTTGAGACCCCGATGACCTCACCGTATTTTAAAATATCTTCGCCTTGTTTGATCGGTGTAACCGCGAATTTATGGCCAAACTGAATTTCATCCTTAAGCTCTACATCAAAGGTATGATCTTGACACTGGACCGTAAGCTTAACGCCCGCGGGAATTTGCTCCAACGCCGTTGCTACCGTATCTTGCGGCCGCATCATGACCGTTTTATAACTCATTTCGACTACTCCTCTCAAAAATCATCGTTCATTCACGATATTCAACATTATATCAATTTTTGTCCTCATTTGAACAACCCTTTTCCCATCAAACCTACGACACCGCTTGGAAGGTTGATGCTTAAAACAATTACCTGAATATATTTTGAATATTTGATAAAATAGATTCAATCCAACCGATTTAGCCCGTTTAATGCTTTTGGAAGGTGGGGATTATGGTAAAGAACTCAAATTTAAGGTAAGGAGCCGATCATGTCACGCAGACAAATCGCCAATGTCCTTGTTTTTATCATCCTTTTTTCGATCCTCATTTGGAAAAGCGGACCGTTACTATTAGCCTTTTTAACTGCAGTTTTAATAGAACCGCTCATTCGATTACTCATCAAAACAACAGGTCTAAAAAGAATTTGGGCTTCATCGATTACTTTTCTTTTATTTTTAATGACTTTCCTATTAGGATGCTATTGGGTTGGAACAACCCTTTTCGTGCAAAGTGTTCAATTAGCGGAACGGTTACCATATTTATCTGAACATATGATGGGATCGATAGCGGGAATTGTTGAGCAGTTTGAAAAATATTACGATTTACTACCGGATGAAACAGTATTTACTATTCGCCAAGCGCTAGTGTCACTACAAAATTCAGCGATCGCGTTCGCCTCATCCATCGGAAAATGGGTGTTGGGGATCATTGCGGGGATTCCGGAATTACTGATTACGACCATTATCTACTTAGTCGGTTTGTTTTTAATTAGTTTAGATTTACCAGGTATTCAAGCTAGATTCATGAATCTATTTACAGATTCCGCTAGGGAAAAAGTTGAATTGGTGATTAAGGAGTTGAATCGCGCGGCGATTGGTTTTCTTGGCGCCCAACTCATGTTAAGCACGTTGACCTACATGTTGACGTTTATCGGGCTATTTATTTTAAATATTCATTACGCCGCAGCCATTTCGCTCGTCGTTATCCTAGTCGACATTTTGCCGATCCTTGGGACTGGCTCTGTCTTTGTCCCATGGGCGATCGTTTTATTTATCAATGAGCAAAATAAAATCGCAATTGGATTACTGATTCTTTTCATCGTGATTACCGTCACGCGACGAATCATTGAACCGAAGATTCTTGGCACCAGTCTGGGTATCTCGGCCTTAGCCGCTTTCGCAAGTATGTTTATCGGGTTTAAATTAATCGGCTTATTCGGACTTGCGCTTGGACCTGCTTTGGTCATTATTGTTCAGGCGCTATTGAATGCCGACTTTATTAAAATAAAGATCGACTTCTAATTATGTTTAAACGTTTCCCTACAAAAAAAAGAAAAGGCTACCCAACGTTTGGGTAGCCGAAAAGGTAATGTGTCAATGTAGTCATACTTAAACACACCATCCACACCATTATAACATACCTCGCAATAGTTCTTCTAATTCACTGTCCACTTGACCAATACCCGAACTTTGAAATCATTGACAATATTTATGATAATGATTATCATTTGTATTTACAACACGATAAAGGAGTAGTTCATATGTCAACGATTTCTACAGTTATTACAGAACGAAGATCCATTAAACGTTTTAAAGCGGATCCTATTTCCGAGGATACAATTTTAAACTTGTTAAACACCGCGGCATGGGCTCCTAATCACGGCTTGCGTGAACCATGGCGCTTTATTCTCTTTATGGGAGAAGGACGAGAAAAACTTGCGAGAACACTCATCGACAATCCGATCAAAGGACCAAAGAAAAAATCGCCCGAAGCAATTCGTGAAAACATTTTGCGTATTCCAATCCATCTGCTCATTGTCATGCAAGAGGATCCGCGACAAAAAGAATGGGAAGAAGACTTTGCAGCTGTGAGCGCCTTTATCCAAAATCTCCAGTTAGCTGCTTGGGAACAAAAAATAGGCTCTATTTGGAAAACGGGACCTTACATATACTCCCCCTACGTGAGAGAGCAATTCGGAATTAAGCCGGGCGAGAAGTTTGTGGCTCATCTGCAAATGGGCTACCCAGAAGCGCTTCCTGAAGCTAGGCCAAGAACACCGATTGAAAACAAAATTGACATTATCAAATGATAAGCGAGTTGGCTAACGCAAGTTCTAGACATCACGCGCAAGTCGATGTTATTCGAAAGAGTTTGACAGCAGTTACGATCATCCTAATCGGAGGGGGAGTCGTATGAAATTGGTACTCTCTTATTTAAAACCATACCGCGTAGCTATGGGGGTAGCGATTTTACTAACCTTCGTAGAGCTTACGGTTGAACTCACGCAGCCGCTATTTATGGCAAAGATCATTGATGAAGGGATTTTGCCCCGTAATCTTCAAGCGGTTCTGAGTTGGGGAAGTATCATGCTCGGGGTTTCATTTCTTGCTTTTGCCGCTGGAATGACAAGTTCGTTTTACTCTGCGCATGTAAGTCAAAGTTATGGCTACGACATCCGGAAACGTTTATTTGAGAAAATAACTAACTTTTCATTAGAGACATTTCACCGTCTGCCCGCTTCGTCACTGATCACCCGAATGACAAATGATGTAACGCAAACCCAGCAAGCCATTTTCATGGGGCTACGAATTATGTTGCGCGCCCCTTTAATTATCGTTGGCGGGGTTGTGATGTCATTACTTGTAAATGCAAAAATGGGATTTATCCTTTTGGGAACCGTTCCAATCTTAATCGTTCTGATTCTTTTAATGGTGAAAACAGGCGGAAAGCTTTTTCGAGAAGTACAAACCATGCTTGATCGCGTAAACAGTACGGTAAGAGAAAGTTTAATGCGCATACGCTTGATTCGAGCTTTCAATACGGAATCGTACGAATCGGGCCTCTTTACAACAGCGAGCGAAAACTTACGACAACAAACCATTACGGTTTTGCGCTTTATGGAAGTCATCATGCCGCTATCCTTATTACTTATGAACCTGAGTATTGTTCTTATTCTTTGGTTTGGAAACAACCACATATTGATGGGCGCGATGAAAGAAGGGGATGTGGTCGCTATTATAAACTATGCGACGCGTATTACAGCCACGCTACCCGTTTTCACAATGATTGTCTCTATGTTCACCCGTTCCAAGGCTTCGGCAAATCGAATCTCCGAAATATTGCGTGAACCAACCAACGACATTGCGCTAGGCAACACAACGTCAATACCACTTTCAATAAAAGGGGAAATTAAATTCGAGAATGTATCTTTTACATACCCCCATTCAGACAAAGAAGTGTTACATCAACTTTCCTTCCATGTGAATCAAGGGGAAAGGGTTGTAATTCTTGGCGCAACGGGATCAGGAAAATCTACTTTGTTTCAATTAATCCCACGTTTATACGATGTTTCAGAAGGAACCATTTTAATAGATAAGCGTGATCTACACGATATCAAGGTAGACGAGTTACGCCAACAGATTGGATATGTCGGGCAAGTTCCCTATTTATTTTCAGGGTCCATTTTTGAAAATATAACGTGGGGAAAGGAAGATGCGACGTTAGAAGAAGTCATCGCAGCGGCCAAGGACGCTCAAATTTATTCTTTTATCGCCTCCTTGCCGAACCAGTTCGATACGATTATCGGACAAAAAGGAGTGAATCTATCCGGTGGCCAAAAACAACGCCTTTCCATCGCAAGGGCCTTCATTCGACAGCCGCGTATTCTGTTATTAGATGATTGCTCCAGCGCGCTTGATGCGCAGACTGAGAACCGCTTATTTCAAGCGTTAGAAAAATACGCATGCTCGACGTTGATCATTACGCAGAAAATAAACACAGCATTAACCGCGGACCAAATCTTTATTATGAATGAAGGGCGGATTGTCGCCAAAGGCAGCCACGCAGAACTATTGGAACATAGCGCGCTCTATCAGCAGATTTTTCAGTCACAGTCTAAAAAAGAGGGGGTTCATTATGTTTAATCAATTGCGTACCCCTTTTCAATATAAAAAGATAATCAATCGACACGATATAAAGAACTCAGCCCGAACAGTGAAAGGCAATCAACAAACTTCAAATCGTTCGAAAACGTTAGCTCGAATTTTTTCTTATTTGCTTGCTTATAAAGTCCGCTTACTATTCGCCCTATGCATGGTTATTCTCAGCGTAGGTTTCAGTTTGTTAGGCCCTTTTTTGGTAGGTCGGGCGATCGATGAGTATATCATGACGAAACAGACTGTCGGTCTGCTTGGGCTACTGATTCAACTATCCGCAGTCTATCTTGTTTATTCCATCTCCCTCTTTTTGCAAAACTATACAATGATCCATGTTGCGCATCATGCCATTTTTCGGATGCGCGCTGATTTATTTAATCATTTGCATCGCTTGAGGGTTTCTTACTTCGACCACCGGCAGCATGGCGAATTAATGAGTCGGGTCACCAATGATATCGAGCTGGTTAGCGCGACTTTAAGTCAGTCATTGATCCAAATCCTATCGAGCCTTCTCACTCTCATCGGCGCGGTCGCGGTCATGCTTTATCTGAGTCCGTTGTTGACACTTGTTACAATGATTACAATTCCCATCATGGTTCTTAGTATCAGATGGATTACAAGACGAACGAGAAAACTATTTAAAGATCAGCAACGGGTATTAGGGGAACTTAACGGGTTTATTGAGGAAACCATTTCCGGCCAACAGATCGTGCGGACATTCTCACAAGAAAAACGTGTGATTCGTCAATTTCATGAACAGAGCGCAGACTTAAAAGGAACAGCATTTTGGGCTCAAACCTATACAGGGTTTATTCCAAAGGTTATGGGTTTTCTTAATCACCTCAACTTTTCTGTCATTGCTGGGGTCGGTGGTATTCTTGCCTTACTAGGCAATGCCGTAACCGTCGGAGTCATCGTTGTATTCGCCGAATATGCAAGACAATTTACGCGACCACTGAACGAATTAGCTAATCAGTTTAATCTGTTCCTATCAGCCATTGCCGGTGCCGAACGTGTCTTTGAAATCATGGATGAAAAAGAGGAACGTGACGAATTAGATGCGATGACAATAGAAAAAATGGAAGGGAAAATTGAATTTAAAAACGTCTCTTTTTCCTATGAAAAAGGGGCTCAAACGCTTGTAGATGTTTCGTTTAAAGCATCGCCAGGTCAGACAATCGCCCTTGTCGGTCCAACCGGCGCGGGAAAAACAACGCTAATTCAGTTGCTCGCCCGCTTTTATCCGCTTGAACGGGGAGCCATACTCATTGATGGAACCGATATTACAAAAGTTAAACGCCACAGCCTCCTTCAACAAATGGGCTTTGTGCTACAGGACGCGTATCTTTTTCACGGGACGATTCGCGATAATATTCGGTACGGAAATTTTGAGTCCAGTGACAAGGATGTGGTAGAAGCGGCTAAGCGAGCTTTTGCGCACGAGTTTATTATGAAGCTGCCAGGTCAATATGAGTTTATGTTAGATCAGGATGGTGGCGGGATTAGTCAAGGTCAACGACAGTTACTTTCGATCGCCCGCGCGCTGTTAAGCAATCCGTCCATCCTCCTTCTAGATGAAGCGACGAGTAATATTGATACCGTATCAGAAATCCATATCCAACGCGCCTTACAGCAACTAATGGAAGGGAGAACGTGCTTTATTATTGCCCACCGTTTGAATACAATCCAGCAGGCCGATCAGATTCTTGTCCTAAATCACGGAAGAATCATTGAACGAGGCAATCATCAACAATTACAAGAACAACAAGGATTTTACGCTGACTTATTTCTGAGCCAAACATCAGAAAAGCGAGTGTAGGGCAACCGTCATTACCCTACACTCGCTTCTTTATTTTTGCGTGAACAACCAATCTTCCCTCCTCCGGATCTAACGTGTAATCACACGTAGATAGGGTCAGGATCTGATCTTGTTCCGTCACGATCGTATCAGTTGTAAAGTGAGATCGCCCCTGGATCATCCGCAAAAACGATTCATACGCTTGTTGCCGATCAAAATCGGTCTGGATATAATAATCATCCGTTGTCGTCACATATACGGAGAATATCTCCGCGCGATAATCTTGAGCTTGTGTTTCAAAGTCAAACGATCTATTTTCCTTAAAGAAGTCTTCGTCTAAATAACGTTTCAATTGACCGAACATGGATCCATCATTCATTCGATGCCCATATAATATAATATGTTCTGGTTCCAGCGCTAAATCATTTCGATAATCGATAAAGATGCTTCCCGCTCGACTTTCCTCCCCCTTCCAATTTCGGTTCAAATAATAATCATTGTCCTCCGCCTGCGCGACGGGGTAACTTACCTTGATTGAATCGATCTGTAACCACCCCACTACATCCTGATTGATCTTGCGTAATGCGGCAAACTTCGCCTCGACTCCCGTCTGCTCGGCAGTAGGCGAATAGAGCCCGTTCGCTTCGCGGATCGTTTGCTGATTGCGAACATCCTCCGCATACAGGTCCGTTAACTTAAAGAGAGAAACACAAGCAACGGCGAACGAAATGAGCAGAATTAACTTAGATAACCGTCGCTTCATTTCCCTGTTCTTCAGCCTCCTCAATTCCTAGCGGAACGACGTATAAACCATGCTTTGGGTCCGTTTGCACGACGACATCCACCCCGTATATTTGTTTAATGCGACTCACTGTCATGACCTCATCCGCGTTGCCATTCGCCACGATGTGACCCTCTTTCATAATCATAATCTGATCGCTATACCGAATGGCTTGATTCATATCATGCAATACCATCACGATGGTCAATCCTTGCTCCTGATTAAGACGCTTAATTAATTCCAAGATCTCCAACTGATAATAGATATCTAAATAGGTGGTCGGTTCATCCAAAAAGAGCATCGGCGCGCGTTGAGCGAGAGACATTGCAATCCAAACCCTTTGTCGCTCTCCCCCAGACAATGCTTGTAGGCGATGATGGCGTTTTTCGGTTAACTTGGTACACGCTAACGCCCACTCAATTGCCCGTTCATCCGCTTCACTCGGTTGAGCGAGAAACCGTTGATGAGGCAATCGTCCAAAGCCAACTAATTTCTCAACGGTCATATCCATCGGCGCTTCATTTTGTTGATGAACAACCGCGATTTTCTTTGCCAAATGCTTTGCTTTATAGTGGTAAATCGCCTTTCCGTCTAAGACCACCTCTCCCGCATTCGGCAAGTAGTTTCTTGACATAATCCCAAGTAATGTCGACTTTCCACTCCCATTCGGCCCAATAATCGTCGTAATTTTACCGGTATGAATCTGACCGCTAACCATCTCTAATAACGGAGTTTTGCCATCATATGAAAAGCTAATCTCTTTAATTTCCATGAAAACGCTCACTCCTTCTAAGCAAGAATATCAAAAACGGCCCGCCAATTACCATTATCATCACCGATGCTGGAATGTCATTCGGCGGAAGAATCAGTCTTCCAATCGTATCCGCCAATAAGATTAAAAGAGCCCCTGACAAAGCCGAGAACGGAATTAGCGCCTTGTGATCGGTTCCAACAAGAATCCGACCGATATGCGGGATCAGCAAGCCGACAAAGGCAATCACCCCAGCAATGGCTGCGGTAACTGCCGCTAGCAGCACGGCCACAGCCGAAATCAACAATCGAATGACGGTAACATTGAACCCTAAGTTTTTTGCTGTTTTATCCTCAAGGGATAACAGATTGCACCACGTGGCCAAAAATAAAGATATGGTTAAACCGACTAAACCATAGACCATCATCACCTGGGCCTCACCCCACGTTTTCATCGCAAAATTTGAGACAGTCGCATGCGTCATACTTGAAGAACCAACAAAATAAATAAACGATTGATTCAAGCCAGTAAAGGTCGCATTAACCGCAATCCCTACCAAAATAATGCGTAACGGGCTCAATCCTGACTTCCAGGAAAGACTAAATACTAAAAAGCAGGCCAGCGCCCCACCTAGAAACGCAAACAGAGGGGTCCAAAAAAACAGTTGAGGGAAAAATCCCATCACAAGTAGAAATAAAAATCTTCCCCCGGCTGAAATCCCAATGATCCCAGCTTCAGCCAGTGGATTCTTCATAACCGCTTGCAAGAGTACACCTGACACCGCTAACGCTGCCCCAGTCACCAAAGCTACAATTAACCGTGGAAATCGTAGATCTTTGATGATATTCACCTTTTCGTTATCTCCCGTGATCAGCCCTTTGACCAATTCCCCCACCGTAACTTCTAAACTACCAGAAGCGGCAGAAGAGACAAACACAATAATCGTTAAAATAATTACAATGAAAAAACTCCAAAATCCTCTTTTCATGTTGTAACGCCCTTTGTTTAGTTGTTTACGGATATAACAGGTTCATCATTTCATCCAGCGCCTTGATGACCTCCAGACTGCCTGTTGTCCCAAATATTTCTTCTTCTAAATCATACACACGGTCATGTTTCACTGCGTCAAAATGCTTCCAAATATCATTTTCTTTAAATTCTTGTTCAAACATCTCTACCACTTGTTCTGGCATCCCGTGGGCCGCTCTTAAAATAATGTCAGGGTTTTTCTCTTGCAAATATTCGGTATTCGGGGCCACATATTCGACTGCTTGCTCTGCTAAGATGTTGATTCCACCGCATAAGCGAGCCAAATCACCCAAATATGAATGTTCTGTCGCTGCTAAATAACTGCCGGGGATCCCTAGTAATATCAAGACCGTTGGTTTCTCTTTTCCTTCAATTCGTTTTTCAATCTCACCGATCTTTTGATCAATTTTCTGCGCCAGATCAGCCGCTTGTTGCGGACGATCATACTTCTCTCCCATTGTTCTGATCGTCTGTTGCATATTTTCAACTCGATCTAAATTTAAGAAATTTGCGTTGATATCCGCGCTTCCAAAAATTGGCTTTAAATCATATTCTAGCGTAGAGACGGACAAGACTTCGGTAGGTTTTAACCACTTGATTACTTCTAAATCAGGATTTTTTACAAAACCGACCTCCGTAATCCCATCGTATCTTGGCGGCAGCGGCTTAGAGCTCGTCGGAATCCCAACGAGATCCAACTCCAACACATCCATGATCTCCGTGAAAGCAACTGTTGTCGATACAATCCGATGTTCATCGGCGCCGTCTACCGCAGTCGGGGCCGCTGGTTGTTCAGATGAACAACCGATCATCAATCCAAGCAATAAAGGAATACTTAGCGCAAGCGTTTTACGCTTTATTTTTAACATCGTTCTTACCTGACGATCGCAATACTCTTTTGATTCGCATCCCATTTCACTTCCGCTCCCAGTTGTTCTGCTATAAAACGGAGAGGAACAAATGTGGACCCATTTTTAATCTCTATGGCTGTGTCCACTGTAACTACAGTCCCGTTAACCGTAACCTGCGAGCTCCCGTTTTTCATCTGAATCATGTGATGATCGCGCTCAATCGAAACGACTTTGCTCTGATCATCCCACGTTACTTGCGCCCCTAAATTTTCACTAATAAATCTGGCAGGAACCATCGTATAGTCATTTTTTAAATACGGAGCTTCCGATAGTTGAAAAGCGACACCGTTTGAAAAGGCCTCTTTATTAAATAGATAAAGCAATAGATTCATCGAGGTCCCCTCTGTCGCTGCTGAAGAGGCTATCTTTCGTAAACTATTCGGATCAAATTTTAATTGAATGGTGTAATCTTGGTCATATGTTAATCCGGGCAGCTCAATGTAGATATCTACCCACGCTTTAACTGGTTGGGTAATATCCGTCACTTCAAATTCCACCACGCGTGTATTATTTTCCGCATTTGATTCAATGACTTTCACATCTCTCATTGCGCCTTGCTGTTCCACTTTAAAATGGGTAATATCTGAGCTGTCCTTCATCGTGATCGACGCTACTGCCTTCCCGTCTTTTACCTTCAGTTCTCCGTTCGGTTCAATCGATTGTTGAACACGTGATTCTTCCGAGCTGTTCTCTTTTAATGCTTTTAATTGAATCGAATAACTTCCGTTGGCCAGTTGCGTGATAGCCTTTACATGGGATGTCATAAAGCACAGGATACAAAGCACACCCGCTAAGAGCGATGCATGAATCGGATTTAGCTTTTTTATCATAAATAATCTCCCCTTGTACTGTATTAAAAATGGTAGAGAGGATGGCCTTGTTCGCGAACCATCCTCTTATTTTTGTTAATGTAATGCCTTTACAATTACCGTTGCTGCTTCTGCTCTCGTTGCTTGTCCTTTTGGTTGAAATGTTTGATTTGGGTAGCCGCTCATAATCCCTTCAGCAACTACCTTATTCACTGCATCATGCGCCCAACTAGCAATCTGATGCGCATCCTGGAACGAGATTGCATGACCTTCGGTAGACTTGATTTGCTTTGCCCATACGATCATCTGCGCCATCTGCTCACGTGTCACGGAATCATTCGGGCCAAAATAGTTCTCATTGTACCCATTAACAATGCCGTGCACTTCAGCTGTCATAATATAGTCATTCGCCCAATGATCTTTCGTGTCAATGAACTTTGTTCCTTGAATCACATCGAGCCCCATCGCCTTGACTAAAGCTGTCGTAAACTCCGCTCTTGTAATTGAATAGTTTGGTTTAAAACGACCGTCGGGATATCCCTTTAACGCGCCCTGTTCAGCAAGCGTATAGATGGATTGTTTCGCCCAATGGCCGTTCACATCCGTAAAGAAGATCTCTTCCTCTTCCTC
The DNA here is from genome assembly GCF_003609605.1 of Ammoniphilus oxalaticus. Lineage (NCBI taxonomy): Bacteria > Bacillati > Bacillota > Bacilli > Caryophanales > Paenibacillaceae > Ammoniphilus > Ammoniphilus oxalaticus. The sequence continues at coordinate 389,960 of NZ_MCHY01000009.1, read as the reverse complement.
CGCTTCTACTTCCAATTCAACTTCTTCTTTTGACGCGTCAACCGCTAATACCGCGAATTTTGTGAAATGATCAATCTCACCGCTAATTTCCCCTTTTTTGAGATCAACTTTGATCTGGTCAAGCTTGATCCACTCCTTCGTTTCTTCATTCAGCCAGTAGATTCCTAATCTTTGCGCTTGATCATTTACCTTATTAGGATCAAAGGCAAACGTCATCGTCATCGGCTTTGTGAAGTCTCCCATCTGGTCCTTTTCAATCTCTAGCACATCACTGACATAACTCATGTTTTTAGGTAACGCAAGCTGATCTACATCCGATACTTTCTTCGCGGTGACGTTGAAATCACCCGAAAATGAACCGGCTGGGAACGTGATCGTCAACCCATCCGCTTCAAACTTCCCACCGCTTGACCCACTGATTTTCGCTTTGGAATCGATCATCCCGCCTGCTCCTGGAGGCGTAGGCGAATTTGTTTCCAATCGATTAAATTCGATCTGAACGCTATATTCGTTATCATAAGCAACACCGCCTGGGAACTCACTAGCTGGGATATATACCCGCGTAGTCGCATTTAACTTTTTTGATAAATCCTCTACTTCAAATCGAACAACCCGTCGATCCCCATCGTTGCTTACTACTGTCGCATCAACGTACCCGCCTGATTGTTGTGTTTTAAACGCTTGAATCCAGTTACTACTTTTAAGAGTAAGTTCGATATAGTTCTTTCCCTTTTCTTCGATTAAGGTGGCTGGATTTTGAACATATCCATTCATCACAGACACGTCCCCTGATCCCGCTTGTAAAATCGTTAAATTAATGGATGACCGTTTCGCGCCGACTGGTCCACCGCCCCCTCCTGAACCTGGGTTAGTTCCAGGATTACCTGGTTTTACGCCCGGGTCTTTTGGGTCCTCTGGCTCTATCGGTTCCTCAGGTTTCCCTGATGTGTTGAATTCCAGTTGAACCGTGTACTCGTTATCGTAATCAATCGCTGGAATATACACATGAAGTTTTGCGTTTACTTTTTTCGTTAGATCTGGAACGACAAATTGAATCACTTTCGTATTCTCTTCCACATCTTCGCTTAACACTCTCGCTTCAACAAATTCACCATTCGCCTGTTCCGTTTTAAATCCTTTGACCGAACTACTATCCGTCAGCGTTAATGTGATATAGTTCTTACCGTCTTTCACCTCGGAATAGACTGGTTTTTTTATATTGCTATCTAGTGAAGATCGTTCATTCGTTCGATCTTTCCACACAGTCACATCCACCTGTTCGCCCGTCGGCTGTTCAGGTTCTGTCGGATCCTCGCTCGGCTCGGTCCCATCCGTATCAAAAGCCACTCTGAATGATTGCGTGTTTCGATAGTTAGCCTTTTCTACAAACATATCTACTTCAGCGTTAATCGTCCCAAGTTTCGGTACTTCAAACTTGATGACACGTCGAAGTGATGCTTCATCCACACTTATAATGTCTTGAGAATCCATCTTGCCGTTGTTTTCCAGTCGAATATCGGTTAAATACTGACCTGGCTTTTCCTGAACGGTAATGTATACTTCATTCTTTCCATCTTTAACGACAAGCTTAGCCGGATTAACCAACCAGTCCTTCATCGAAGATTCTGCTTCTTTGGTTGCGTGTAAGGCCCGAAACGGAATCGTATATTCGCCATCCTCATAGACGTTTGGTTCCTCAGATTCCTCATCTTCCTCTTCTGGTTCCGTAGCTTCTGGATCACTCACATTCACTTCTGTTAAACGATCAAGATTCCATTCGATCTGCGCGTTGTATGTATTGTCATACTCAAAACCAGGAATACCCGTTACGCGCACCTGTGTACGAACATTCAGTTTCTTCGTTAAATCATCCACATAAAAACGAAGGGCGTCACGATCCTCACGGATTATTTCCGCAGCGGCAAACCCTTGCTTATTTTTTACTTCAAAAGATTGGATCCAACCTTGATCCTTTAAATCCATCTCTACCGCGATTTGCCCGTTTTCCACGACAAGGTTAGCCGGTTGATAAACATAGTCATTAACAACTGAAGCTTCTTCTGTTTGATCCTTTAAGAATGTAAAATCAATCGTATACTCACCATCCCGCAAATCCGGCTCAATTGCCGATATAGATGGAAAGGTTGGTATCATTGTCGTAAACAATAAAACAGCAAGCAGCATGATCGATGTTACTTTTTTCGTCTTCATTCTCACCCTTTATATCTCCTTTGATCGGTATAGATTAATGTTTTCGCGCGTTAAGTTTATAAATAACTAGCAAGGATGATAGAAAGAAAGTCATAAGCAAGCCAAACTTTGAAGCGTCGCCCGTTTTTGGGTTGTCGACTACGTTAGCTGGGTTAGCATCCCCTGACTTCGTCCCCACGTTGTTGGAGCCTTGCTGTACTGGTGTTTGAGCGCCTGTCACCAAGTTTTCCTTCGCCTGACTTTGTTCCTTCGTTGCTACATTCACTGCCTGTAAACTATCTAGATGAAATGATTGGCGAATCGTATATTTCGAATCATAATCTTGCTCTGGAATGAGTATATGCATCGAAGTAGCCAGTGGCTGAGCTAAGTCTTTCACTTTATATTGAACCACTCTTGTATTGGCCGCTTGATCTTCGCTGATCACGTTAACTGGAGAAAAGCTGCCATTCGAATTTGTGGAGAGCGCCTTGACCCACTTGCTCTGTTTTACCTTCACTCTCAATTCCAACTCGCCATTCTTCACGATCAAATCGGCCGGCTTGATAAAGTAATCGTTAGCCATTGACGCGGAATCATTTTCCGCTTTTAACATCGTATAATTAATCGTGTACGTTCCATCCGCTAAATTGGCTGCATTGGCGCCATATGCAGTTGAAAATACAAAAATAAAGGCTATCGCCATTAATACAGTCAACTGTTTCTTCATCTCTTCCTCCTAAAAATAAATGATTATCATTATCACCTAATGAAAAACATTGTGGTGACGCAATCGTGCCATCACCACATTTAGAAGCTATTTTCCAACCTTTTGCGGGTCCTTGAGGCTCCCTATTAATTTCAATTTGGCTTCAACAATATCCGCCAAAGCAAACATAAAATCGGCTGAATCATTGGGGAAATCGGCGCAGACATACTCAATCCCCGCATCTTTCGCGTGTTCTTGACATTCCGTTCTTAATTCTTGCAACACTTCTACATTTTCTGAAACAGAAAGAAGGTCGCAAACTACAAGCCCATTTTGTCCATTTGTTGCTTCTTCAAAGATGACATCCTTAATATCAGGTCCTAGCCATCCTTGCTTTTGCCTTGCGCTGCGGTAAGCCATTCGCCAATTTTGAACATTCAATTTATTAGCGATTTGTTGAGCTAACTCTGATAACTGAGTTATGTACGCTTGATGCTGTTCAGATGAACCAGGTAAACTATGTGTTGTAAACACGATGGTTGCCCGTTTACTCGAACTTGTTTGGGGCAACCATTGCAATGCTTCACTTACCCGTCTAACCATCACTTCCTCATAACCCTCATGTTGATACCATCGTTCGATATGAAAAACTGGAGTGGATGCTTTCGCCTTTTCCAGCTCAGTTTCCACTTCCCGTTGGTAAGAACCGACCCCTGTCTTTGAGTAAAATGGGTTCAAAGGCAGGGTAACAATCTGGCTCACTTTATCCTTTAACATTCTTCCAATGGTTTCTCCAATAAATGGCGTTCCATTTTTGTAAGCGAAATACACCTTTACATTCGCAACGCCATTTCTGTGTAATACTTGTTGCAGCATATGCGCTTGACGTTCCGTGTACATCCGCAATGGATCCACGGTCCCAAGCGATCGAAATTGATTTGTTAGCGCTTCAACCTGTTCGGCGGACGGTTTTCTGCCTTGCAGAAGTTGTGTGAAAAAAGATTCAACCTGATCGATCCGCTCAGGTCCGCCATATGACATCAAAATGATTCCAATCATCGCGTTTTCCCCTTTAGCTAACATCTTTTACAACTTTGGTCGCGGATAATTTCTCTAACACAACGTCATAGAACCCGAGTTTAAAATCAAGAATATATTCAGAACGGCCGCCTCCATGAGATTTACGGAAAGATTCTGACTTAGACCATTCATCATGGGCTTCTCTTGATTGCCATTTTGTCCAAATTGTAAACTCATCGTACTCTTCTTCCATTCTCGTTTTCAGCACATTTAACATGAGGAACCCAGGTGATTCTTCAATCTTTCCTAACATTTCGAACCGAGCCAGAAATTGATCTTCAAAACCCTTTTTTATTTTCAACGTATTAGAAATTACAAACATCTTAATCACTCCATTTAATTTTTCTTTTGTTGACTTTGCGCTAATCCAATCGGGGTGCAAACCGGTTTATCCCCGTCGAAATGAATGGAAGCTTTTATAGAAAAAACTTCTTCGAAAAAATCATGATCATACACCTCACAAGGTTTTCCTTGCCTCACCACCTTTCCATTTTTCATTGCAATGATTCGATCGCTGTATCTAGCCGCTTGATTGAGGTCATGCAGCACCATAATAATAGTCATCCCCAGAGAATCGTTTAGTTCTTTTAATAATTCCATAATTTCTAGCTGATGCGAGATGTCTAAATAACTAGTCGGTTCATCTAGAATTAAAACCTTTGGCGTTTGAGCAATTGACATCGCAATCCAAGCCCGTTGCCGCTCACCGCCCGACAATGCGTATAATGGTCGATGTTGCAGCGCCGTTAAGTGGGTGACCGATAACGCCCAATCGATATAATTCGTTTGGTTATCAACCACCTCATACCACTTTAAATACGGGTTACGACCATGCGACACTAAATCTCTCACCGTCATTTCCACTTGATGATTTAACACTTGCGGCAACATTGTCATCTTCTTGGCAAATTGTTTATCCGTTAATTGGTTAATCGACTGGCCTTCCAATAGAATAGCGCCGCTCTCTGTCTTTAAAAGCCGGGTGAGCAAACGTAACACGGTTGATTTCCCTGACCCGTTTGAACCGACGATACTTACAATTTCCCCTTTTTGAATGGATAGGGAAAAGTCTTTAATACAATATGAATCCGTATACCGATAAGATAGATCGTTTGCGACTAAGACATCTTCCACCCCTGTTTTCCTCCTCTCAATAAGTACAGAAAAAATGGCGCCCCAATGACCGCTAATAAAATTCCAACGGGAAGTTCAATTGGATCAAACCAACTTCTTGCCGAAGTATCCGCGAGCGCAACTAAAAATGCGCCGGCAATTGCTGATATCGGCAACAAATATCGGTAGTCATTGCCAACGATTAATCGCACAAAGTGCGGCACAACCAGTCCGACAAAACCAATTAATCCGGCTACACTTACTGCTGCCCCCGCCAACAAAGCCGCTAGAATAATGAGGTAAAATCGGCTTCGCTCCACTTTATTGCCCGCTAACCGAGCCACTTCATCCCCAAGTAACATAATATTGGCGTGCTTGATCGCAAAAATGGATAGAAACAATCCAAGCGCCGCATAGGGCAAGATGATAAAGAAATGTGGCCAACTCCTCCCCGCAAGACCCCCAACAAGCCACGGAAGCACAGCCTGAACGCGATCGCTATATAAAATCATGACCGTTGAAGTTAAAGCCCCCAGCAACGCGTTAATTGCCACTCCCGCTAAAATCATTCGCAGTGGAGACACACCGCCGTTCCAAGCTACGAAATAAATCATACATGTAGCAGCCAACGCTCCGATAAACGCTCCAAAAGGAGTTAAATGGGTATATGCCGGGAAAACAATCATCATAATCACCGCGACGAGCCCCGCGCCGGCGGATACACCAATAATTCCCGGATCCGCTAGCGGATTTCGCATGACCCCTTGTAACAATGCCCCTGATACAGCTAAACAAGAACCAACCAACAAGCCAGTTAACAAACGAGGCAACCGTAGATCCCACACAATCCTCGTTTCAACCGTACTCGGCGAGGCAATAAATGCTTGCCAAATATCACTGAGTCGAATGGAGACCGGTCCGACCATAATCCCGTAAATGATCGACAGACTGCATAATAACAAGAAAATAAGCAACGTAACGATCCTCTTCTTACGCCGTGGGTCTTCCACTCGCGTTATGGTTAGTTGACTATCGCGTTGCGCCATATTACTCTCCTTTAACCGCAACTTGATCTAAGCTCTCTTTTAAGAATGTAAGCGATTCTCCCACCTTTGGTCCGGGACTTGAGCCAAAGAGTTCAAATGGCAAGAAAATGAACTGATCATTTTTAAAAGCTTTCACACCTCTCCATGCCGGATTGGCCCTAAGCTCTTGTTCAAATTTTTCCTTCACCGCTTCCGGTTCACCGTGTGTGATGAAATAGATGACATCGGGATCTTTTGCGATGACGTGCTCCATACTAAGCTGGGCATAATCTGGATAATGCTCAACCTTTGGCAGCCCATCGGCAATATTTTGACCGCCTGCGATATCGAGTAAATTCCCTGAGAGCGAGGACGGTAAAGCAGCCATAAATGATTCAGTCGTTCCATAAACAATTAATGCCTTGATCTCCCTCGGTAACGGATCGGCCTCAATTGCCTCTCTTTTTTGTTGAATGTTAGCAATCAAACGACTCGCCTCATTTTTCCGTTCCAAAATGGTTCCGTATTGATCAATCATCTCAACAATTTGTTCAAATTGATTTCCGTTTGTTAAAAACAACTTAAGCCCTAATGATTCCGCAGTACTAATATCCTTTCTATTTAAATCCGCATGTCCAATGACTAGGTCTGGCTTCAGACTTACAACCTTTTCGAAATCGACGTCGTGCGCGGTTCCTACTTGTTCAACTTCCGCTAACTCTTTCAGCGGTTGAATCCTCGCTGTAGGACGTCCAACAATATTTCCTCCAAGTTGATATACGATCTCCAAATCTCCTTGCGCAAGCGAAACGATCCGTTCAGGCGGCTCATTAAATTTCACTGTCCGTTCGGCATGGTCAGTAATCATGACTCCCCCATTTTGATCGGTTTTTACTTCCGTGCTGACCGTTTGACTTGAACAACCAGAAATAATAATTGCAAATAACCAACACAGCATGATCATTTTTGTTTTCAACATCATTCCCCATTCCGACTTTGTCTTTTTTTCTAAATTGTCCTATATTGATAATGATAAGCGTTCTCAACGTGACCTCATTATAAATGGTATTTTCGACGCTCCGCGTGATTATAATCACGTATTTAACATTATCTGGTGAAATTGGTTGTAATTACACGAATTTTCTAGCACTTATTTGATAATGATTATCGTTATTGGGAGGGGTAACGTTGGATAACAGAAGATTTATTGTACAATACTTGCATCTATTTCCTTTATTTAAGGAGTTGAATAGGAAGGAACAGGAAGACCTTGTATCCCGTTGTTTATATCGAACAGTTAAAAAAACCACGTATTTATATAGGCAAGGTGACCAACTGGACCGTGTTTTCTTTCTTTGCCAAGGAAGGGTTCGTATATATAAAGTGGATGATAAAGGGAGGGACTTAATTCTCTCAATCTATACCCGCGCAAAAACCTTTCCTTATGATCATTTTCTGAGTGATCATTGTCATTATTCAACCAACGCGGTGGCTGAGGAGGATGTTGAAATATTTACGATTCCTATTGCCGATTTGGAACAACTGCTCATTAAATACCCGCGGATGAGTATTGCTTTGCTTAAGATCATTGGAAATCAACTTAATGACATGCAATTCCGTTTAGAAAATAAAATGCTAAACACGATTGAAGAACAAATCGTTAAGCTACTGATCCAACTATCAAAGGATCATGGGATTACTCTTTCAACCAAACAGATTTTATTTCTAACACCATTTCAAATTAAAGACTTGGCTAATATGGTTGGTCTTTCTCGTGAGACAGTCAGTAGGGTCGTAACAAAGTTAATTTCTAAAAAGTTAGTAGCGCGCGACAAGCAAGGTCGATTCATTCTCACTCCCGCTATACTAAAAGAACGTTATTCAATCGAAAAATGAACAACAAACGATCATTGTTAAATAAAAAGTGGGAAGATCCCATGTTTTTAGGATCTTCCCACTTTTTTATCTCATTATAGTTTGAATCTAGTTATCATTCCGCGCAATTCTTCTACTAAGTTACTCAATGAATCAGCGGAGACGGCTATTTCCTCCATCGATGCGTTTTGTTCTTGCGCCGCGGCAGCGACTTGTTGGGTATTCCCGGACGTGTCTTGCGATAGATCCGCCGCTTGGGCGACGGTTTGAACCATATCTTGTCCACTTTGTTTGACTTGCTCTAGAACATTTGTCACCTCTAGCGATTGCTTTGAAATTTCGGTAACTGAATGGACTATCTCATTAAAAGCTTCACCTGACAGACGGACCCGACTAATTCCTTCCGCCACGACCGTCGCGCTTTCATTCATCGAAGCCGCTGCTTTGTTAGATTCTGATTGAACTTGTTTAATTAATTCATGTATTTGTTCCGCTGCTCCAGCCGATTGCTCCGCTAACTTTCGTACTTCATCAGCGACAACAGAAAAACCCCTCCCATGTTCCCCCGCGCGGGCCGCTTCAATTGCGGCATTCAACGATAGCAGGTTCGTCTGATCCGCAATTTGCGTAATCACCTCCAATATATGATTTATTTCCCTCGATGTTTCTTCCAACGAATCAATCACTTTAACCGTTTCCCCAACTGATAACTGCGCTCGATTCATTTGTTCAATTGTTTGCAATACAGTTTCCGTTCCGCTTCGAGCCTTTTCGTTGGCCGAAGTTGATGAACTCGTCATTAAGTCAATCGACTCAGACACACGGTCTATTCCTTGCGCAATAGTTGAAACGGCTTCATTAGCTTCCATAAAACGAGTAGATTGTTGCTCTGAACCAACAGCAACTTCTTGCATCGCAATGGTAATTTGTTCAGTCGCTTCACTATTTTGTCCGGCGATCGCGGTCAATTGCTCAGAAGATGAAGCGACTTGCCATGTTGTTTCTCTCACATTACTCAAAATTTCGCGCAGATCGTCTTTAACTCTATTCGTCGCTCTAACTAATAACCCCGTTTCATCATTGCTGTTTGTTTTCATATTTTCAAAAGTAAGGTCTCCATCCGCAATCATTTGTAACCGCTCTGAAGCTAACTTTATTCTTCTGATCATCGGGCGGGTAAGTAACGTGTTTAATCCAATCGCTATAATTAAGAGCGCAAACACTTGAACGATGATAGCGAGCAGGTTATCCTTTTGGATCTGTTGAATACGGTCACTTGCGTCCGGAGCGCCGACATACCAAATACCGATGATTTCTCCAGCGCGATCTTTTAGCGGCATATAGGCCGACTGGTATGTATGACCAACAACATTCGCCTGCCCAAGAAACAACTCGCCTTGCCCAAGAACACGTTCAGCAACAAGATCTGAAACGGTTGTGCCGACAGCTCGTTGCCCATCGACCAAAACATTCGTTGTGACTCGCTTATTATGCAGAAAGATAGTAACCGTATCTCCCTCTGTTAATTCACCAATGAGGTCTACGATTTCAAAGTTATTATTGATGAGCGTCTCGCCTTTATATAGCTTTTCACCTTCAGCTCGCCAATCTCCCGGATAAGTCAAATCGATAATAGCCAGTCCTGTTTGCAAATCAGATCTTGCCTTTTCTAACGCTTCGCCTTGTATTGTCTTTTCTAGCGTTATCGTTTCTTGATAACCCTTTATCGAAAAAGAGAAGATTAAAATGGCGCTAAAAAGAAAAAGAAGCTTTGTTCGTATTGATAACGAAGAAAAATAACGTCTAAAAATAGAAACTCCCTCCAATACCACCTTTTTTTTATAGTAATATCGGCTACTTAATTAAGTTGTTAAGTAAAAAAAGCGCCGTCTGGCGCTTTTACTGCAGTTGCATCGTCGTGATGCAGGTCGGATCATCTTTGAAAGTTGCAAGCTTTGCTTCGGCAACTTTGTCTCCTTGCTGAATTTTCACTTGATACGTTTGATTACGCGGCAACCATAGATCAAAGAATCCATTTGCTTCCGTCGCGATCATCGTATCGATAATCGGACGGCCTTGTTCGTCATGAATTTGCACGTCAAATTTCTCCGCAACGAGTTCTCCTTGACAACCTGTCAAGCTATGGTTTGTTCAAGGATGAGTTTGCTCAATATACGGAGCGATGGAAACGAAAAATTCTTCTTCAGGCAGCTGATAGATTTCTTTATCGCCATTATTGTTCGTAACAATGAGTTCATCTGATGTAATCGATGCTTGAACTTCGCCTTTAAAATCTTCAACACTATAGTCATGGACTAGTTGCTTAATTAAAACTGCATCCACTTGCTGACCTGTTTGCTCCTCATTTGAATTCGTATTGCCGCAAGCTACAGATAGGATGGACATCGCGAACACTACTACGATCGTTGCTAGTTTCCCTTTCACTTTCGTTCACCGCCTTGCTTTTATTATCAATATCGCTTCATTATATCGTGATCCAAAACCAACAAGGTCATGTTTCCGATTTTGACACAATTTCTACATTACTTTACACGAGTTTTTGACCGCAATTGGAGCAGAAATTCCCGCCGCTCGTCTTTGTTCCGCAGTTCGGACAGAAGTTCGGTCGCTGTTGTCCATCTTGCCCATCCGCTTTCGGTTCGGCAGCAGGAGGCGTATTTTGAGTCGGTGGAGTTGGCGTGGACTGCGCTGTCTCTGAAGCTGACTGGTTCTTCTTTTCCTGTTGATTCATTTTGTCCATCATTTTACCTGTAATGTTCATCCCCATCATCATCCCCGCCATATCGGAGGCCGCTCCCCCGCCGCTACCGCTCATTTTTCCAGATGCCATCGCATCCGTCAGCTCAATTTGTTGGTAGCGGTCCACGTTGCCGACCATACTATGCGACGCGTTTTTATTAATCATCTCTTGAATTTCTTTTGGATAGTTGAAACTCATGATACTGAAGGCCGTAATTGTAATCCCGCTTTTGATCATTTGCATATCCAAATCTTCCTGGATACCCTTTGAAATCTCGGTTGAATTAATCTGCAAATCAAACATATTCGTGCCCTCTTTGACAATCCATTTCATCAGCAATTGGTCGAGAGCCGACGTGATTCGAATCCGCACATCTTCAATTAAATATTGATCACGAACCCCCGCAACTTGGTCGATTAAAGCAACGTAATCCGTTACTTTAAAGTTAAACGTACCGTTTGCTCGAATTGGCATTCCGCCCGGCAAACCCGGAGCAGGGATATTGATCGCGTTTTGCGTGCCCCATTTCACGATAAATTCCTTTGTATTGACGAATAAAACTTCTACGCGCATTCCGCTATTAAAGCCAAATTTAAAGCCTTTTAACGTCGATAAAAAGGGGATAATCTCCGACTCAATGTCATAATCGCCCGCCTCTGTAAATATCCCTTCGATTCTTCCATTGTTGAAAAAGATCGCATCTTGACCCGGTTGAACGATCAACCTACTTCCCTTTTTAATTTCACGATTAGGCCATTTGTAGAAGATCATGTCCTCTCTAAATTCTTGCCATTCAACAACGTTAGCCAATTGATTTCTGAAAAAGAACATCGATCAACTCTCCTTTCCTGTAATTTCAACGAATATTAGAATTTCCCTCTGCTGCTACTGCGCGAATGACCGCCTGGTGTCACTCTACCGCTACCACCGCCACCGCCACCACCGCTACTTCTACTGTTCGATGACGGCTTTTTACGCTTGGTCACTGTTTGTCGCACATAACGATCGGATTGGTCCACCACCCGTGACCGTTGACCATCTAAATATGTTTGCTGGTTTACCGTCACTCTTCCACCTGAATGGTAGGCCATCAAAAACACAACGGCGCCGGCCACACCGATTGCAACCGATACCTGGAACCACCATTTAAACAAGATATTTTCGGGATCCACCCCTGGTTCATAGCCCATATACTTATGTGAAGTAGTGATAAACGTAGAGAACGATTCATAGTAACGCGCCTCTTTTAGGTGGGGAGTTATTTTTCTCCGTATTTGATCCATTCGATCATTATCTAAATAGTCTTCCGCCTTTTTAAAACCCGTCAACTCAACTTCTTTTTCCATGAGATCTATCGTTAACATTGCCGTGTTTCCATGTGGTTTATCGTAACCAGGCGCTCCATTATCATAAAACTCATCGATATATTCTGAAATATCTAAATGACCCGTTCCTTTAAGCGTTACAATGAGAAATGCCGTCTCCCGCTCAGCCCCTAATTTGCTTGCTAAAGATTGAAGCTGCTCTCTTTCTTGGGGCGTTAACAATTCCGCGTAGTCAAAAATATACTGTTGCCGATCGACAGGCTCTGCCTTAGCAAAGTTTCCGCCAGGTAAGACGAACAAACAGACCATCAGTAATAAAGCAAAAGTTCGTCTCACCAAAAGCCGCCTCCCATCGCCCAAGAGGCGCATTTTAACGCAAACAATGTACCAGCGGCAATCCCGCCAAACCATAATGCGATCTTACTCGAACTTAGCGGTGGCTTGCCAACCACTTTGCCTGTTTGCCCGTTCATCGCGAATATATGTTCCGCTCGATTGTAATCATAACAAACCATCCAGACAGGCAAAAGTACATAGGCGCTTTTCATATTTCTCGTATTGATTTGCTTCCGCTTATAGCTAACAGAATGATAGCCGGCAAAGGTAGAACTAATATACGATTCAATGTATTCATTAATTTTATCTTTCGCGCGCGGCAACAATTGCTCATCGGTAAAGTTGTACTTTTCTGCCAAATAGCCAGCCAAGTAAGGCGTTTTAAATTCTTTTAATTGATCGTAGGGATAAGGTTCCAACTTATCCATTAACTCATCATTCATCTTTTCCGAAGCATCCACAGGCACTTTCACATAATTCAGGTCAATATCGCGAAACGCGTCATAATATTTCGTTTCCGTATAAATGTAATCACCGCGCGAATACGTTCTAACCCTCGCGCATGTGGCGGTGACGTTCGCCTTACTGTTTAAATCATACAACCAGAAAGGGACATAGATTCCTGTCATACTTTTGATTCGATCCGCGGTCATAAAGCCTTTCGGCGTTAACAATCCTTTCCTACACCACTTTTTAAAAGCGCGAATTGCTTCCTCTTTACTGATCGTAAAAGGAATGACTTTAGCTGGAGCAAGATGACCCGACAAGCGATCCACTAAAACGACGCCCGCCCCACAAAAGCTACAGTGTGTCGCTGTTGTCTCTTGCGCTGTAATGACCGCCGCCCCGCAATTTTTACATTCGTATTCTTTTGCCTCATCTTCCGAAAAAGTGGCTGTCCGTAAATCTTCAGGTATGTTCTCAATATTGTCATGTCTGCCGCAACTCTGACAACTTAAGGAGCCCGAATCAGCGTCAAAATTCATATCGCTGCCGCAGTTTGGACATTTATAATGCAGAATCACGTGGGACCCATCCCCCTCCCCATGCTTATAAAAGTTGAAAAGCTGCAGTCAGAGCTGCTGCAGCTTTTTTCTTTGTTACCTACTCATCCTTCTTCATTCTTGCCTTCAAGGCAGCCAATTCTTGGTCCACACTGCTCTTTGGGCTGTCATATTTCGCGGTTAAATCCGCAATTTCATCCTTCGGCCCCGCGTTGAGTTCAGCCATCGCGTTAGCCTCATCCAACGCTTGATTAATCTTATCTTCCATTCGTCCGAACGCCGATAAAGAACGGTTCGAGTCAGCCGCCCCCAATTTATTAACTCTCTCTTGTGTTTGGGCCACCTTCCACTTCGCTTTCAACATCTTGCGGCGCGACTCCAGTTCACCGATATCAGAAACAAGTTTGTCATGCATTTGCTTCATTTGACCAGCATTCGAGGCCGCCAATTCATAAGCCGATTGCAACTCGGCTAGTTGTCCTTCCAGCGTTCCCTTTCGTTCAAGAAAAGTCCTCGCGTCGGCTTCATTGTCCGCCTCCAACGCTTTAATCGCGTAACGTTCCATTTTATCTATATCGTCTCGGCATTCATTCAACGCTCTTTTTGAGCGTTGCTCTCCCGCCATCACAGATGCTGTTTCGGCTTTCACTTTACCCAAATCTTGATTTAAATTTCGCAAATATTGGTCAATCATCTTTTCCGGGTTTTCCGCCCGATCTAATAAGGCATTAATATTACTGGACATAATATCCTTAAATCTTGCGATAATACTCATCGTTTCCACTCCTTTTTGCAGATCCTTAATTATATTATACTGGTTTTTAAGTGATAAAGTCTCAGGAAACTGGAAAAAAGCCCCGCAGTATTGTTTTTTGCAACCTTTTATAAAACTTCCTCGTCTAAGAGGATGAAACCATCTAAAAGGAGATAGAAATAAAATGAAAAAATATTCAGTTCTCACCACTGCTGCTTTAACTATCACGATACTTAGCGGAAATATCGCGCTAGCATCTTCTCCCGCCACCCCCATTCAAATCGACAACCAAATTGAGGCGTCTGACTACATGAAAGCCTCAGGAATCATCTCTGAAGTTGGACAAAAGGGTGACTTGCTTCAATTGTTTTTGAATGATATGGAGAACGATCCAGCTTATCTCTTGATCTCGGACAAGACGCTCATCCTTGACAGCGCAACTGGAAATCGCGTGGATGAAAGCGAATTGAAGAAGGAACTGACCGTTGATGCTTATTATGACAAAAATAAACCGATGATTATGATCTACCCCCCACAAATCGCCCCTGAGATCGTAATTGTTCACGGCGAAGAAATGGGACAAGTAAAGGTTGGCAAGTTTACGAACGAGTTCGTGAGTCTCGACAATCAACTTAAACTCAATCTTGCGGAAGATACCCAGCTAGTCAATCATCAAGGAAAGGAGATTAAAGAAGATGAGCTGAACGGCAAAGAGTTGATCGTGTTCTACACTGCTTCAACCAAAAGCATTCCCGCTCAAACGACGCCTAACAAGATCATCGCTCTTGATCCTTTAAATGAGGAGATCGACGAAGTAATTGAGCCCGAAATGGTCCCGTTAAGAGAAGTTGCGGAAGGGCTTGGCTATGACGTAGAATGGGATGAATCAACAAAACGTGTCACTTTAACAAAACAAGCCAGTTCTTATCAACTCACGATTGGAGCCAAAGATTATGGCTATAATCGCAGCTTAGGCTATCTTGATGTCGCTCCAGAGATTAAAGATGGCAGAACGTATGTACCGCAACAATTCGTTGATTTATTGCTAGAAAATCAATCTTAAGCTCTTGACTTCTCACTCGTAAAGGAGAACAGAAACAATGAGTAAAAACCGGCTAACTACTCGTCGATCGTTCCTAAAGAAAGGGATAACAGGAATCTTGAGCATGGCGACACTTTCCGCCCTGTCACTAGGCTATTCCTTTCGTGGTGAGAGGTTTTGGTATGATGTGAAACGTGTTAACCTTACATTCAACCATCTCCCCCCAGCCTTTCATGGACTTCGTCTTGTACAATTTAGCGATACGCATCTAGGTCACTACTTCGGTCAGCAAGAATTGCGTGAAGTCGTTGAACAGATTCATTCGCTGCAGCCGGATATTATTTGTTTTACTGGGGATTTAGCAGATCAGGGTGGAGTCGAAGAATATGAGGACTCCATCTTGACCTTGTCCCAGCTCAAAGCTCCTTTTGGAAAGTATGCTGTTCTTGGAAATCATGATTACCGGGGAAATGTTTCTCTCCTCACTTCCGTTCTCGAAGCAGCTCAATTCAAGGTGCTTGTCAATCGGCAACACCAGATAAATAAGGATGACCAGTCGATTCGAATGGTTGGCGTAGACGATAGCCTAGCGGGTCAACCCGATCTCGAACAAGCAATGAATGGAGTTGGCGACGAGGATTTCATCATCTTGTTATCACACACACCAGACTTTGCGGATGAATGCAAAAATTACCCGATTACCCTACAACTCTCTGGCCATAGTCACGGCGGGCAAATCCGCATCCCCCTTTTCGGATCAGTCATCACACCGCCAGGCGCAAAGAAATACATCAATGGTCTCTTTCCAATCGCTGATTCCAACTTATTGTTATATGTAAATCGCGGCATCGGGACGACAATCCTCCCTTTGCGTTTTGCATGTCGCCCGGAGATCACATTATTTACATTCCATAAGGAGTTTTAGTGAATTCTATGTATAAAAAGACTGTGCGCAGATTGTTTTATTTGTATACAGGGGAATTCGTTTCGACCCTTTTATTTGCCGTTTTGTGGGCGCTCTATCTCCAAAATTCGGAGTGGACAGCGCCTTACTTAACCTCTCTCGCTTCCGTGTACTTCTTCCTTTTGCTTGAAATGATCCTCCTGCAAGGCAGTTATTATTGGTTCCTCAAATGGAAACAAGTCCGTAAAAGAGACTTCTCTAATCTACCCGACCAAAAAATGCGGCTATTCTCCTTTTTCAAGAAAGTGAACATAACTTTAATTGCCTTAGGGATCCCTTTGATGATATATGAATTCATGATCTCGTCACTCATCTTCTATTGGTGCTTATTTCTCTATCTTTTCGCTATCATTGAACAGATCAATTACTACCACATTCGGTTATCTTACCTAAGCCTAGAAGAAATAAAGCAATTTATTCGTCAAAAAGGATTTAGCAAGTCGAAACTCGCAAAGGAAATTGAACAATATAGAAATGGGATAAGCTGACTGAAAGAAACGCAAAAAATAGGCATGAAAAACAACGATTTGTTTTTCATGCCCGTTTCATTTTTAGGACCAAAATATTAAGATGCTATCTCCGTAAACGTCTTCCCAACCGCTTTCTCACAAGTATAGTCAAGCAGTAATTCGAGTTCAATTTGCTGGATGTTAGCTAAAAGCGTAGCCGCCTCATCTGTTAATCCATTAAGCACATTGTCTTTCACTATGTCAACAAATAAACGCGCATTCCACGCGGATTGTTCTACCAACTTTTGCAAAGTAGCCTTTAACTCCCCGTTTTCAATTGTCTGCGCTTTAACATAGGCGCGCGCCTTTTCTAGCAATTGAACGTGAATCGGATGATTGGAAGGGCACCAATGTTTCGCGTTGTTATAATCGCCTTCTTTACGGTGCATAATCCCATGCCAATAACTAGCTGTATCATTGCGAGCGTAGACGAGACGATCCTGTAGCTCATCATGGCCTTTACTTAAACTGTCATTATAGATTAAAAAAGCTCCCTTTAACGCAATTTCGTACGCTCTTTTCTCGTCATCTCCATTGGTCAAAGGAATCGATGTAATTTGTCTGTCCAGTCTTTCGTTCCAAATCACTTGAGGTCCAACGGAAAGCGTCGGACGCTCTTTCAAAAGCCCGACAATCTCTTGAATAGATGAATGCATAATCTTCCCCACTTTCTACTTACTTAAGTCTACTTACAGTCCGTATATAAACGAAGGGTT
This sequence comes from Ammoniphilus oxalaticus, assembly GCF_003609605.1. NCBI lineage: Bacteria > Bacillati > Bacillota > Bacilli > Caryophanales > Paenibacillaceae > Ammoniphilus > Ammoniphilus oxalaticus. The sequence goes on along the minus strand of NZ_MCHY01000009.1, from coordinate 372,557 downwards.
ATTTTCTCCAAAAATAACTTCGTTTAAGATTGTTGGTCCCAGGTCACGCCGCCTGTCGCCCAATCTTTTCTTTTAATTTCCTGAATAATGATATCAACGTCTTCTTGATCAATCTTTAGCGAAGAGGCCATTGCGGCGGTTACCGCGCGGACCATGGCTTGCTTTTCAGCGTCTGTCCTACCCTCAAACATCTCAACGCGAACAATCGGCATCTAGAACCTCCAATCAACCTAATAACAACTTGGTTACATTTAATTGTTATCTTATCAAAGTTCCTCTTTTTGTTCAAAAGTGGACTCCGTGTAATTAATCAACTTTCTTTAAGTCTTCAATTATAGTTTCAATCTCATTAAAATTGACCCCATCGTAATATTTAATCATTTCGCCCTTTGGATTGACTAAGTGAAATCTGATTCCATGTGTAATCTGATCTGATCCTTCACGCGGCGGTTGTAAGGACGATAGAAAGGACTTGGTTGATAATTCGGTAATCGTCTCAAAATCGTATCCTGTTAAAAACGTCCACGAATCAAAATCAGCATCATATTCTTCCCCGTACTCCTTTAAAACTTCAGCTGTATCACGCGCCGGATCAACCGTAAACGTAACAAGTTGAACATCTAAGCGCTCTTCCTTGATGCGATCTTGTAGCGCGGACATATTCGAGGTCATCGGTAAACAAACCGTTGTACAGTTCGTAAATACAAAATCGGCAATCCACCATTTTCCCTTCAGATCGTCCAGGCTTAATGTGTCGTTATCCTGTGTTGTAAATGAGAAATCGGCAATTCCCTTCATCACAATCGGTTCAATTCCGTTTGTATCACCTGTCTCATTTGAACTCTTTTGCCCCCCGCATGCGGCTAATACGAACATAAAAACGAGTCCGAAAATAAATACCTTTATATTCTTCATACTCATGCGCCCCTTTCCACTCCGATATTTATACTTTGCTAGACAAAGCAAAGTCTCCTTAATAGGAGACTTTGGGACTTTAAAATTTTAGTGATCGCCGTGTTCACCCTGATCATCAAGTTCACTATGTTCAGGATTGTTCTTCTGTTCTAGTTGTTGAAGTTCCTCATCACTCGGATTGCCGACGATGATCGGTTGAACAGGCATCGTATGTAAGCCACGCGCAGTTACGTGAGGTTGAACGTAATAAACACCGTCTTCGGTAAACGCTTTATGAATACTGTAAATTCCATCCTCATCATAAAACGCATCGGTCAACTCACTGCTATCTTCTTTTTGATTAATTCTCCACGTCTCAAATTGCACTTCATCAGCGTCTTCGACAATCTCAGCGCCGTATGTTACTTTAACACTTAATAAAATCTCTTCATTTACGGCAAGTTCACTTGGAATTATCAGTTCAGCTTCCAATGTATCAAGAACTTCCTCCTCATCAATGACTTGTCCATTGTCCTTTGAAGAACAAGCAGACAAAATAAATAAAGCCGACAAAACAACAAATAAAAAGCGAAATCCCCTCATCCTCGATCCCCCATTAGTATATTAGAATATTTTTACTCTTGATGAAATTAAACATCTTGCAACATCTATTTTAACAAGTTTACTACCGTATTCAAATTAAAAACTATCAAAATATGTGATGAATTTGTGACATTATGTTAGAAACAAACATCCCTCAACATGTTTAGATCATTTGCAGGCGGTTTGAAAATAAGGATGTCTATGGTATTCTTTACCGTGAGGGTTTTCCTGAAGTTCAAATATGGACTAGTATAGAGCTAGAACAACTAATTTTGGAGGGGTAACCATGGAACTAACCGTTTATTTAGCAGGTCAGATACACGACAACTGGAGAGATGAAATCGAACAAAAAGCAAAAGAGAAAAATCTCCCGTTAAAATTTGTAGCTCCGCAAACAAATCACGACCGTTCCGATGACATTGGCGAAGCGATTTTAGGTGAGCAACCTGGGAAACTGTATCGAGATCATGCAGCATCTGATATTAACAACCTTAGAACCCAAGTGTTAATGCAAAAGTCAGATATCGTAATCGCTTTGTTTGGGGATAAATACAGACAGTGGAATACAGCAATGGATGCGAGCGCGGCGATCACCATGAACAAACCGTTAATCATCATCCGACCAGAAGCATTGATTCATCCATTGAAGGAGCTTTCTAATAAAGCGAACGTTACGGTAGAAACTGTCGACCAAGCGATTGCGGCAATTGCCTATATCTTTGAGTAATTCAAATAGAGTAGCGGGTGGATCTGCGGTTTAAGATCCCCCGTTTTTTTATTTTGGTCACTTACTAACATTTTACAAAATAAACGGGGATAGCTGTTGCTAAAGTCAATTAGATCATGTAATGTGAGGGATTGAACATTATTGTCATTCATGTCCCAAAATGGTTCCCCTTCCGGTATTTGTGGGAATAATAACAAGGGAGAATCACCATGTTTTTTCATGCAAAGGAGGCGACGAACTTATGTCATTAGCAATGACTGAAGATGAAATTACCCTCGCCATCGTTCAAGCGATAAAAGAAGGGAAAAAGAATACGGTCCAGGATCTTCTATATGAGTTACATCCTTACGATATCGCGCAGCAATATCGCCATTTACCGATTAAACATAGAAGTAAATTCCTACTAAGTATTTCGCTCGAGCAACTAACTGGTTTTATTAATGAGCTTGAAAAAGAAGAGCAATTAGATATTCTCTACAAATTAGGGATTGAAAAAACGACAGAAGTCCTTGATTTGATGGAAAATGATGACCTTGCTAATTTACTGACCGATCTTGAACCCGACAAGATTGAAGAACTCTTATCGGGGATGAAAGAAGAAGAATCTGAGATTGTTCAAAACCTGATGAACTACCCATCGGAAACGGCGGGAAGGATCATGAATAATCGATACGTATGGATCGATGAGCACTACACGGTTCGAGAAGCAGTTGATAAATTAAAAGACTTCGCCGAACTTGCGCAATACCTGAACTACCTTTACGTAATCGATCAAGATAAAAAACTTGTCGGCGTTGTTTCTTATAAAGATCTATTACTCGCCGATTTGTACGATAAGATTGAAGACATCATGTTTAGCCGTGTTGTTAAAGTTGATGTGCTTACAGACCAGGAAGAGGTTGCCAAACTCATTCGGAGATATGATTTTGTTGCTATGCCTGTCGTCGAAGATGATAATCATCTGGTCGGGATTATCACCGTCGATGACATTATTGATGTCGTCATTCAAGAAGCAAATGAAGACATCGAGAAATTATCCGCTTCTGGTAAAGCGATCGATTTCAACACAAAACCATGGGTTGCCGCCTATCGACGCCTGCCTTGGTTAATTCTGCTTTTGTTAATTGGACTTGTTTCCGGAAGTATTATAGACGGATTTTCTGCAACCATTGAAAAAGTGATCGCTCTTACATTCTTTATGCCGATGATTGCAGGTATGACCGGAAACACTGGGACGCAATCACTCGCCGTTGTCGTGCGCGGCCTCGTCTCCAAGGATCTAGATTTTAAAGAATCACTTAAACTCATTCTTCGCGAACTTTGGGTTGGGATCATTATCGGAATTATATGCGCAATAATGATCTCCATTATCGCTGTTGTTTGGAAGGGTAAAGTGATCGGTCTCATTGTCGGTAGCTCGCTATTACTTACATTAATTATCGGAACTTTAGCGGGAACCATTATCCCCTTGGTCTTGTATAAATTTAATGTGGACCCTGCTGTTGCTTCAGGTCCACTGATCACGACGCTTAATGACATTTTATCGTTGCTTATTTATTTCGGAATTGCAACGATGTTCATATCAAAATATAGTGAAATTTTACTTTAAATCACTCCCGCCTATCCTTTAGGCGGGGTTTTTTAGTTACATTAAAAATAAAAAGGTTTCCTGCCTATGACAGAAAACCTTTTTATCCACATGTGGATAACCTTTACTTATTCATTTGCGCTAGAAAATCGCCAAGTAAATCATCCAAGTCTTCCACTTTATCTTCTTCTGCGAGATCCGAATCAGCCTTTGTTGCTGTTTCCCAGTTGAAGCTGTCTAAATCATCATCCAATCGTTCCTCAATTTGCTGCTCTTCCAATTTTACCGTTTCAGGTATCGGCTCATGATTTACGGTTTCTTCCTGAAGGTAAAGCGCCTCATCGATATCTAGCGCTCTACTATTAAGTGTTGCTAAAAGCGAGGCAGCCCGTACAGGGTCCGCCAACAATTGATAAACAATACTCCCTAATAAAGCTTCCGAATGTTCATGCTTGATCCAATCGCGCTGCGTTTTGCTTAAACCTTTTGGCAAGACGATTGTCAACGTTTCCCTTTGCTTTGATTTCGAATCACTGACCCCATTCAACACAAATTCAGCAATTTTACTGGAGAAGTTCCTTTTTTCCGTCTTCTTCAAATGACCTAAGTGTTTTAAAATATGATCAGGCGTATCAGAGGGAACTCGGAACGTAATCGGTTGTCCTCTTTTTATTTCTACTTCCTTCATGTAAAATCACCCTATTTAGAGCTAGCTGCTTTTTGATCGTCACTTGGCTTTGTTGGCTTTTGATTCTTTCTAGCAAAATCAGCAATTAACTTGTAGTAAGCATTCGCCATCATCCAGATGCTTTCTTTTTCGTCTTCAAAAAAGTCAATGTTGTATCCGTCTAAATTATTGTTGAGGGTTTTTAAATAATCCTTTAAAACGATTGAGCCCCCGCCAACAAAATAACAAATCTCTGTCTGAGAATTTCTTTGCCAAACATTGCGCAAATGACGATATTGTTTCTTCGCCAATTCCAACAGCAAACGATCAACAATATCGTGAACGCTCGTTCGACTTCCCTTCACCATAATGTGGTTTCGATCATTTTTCTTTGTAATGATTTCGACGATATCACGTCGACTATCTAATTCCACACCATGTTTCGTGCGAATTTCATCGCGAATTGAGTCAAGGGATTCCGAAACACCAATGTTAAAACCTTGCGCCTTATCATCATCGACCCTGCGATTAGCGATGACCGCAATATCCGTCGACAAACCGCCGATATCTTGAATAATAATTCTCTTATCGATCAGTTCTTTATTGATAATATTTAAATCGTTGTCCATTACAAGATTAATGAAAGCGGCAAACCCTTCCGGATAAACCTTGACCTCATCGAATTTAATATTTACCTTTAAGCCTTGATACTTCGGCGTTACTAAAAATTCTACTTGGTGCACAGAGCCAAGTAAACTAGATCGGTAAGCAACATCTCGCCCTTCTTTCACTTCCCGCAATGGAAGCCCTGTGCCTAGCGTATACGTAGCCTCAATAACATTGTTAGCCCGCTTAAAAAGATGTCGATTCTCATCGCGAACCGCATCTAACGCAATAGAAGTTAGCAGCATTACAATTGTCTGATCTTCTTCGGACTTATTGCTGCCGGGATCTAATTCAGTCGAGTTATCAGCCCTTGTCGCCAAGTGCCCCACACGATAGATCACATTATTATTCATTAAAGCTGGTGAATGCAGACGAACGTGAATCCCTTCAAAAGGATTTTGATTATCCAACTCTTCTATTCCGATTACAGGACGATCTGCAACATCAATCGCCACCACGTTTGGAATATTTACTTCTGAATCCATCTTCCCAAAAATAGCCTTTAGTGAATCATTTCCTACATCGACTGCCGCAATTCGAGTACTCATTAACTAAACCATTCCTCTCAACGTGGTAATTTAAGTAAGATGTTACCTAATTTCTATTGATTGGTCCATCCAACTTTTGTCTCTATTACTAAATGTAAACATGTTTACTATTTTAGTATATTCGTCTACAAAATGGTACACATATTGTTAAATCAACAAGTATACACAACTGTACACTTGTTTACTCTAACGTATACGGTTGTGTACATCCTGTATACTTGTATTCAATTCAGTATACGAGCCCAATCAGTATCTGCATCTCTACTTTTACTCTACTAGGATGGACTTGGAGAACTTATTTGTTACCGACTCTCTCCCTCTTTCAACAACTCTTCTGGAAGTAGCGTAAAGCCCTCTATGACTGCGTCTTCTTCAACTTCGATCAATATGCACCGCTTCCCATTCAAGTTAACCTGTCTGACATACTTTAAATCTTGGGGGCTGATCGAAATTTTAGCTACCTTTGTATCAATCTTGATCGATTTGGAAGTAAAGCTAGGAAGGACATGGCTTGCCTTTAACTCATAATTTTCATCATCAACTACCTTTTTAAAAGCTTTTTGCACTTTCTCCGTGTCCGCTTCTTCTACCCCGCTTACCTTCAACACACGCTCGACTACTTTCGTATCCAACATCGCCGACGTTTCTTGCTCTTCTTCCTCTTCGTCAATCAATCGATTAATTTCCTCATATACGTTAGACAGCGTTTCCGCGTTAACCTGATCCCCTATCACTTCTTTAACGATCTCTTCAAAAACAGCCTTATCCTCCTTTGCTGTCATCATTTGCTCGCCACCCAACACACTTTCGATAAAGCGCATGTCCGGTTGGTTCGCTTTTCCAGCAGCATATAGAATATGATTGACGTCAGCCGCATTATCGGTGAAGCAAGGAAATAAAAAGCCGCCAAGGGGAGAGGTTAAGTTAATGACTGGATCCGCCATCCAATTCAATTTGAACTCTTTTTCAATAAAATCAAATATGAGGGAACGTTTCGGCTGTTCCGTTTGATTTAAACTACAAAGCATGAATGGAGTCCTGTATACCTCATCAAATTCATGTATTTCTGTTTCTTGAGAATGCCTTTTTGTTGGTTTACGATAATCGCCGCGTATGTACGTAATGACAATATCTTTATCATACTGAACGTCCTGGACCATCTTTAGAGCCAATTCTCGTAAGATTGCCTTCCATTCTCCAAGATCACCTGTCTGTAACCCTTCATACAACCGTTGTTGCGTCTCATTTGGCTGATCAACAGCTGAACGCTGGAATCGTATTTCAAACAGCTTCTCACCTAGTCTGCCGCCTAACACCTTTTTAAAATTAGCCAAAAATAACTCCTGTTGTTCACGATCAAGCAGAGCAAACGCCTGACATTCTTCGTGGTAAATATCACTGCTCTCCTGTTTAATAAAAACGTTATAAATATGAGTAATCGATAATAAATCGTTATCCAACTTTAATTGCCTACGAAGCGCGGCAACATCCTTTCTATTCATCTACTATTCCAACTCCCCAATTCATAAAATGCAAAACAAAAAAGAGCGCAAAAAATACACTTCATTTTTTGACACTCCCTTATTATAACAAGGTTTAAGCTATAGACAGTGACATCTAGAAGATCATTTTCCCTTTTAAGAGAATTACTCTACAATAATAGGAAGCAAACGGAACTACGCGAGAGGTGAGAACAGGATATGATGTGAAATTCAAAACGTTTCCTCGTTGAAGTGAAACTAAATGGTATCAGGCAAATGAAACAGGTCAACGCAAGAACGACGGTTGGAGCTCGCAAATTAATTAGAAGAGAATACGGGGTGGATGCAAAAATTATTTCGGTAAAGGAACAGAAAAGGTCTCTATAAATCAACGGACCTTTTCCATCGGTTTTATTGCATTTCGTTATTTAACGCAATCACATTGCCCTACTTTATATAGTCCCTCATAAATTCCCAAGGATAGTCATTCGGCGGCGCAGACTCAATTCCTAAAGGTTCCTTCCTAACTGGATGTTCGAAATAAATAGAATAGGCCCAAAGCGCAAGTTGTTGTCTCGGTTTGCTCAGATGCTCGCCGTACTTTTGATCCCCAAAAATGGGATTGCCCATTTTAGACAACTGAACTCGAATTTGATGTGGTCTTCCGGTGTGGAGCTTGACAGAAAGTAGGCTAAACCCTTTTCTCGATTCTATAACCTCATAGTCTAGTACAGCCTTTTTAGCTTTTGGATGGTTAGGAGAAACAACGGACACCTTATTCTTCCGGTTATCTTTAAGAAGATAATGCGCCAGTTTCCCTTTTTTCTTGCGTGGGATTCCATGGACAACCGCAAAATATTTCCGTTTAACCGCTTGTCTACGAAACATATCAGATAATCTTGAAGCCGCCTTCGATGTTTTTGCGAATACCATCGCCCCGCCAACGGGACGGTCTAAACGGTGCACAAGTCCCAAATAAACGTTACCAGTCTTTTGATAGCGTTCCTTTATATCATTCTTTAATATCGTTAACAAATCTAGATCCCCACTACGATCCGCTTGAACAGGGACATTAATCGGCTTTTCTACCAAAAGCAGATGATTATCTTCAAACAAGATTGGAATTTTCATGGATTCTTCATCTCCTGAAGGCATATTGCTTCTATCTTATCATTTTATTATCGTATTTGTAACATGATAAAAAAGGACTTGAATGATTAAGTCCCTCTTGCCTCATTTATTTATGGTACGGTTCATTCCGATTGATTTTAAAACCGCGATAGATTTGCTCTAGTAGGATTAAGCGAACCAACTGATGCGGGAAGGTCATATTAGAAAAAGATATTTGTTGATTGGCCCGTTGCAAGACGGCTGAAGAAAGCCCTAAAGAGCCCCCGATCACAAAAGCGACCGAACTTCTTCCATAGGTACCATACGCATCAAGTTGACTCGCTAGTTTTTCCGAAGACCACTTCTCCCCTTCTATTGCTAAGGCAATAACATACGTTTCTGGCTTAATCTGCGCTAAAATACGCTGCCCTTCCCGTTCCTTTACTTGCCTCATTTCCGCTTCGCTCAAGTTTTCTGGAGCCTTTTCATCATTAACCTCCAAAAGACGGATTTTAGCGTATGGCGTTAATCGCTTTCGATACTCCTCAATCCCCATTTTCAAATACTTTTCCTTCAACTTTCCAACTGAAATGATAGAAATATTCATAACTGGCTCCCTTTATCCCCTAAATAATCCACTTATCCACAAAAGTTATCCACATATGCACAATTCTGTTGATTTTAACATTCGCTCTGTGAATAACTTAAATTACTAAATAGACTGAAGCTTGCTTACAATATTCGCAACATGTTGGCGGAGTCCATGCGGTAAAGGTTGTGGTGGTCAATTTATAAATATCTGGGGCATCTTCATACTCATCAACAAAATCATCAATCGCTCGGTCCATATGTTCCCCGCAGCAAATAATCATCTTCTCTGACTCCTTTCTCAATTGTTCATATAGCTTAGTATAGACTGCTCTGCTCCAAATTAAAGAGAAAAAAATAGGGCGATGTCCCGCCCTATCTACGCGTATATTCAACGTATATCTTATAAAATTATCTGATAGTATATTAACCGATCAACTGGGCTACTATGGAAGTATAACCACTGTTTCTGAAAGGAGTCAATACAAATGAAACGAAACTTTCGACCGATTGATGAAATCGATCTTGTCGCCCAACTTTCTGACCTAAAAGAGGTCGACTATAACAACACGCTCGTTATCTCCGCTCTAGTAGAACTACTTGTAGAAAATGGGATCGTCTCTAGAAAAGCAGTTTTGCAAAAAACAAAAGAACTAGAAGTGGATATGACACTGGATTTAATCACAAGATCGGCGTCATCCAACGTCGATTGAAATTAAATTTCATCAATTGGCGTTGGTTTAATCGGAGACGTGCTTAATAATTTTACATCTTTATCAACGCTAAACCCGCTTTCTTCTAATATGTTCTTCACCGTTAGACGCGCTAACTCCGTCATATTATTATCTTGGCTTAAATGGGATAGATACACTTTCTCCCCTTGCCCTTCCAGGATGTCGGATAATGCTTCTCCGGCATCCTCATTTGAGAGATGCCCGACATCACTTAAGATGCGTCGTTTGATATTCCACGGATAGCGACCCATCCTTAACATTTCAACATCGTGATTCGATTCAAAGATATAAGCGTTGGAACCTGAGATCGTTTCCTTTATTCGCTGACTAACATATCCTAGATCAGTAGCAATCGTTAGCTTTTTATCCCCTTCATAAATACAAAAACCCATCGGAAAAGCGGCGTCATGAGAGATCGCGAAACTTTCAACACTAAGGTCAGCGAATGATCTTACTTCGCCTTCATCAAAACTAAACTTCTGTTCAATTGGGATCTCGCCAATCAAGCGGTCCATTTCTACCCAAGTCTTTTCATGCGTATAAACCGGTAAACTGTATCTTCGCGCTAAGACACCGACACCTTTAATGTGGTCAGAATGTTCATGCGTGACAACAATCGCATCGATGCTACGCGGATCAATCTCAATTTCTTTTAAACGCGTTTCTATTTGTTTTCCGCTTAGTCCAGCATCAAACAAAAGTGTTGTCTGATCTGTTTCAACAAGAATTGAATTGCCTGTACTCCCACTTGCCAAAATACTAAATCGCATGCTTTTTTCCCCCAACAGCTAAATTACTCTTCCTCTATCATACCATGGCTATCCTTTCTTTTCTCATGAAAAAAGCAGCAGGGGAATCCCTGCTACCTTTTTATCGATGAACGAAATCTAGCGGATTTCGATGACTTCCATTTTGGATGACTTCAAAATGAAGATGCACGCCAGTCGAGTGACCCGTACTGCCCATAACTCCTACTTTTTCCCCTCGTTCAACAACATGACCGACCGATACATCGATTGAACTTAAATGCCCGTACAACGTTCGATAGCCGTTGCCATGGTCAATAATCACACAATTTCCATAATTCCCGTTCCAACCAGCTGATGCGACTCGGCCATTATCCGCTGCCTTAATCGTTCGATCAGAGACACCCGCGATATCAATTCCTTTATGCATACGTCCCCAGCGTTGCCCGTATACGCTCGAAATTCTGCCCCCATTTGTCGGCCATAAAAAACTACCGCTGCCACGATCAGGCTTGACCTTCGTACCTCTTTGCATGATCTTACTAATCGGTTCAGAAATGATCTGTTCATCAATAACCTTCTTCTCAATCTCTAAACCATTTTCTTCTACAATCTCGTATGTAATCTCCTTTAGACCTTCTTGTCCCGCTTGAATCACCCGAGAATCACCACGATACATTTCTTCGTTCATTTCAACTTCAAGACTATAATCTAATACGATCTTCTCTTTAATCTTTTCCACTTTACGCACAGTAAGTAAAGGCTTGGCCGCTGTCACATTAATATTTTGTCCTAACTGAAGCAATGATTCTTCTGTCAATTCAGGATTCATCCGAATAATATCTTTCGTTTTAATGTCATATTGTTCGGCAATCATACTTAAAGTGTCGCCTTCCGTAACCGTATGCGTCACTTGTTCCAATGTTCCATCTTCAATTAACGTTTTTAGTTGTTCCGCGGTAATCACCTTGCGCGGGGAAACTTCATCGTTTTTAATCTTCACATCCTCTTTAAAATCGACCACAGTTGTCGCCTCTTCATCTGCTTCAGGCAAAGGCCCGTACTTGCCCTTTACTTCATTTAAAAGAGCGCTGACATCCTGTTGATCCGACACATAGCCAGCAATTTTTCCGTCAATGGAAAGCGATTTCGCTGCCGCGCTAAATTTTATCTCCCTTTCCAACAGTTTTAATGTTTCCGTTGTATTTGGCTTTTCCTTTAATGACGACGCCTCTTTAAATTTCAGTTCACTTGCAACTTTTGGCTTGATCTGTTTTTCGCGTTGCCGCGCAATTTCTTGCTGGATATAGCTATGCACCCGATTAGGGTCATCAACCGCTCCCACTTCTTCACCGTCTACGTACACGTAGTATAAGGTTGTAGAGTTTGCATTATAATAATGACTAGCTAAGGTGGTTCCCGTAATAAATAAAGGGGCTGTCACTAAGATTGCAGCCGTTTTTCCTTTATTCAACTTAGCGAAAGTAACGCCTCGGCGTAATTGATTAGATAACCAAGCTTTCGCCTTTTTCAATCGTTCCATCTTGACCTCCAGATTTCATCAGGTTGAATCCTGAATAAAAACCTAAAATTCAGGGGATATTAACCATTTTTTATTCAAATCCTTACCACTAACTAACCTAACACAGTTCGAGCGTATCATTCAACTTTTTTTCGATTTCTACACAATTCGACAACAACTTATTTTTTTAGGGGGTACAACCATGGCAAAAAAGAACTTTCTCGCTGGCTTTGTCTCAATTGATGATGCGCAGGCAGCTGAACAAGCTCTAAACGAGGCGGGTTTCACGATCACTCAAGTCGATCAAATTAGTCCATACCCTGGCGAAGGTCCGCAACAAGTGATGAATCCGCTCACAGGAAACATCCCAAGCCTTGGTTACTTGACACTCGATGCCGAGTTCAATTCCAAGTCAGCAGCCATCCTAGCCGCTACTGACGTCAGCGCCAGCGGGATGTCAGACGGCGACGGGATGATGCCTGAAGTTAATCAAGGCGTGTTACTCACTGCGGTTGTCCCCGCTGACCAAGCAGAACAAGCAGAGCAGATCATTAAACAATATGGCGGAAATATCTAAAAAAGTAAAAGGCGCTGAAAATCAGCGCCTTTTACTCATCTTATGACTATAGCCCATACACACTTTTTATAACATTTGTTTGATCTCGATCTGGACCTACAGAGAAAATCGCAATAGGGATTCCCGTCAATGAACTTACCCGTTCAATATAGTGACGAGCATTCTCGGGCAATTCTGCCATCGTTTTTACACCTGTAATATCTTCTGTCCAACCCGGTAGTTCTTCGTAAATCGGTTCACATTCAGCCAATACATTCAAATTAGCTGGGTAAGAATCGATAATTTCACCGCGATAGCGGTAAGCTTTACAAATTTTTAACGATTCGATCCCGGTCAAGACATCAATTGAATTTAACGATAACCCCGTAATACCGCTGACCCGACGCGCATGACGCACAACGACGCTGTCAAACCAACCAACACGACGCGGTCGTCCTGTTGTCGTGCCATATTCTCTTCCAACTTCGCGAATACGATCGCCTATTTCATTGTTCAATTCGGTTGGGAAAGGTCCATCTCCAACACGTGTTGTATAAGCCTTTGCGACCCCAACAACTTGATCAATTTTCGTTGGTCCGACCCCTGAACCGATGCAAACGCCTCCCGCAACGGGATTAGATGAAGTTACAAAAGGATAAGTCCCTTGGTCAATGTCCAGCATGACCCCTTGCGCTCCTTCAAATAAGACACGTTTTCCCGCATCAATCGCGTCATTAAGCACTACAGACGTATCTGTAACATATCCCCTAATTTTTTCAGCGATTGTTAAGTATTCATCAAGAATACCTTCGACGGTAAACCCTTCCGTACTATAAACTTTCTCCAAGATTCGATTCTTTTCTTCAAGGTTTCGACGCAACTTTCGTTCGAATTCTTCCGCATCCATTAAATCGGCCATTCGAATCCCGATCCGAGCCGCTTTATCCATATACGCAGGTCCAATTCCTTTGCCTGTTGTGCCAATTTTATTTGAGCCCTTGCTTTCTTCTTCTACTTGATCTAAACGAAGATGATAAGGAAGGATCAAGTGGGCCCGATCACTAATGCGCAGGTTGTCCGTATTTACACCATGCCCGTGTAAGTACTCCAATTCCTCAACAAGCGCTTTCGGATCAACAACCATACCATTCCCAATGACACATGTTTTCTCTTTATTAAAAACCCCGGAAGGAATAAGATGCAATTTGTATGTCGTATTATTAAAAACGATCGTATGACCCGCATTATTTCCACCTTGATAACGGGCAATCACTTCCGCTCTCTCAGCTAAATAATCTGTGATCTTACCTTTTCCTTCATCTCCCCACTGGGTTCCAACTACAACTACAGATGACATCAAGACACCTCCAAAACAATTAAAAGAACATACCTAGTTTACAGTTTAACCACATGATTGTCAACGCAGAACACGAACATTGTGTTTTTTTACACATGATTCGTTCGTCTTACATTCAATCAATCCATCCAATTGGCAAAACAAAAGGACCTAGAGGGCCTGGTGATGTTGCTCTAAGCTGACAAATTTATTATATTCCTTTAAAAAAGCCAGCTTCACCGTGCCCGTAGGTCCGCTTCTTTGCTTACCGATAATGACTTCGATCACATTCTTGTCTTCTGTTTCCTGATCATAGTAGTCCTCGCGATATAAAAAGGCAACGATATCGGCATCCTGTTCAATCGAGCCTGATTCACGAATGTCGGACAGCATCGGTCGTTTATCTTGTCTCTGCTCAACCGAACGGCTCAACTGCGATAAAGCCATCACAGGGCAGTGTAATTCCCTCGCCATCAATTTCAAGGATCGAGAAATTTCAGATACTTCCTGCTGACGGTTATCGCCGCCGCCTCTTCCAGATATAAGCTGTAAATAATCAATTAACACCAAGCCAATATTTCCTTGCTCCGCCAGCAATCTACGACATTTAGAGCGAATTTCCGGCATCGTGATCCCCGGCGTGTCATCGATAAAAATAGAGGCTTTCGATAGTGTGCCGATTGACATTGTCAACTTCCGCCAATCATCATCATCGAGATAGCCTGTCCGAATTTTTCCTGAATCAATATTTCCTTCCGCGCAAATCATCCGCATCACTAATTGGGCAGCGGCCATCTCTAAACTAAAAATAGCAACAACCTCTCCCGCTCTTGCCGCAACATTCTGGGCCACATTAAGGGCAAAAGCCGTTTTTCCAACGGAAGGGCGAGCGGCAAGAATAATCAAATCACTCTTTTGCAATCCAGATGTCATCTTATCAAGGTCGGGATAGCCTGTTGGCAAACCTGTGACCTCTCCCTTGCTTACAGACAACGTCTCAATTCGCTCGTACGCATCCATCAAAACATCCTTAATGTGTTGAAAACCACCACGCGTCCTGCGTTGCGAGATTTGCATAATATTCTTTTCGGCGTCTGACAACAAGTCTCCTAAATCTTCAGACTGGTTGAATCCATCCGTAACAATTTTCGTAGCTGTCCGAATCAATTGACGTAAGACAGCTTTCTGTTCAATGATTCGACAGTAGTGTTCGATATTTGCCGCTGTCGGCACAGCGTTTGCCAAATCGGTTAAGTAACTAACCCCGCCTACGTCTTCTAATAACTTACGCGTCTCTAAACCGGCCGTCACGGTTACGAGATCGACTGGTTCTCCACGCTCCGCTAATTCCGTCATCGCCTGAAAAATGCGTTGATGGGCAGGACGGTAAAAATCACCAGGCGCAATAATCTCGTTCGCTGAAACCAATGCATCCTGCTCCAAAAAGATCGCCCCTAATACAGCTTGTTCAGCTTCGATATTATGGGGCGGAGTTCGATCAGCAAGGATATCGCTCACATTACTCACCTCGCTTCATATTTGTTTCTACATTAGTTTTCTTCTACAACATGGACATTTAACTCGCCTGTCACATCTGGATGTAACTTCACAGGCACTTTCGTTACGCCAAGTGTCTTGATTGGCTCGTCTAGAACTAACTTACGACGATCAATTTTTAGGTTTTCCTTCTTCAACGCGTCAGCAATTTGCTTACTAGAAACCGCTCCAAATAAACGACCGCCTTCTCCTGTTTTGGCAGGGATTCGGATCGTTAGCTCTTTTAGATCTTCAGCAAGCTGGATCGCTTGATCTTTTTCTTCCTCTTTTCTTTTCTCTTCGCTTTTTTTACGCTGTTTAAAACTTTTCAGGTTGCCGCTCGTCGCTTCTACCGCCAGACCCCTTGGTAAAAGGAAATTTCGAGCATAGCCTTCAGAAACTTCAACCAGTTCGCCCTTTTTCCCGTGTCCCTTAACATCCTTTTGCAAGATTACTTTCATTTCGTCGAGCTCCCCTCTTCATGATATTCATATATGACTGATTTCAGTTGTTTAACAACCTCATCTAATGACATCTCTTTGATTTGAGTCGCGGCATTTGTTAAATGACCGCCGCCGCCCATCTGTTCCATAATCATTTGCACGTTAATATCGCCCAATGAACGGGCGCTAATTCCAATCGATTCATCGTGTCTCTGAGCAACAATAAAAGAGGCCTGAATTCCCGAAATCGTTAACAATGAATCCGCTGTTTGAGCAATCATCATTTGACTATAACTCTCGTCTTCACTTCCGACCGCAACCGCGTAAATATCAAATAAAATCTCCGTGTTTTGCATAAGTTCTGATCGTTTAATAAATTGCGGAAGATCTTCCTTCAACATTCGTTGCACCATTGTCGGCTCTGCGCCATTTCTTCTTAAAAAGGAAGCGGCTTCAAAGGTTCTGGCGCCCGTTCGAAAAGCAAAACTCTTCGTATCGACAACAATCCCTGAAAGAAGCGCAGTCGCTTCCAGACTGTCCATTGTAAACTTCTCACTCTGATATTGCAACAATTCCGTCACGAGCTCACATGTAGAGGATGCATACGGTTCAATATAAATAAGCACGGGATCCTCAACAAATTCTTCCGAACGACGATGATGATCAATGACCATTACCCGACTCGTCAATTGCAGTAATTTTGGTTCAATCGCCATCGATGGACGGTGAGTATCGACTAAGACAATGAGTGTTCTTGAGGTCGTCATTGCCAGCGCTTGGTCGGGACTGATGAAATATTCCGGCAATGTTTCATGTTCGGAAATGACCGCCATCAGACGTTCAATCGATGGATTTACTTTATCCAATACAATGAATCCGTCTCGTTGATTGGCGTGAACAGCTTTTAAAATACCGATCGATGATCCGATACAATCCATATCAGGAAAACGATGTCCCATTACGATCACTTTGTCGCTTTCTAAAATTAAATCGCGCAACGCATGCGAAATGACCCGCGCCCGCACTCTCGTTCGTTTTTCCACCGCATTCGACTTGCCGCCATAAAACGTCATCTTTTCGCCCTGTTTGACCGCCGCCTGATCTCCTCCGCGACCGAGGGCAATATCTAGACTCGATTGGGCCATCTCACCCAGTTTTAAAAACTCCTCATCCCCGGCCCCTACTCCGATACTGAGCGTAATCGGAATTTTATTGTTTGCCGTCATTTCCCGAACGACATCTAAAATATCAAACCCAGTATCAAGCGCTTGTTGCAATGTTCCCTCATCCATCACCGCTAAAAATTTATCTGAGGCGGTGCTACGCAAGTAGATCTTATACTTTTGGGCCCATTCCTTAATGGCGCCCGTTACATTTGTCAGCATTAAACTACGGCTTTGTTCATCCATCACCTGGGAAACTTCATCGAGATTATCTAAATGAATGATCGCGAAAACAACCTTCTCCTGATGATAGCGAAGCTCCAGCTCTCTAAATTCCGTAACATCTGTAAAATAAAGAAGCCTTTCTTCCGCGTGAACAAGCACCTCATAAATTCGTTTGTTCATCGTAATTTCACACTTTTTTTCTCCTGGTGTCAGATCAGCTAGCTGGGGAATAACATCCATTAAATCTTGACCCGATAGCGATTCTTGATCTGTTAACGCTAACATATACGGATTATACCACTCTATTCGTTTTTCCTCACTGTAGAGTACAATCCCTAACTCCATTTCATTCAATACTTCATCGCCCGCTCGTTTAACCCGATGGCTGAGCGTCAGAATATACTGCTGTAAGTCTGCTCGAAACGCCTGCTCCGCCTTATAAATAAAACCAGCCAACGCTAGCAAAGCAAATACGCCTAGCAAAGCTATGGACCAGTTATATATCGACAGAACGGCAAGCAGAATCATACATAAGATAAAAGCTAGGATCATATGCAATCCATGCCAACGCTTTAGGAGGAACTTTTTCATTGATTCGGCTCCTTACTTTTTGCTCAATGGCTTCCTAACATTCATACTCAAATCTAAAACACCCAATAACACTAGTATAAAAGGGATTGGCGAAAAAATAAATAGCATAACGATAGCAATAATCAGCAATCCTCTGCCCCACCCCTTTTGGTGGGAATAAAAACTGACCAAACTCAATCCCTGAATGATCATCAGCGTATCAAGAATTGGTTTTAAATTTAGGACAATCACATAACTAAATTGATCTTGATTAGCGCTGAGAAAAATTGCGGCAATGGTGACGCCAAGGTAAATGTAGAGCATCGACCGCGGCCATCTCCAATCCCGAAATGGCGGAAACGCGGGAGCGGGAGAACCTAAACGTCGCAAAATTTTGCGAGATAACCAGTGGTTTAACATCGCGGATTGAGCTGAGGCAAATATAAGTAACATTGGCGCTAGTTTTGGTACGAATTCAATCATTTCATCCATTTTATCCACTTGCTTTGGATCGACCATGTTAAAATTTTCCAGCATGGCTTTACTCATCGCCATCGATTCTTTTAACATGGTTTGCATCGCTGTAATCGGATTGATTTTCGTCATGTAATAACTTACAACGACCCCTAGAATCAACAGACACAAACTCGCCAACAATCCACCGACAAAGGCGATAAACGCAGACTTCTGTCGATGATAAGCCGTCCCCATCACCGTCCCTAACACGCCCGCAAATAGCGACAACAGAATGGATGGCAATGCGCCAATTATAATCGTTAACAATCCGCTTGCCACGATAACAAGGATCGCATTTCGAAGACGATGTCGAGCCGCATACACAGTAAATGGAATCGGTAAAGCGAGCGCTGTCACGATCCCAAGCGGCGTATAGATTGTAAGAAAAATCATCACTAAAAAGAGACCGCTGATGAGAGCCCCTTCCAACATGGCGCGCACTTCGTTTTGCATGTCACCCGCCCCTTGTTCTTTGCTTTTATATGTAAGTTCATTTTGAAATATGTAAAGTATTAAAAAAGGGAACACCGCAGCGCTCCCTCTATGTCTTATGATTCAGTTGTGTATGGTAACAAAGCGATTTGACGAGCGCGTTTGATTGCTCTCGTTAATTGACGTTGATACTTCGCTGAAGTTCCCGTTACACGACGAGGAAGAATCTTGCCTCGTTCACTAACAAACTTCTTCAATGTATCGATGTCTTTATAATCGATTTTTGAAATTTTATTTACAGTAAAGTAACAAACCTTACGACGTCTACCACGTCTGCCTCTTGGGCCTGCCATCTAAATCCCTCCTTCTTAATCGGCTCTCTTAAAACGGTAAATCGTCATCAGAGATATCAACCGTTTTGCTATCATTTGCGAAGGGGTCATCCATTTGATCAAATCCATATCCTGCGCCTGATCCTCCGCCACCACCACTCTCTCTACGTTCTCCAGCTGGAGAGAGAAATTGAACATTATCGGCAACAACCTCGGTTACAAATACGCGTCTACCTTCCTTATTCTCATAGTTACGGGTTTGCAAACGTCCGTCCAGTCCCGCTTGGGAACCTTTCTTTAGATAGTTAGCGCATAACTCTGCCAACTGACGCCAAGCGACCACATTAATAAAGTCCGCTTCCCGCTCCCCTTGAGCA
This sequence comes from Ammoniphilus oxalaticus, assembly GCF_003609605.1. Lineage (NCBI taxonomy): Bacteria > Bacillati > Bacillota > Bacilli > Caryophanales > Paenibacillaceae > Ammoniphilus > Ammoniphilus oxalaticus. The sequence goes on along the minus strand of NZ_MCHY01000009.1, from coordinate 353,197 downwards.
TTAGAAAAAGTACGATTGACAGCTATTGTAAACGTGGTTACAGCTACTCCAGATGGTGTATATCTAAGTTCTGGATCCCTTGTAAGACGACCGACAAGCACGACACGGTTAATCAAGAATACCCCTCCCCCAAGACATCAATTAGTCATCTTCTCTAACGATTAAATAACGGATAACGTCATCATTTATCTTCATGATCCGCTCGAGTTCACTTACCGCTTCAGGTTCAGCCTTGAAGTTGGTTAAAACGTAGAATCCTTCACGGATCTTATCGATTTCGTAAGCAAGACGGCGCTTACCCATATCTTCTACGTTGGTGATTTCTCCGCCACTATTTGTAATAATGGATTGAAAGCGTTCCGTATTTGAAGTTCTGCTTTCCTCTTCAGCTTCTGGACGCTGGATATACATCAACTCGTAATTCCGCATCTCTTCACCTCCTTTTGGACTAACGGCCCTTATTAAATAAGGGCAAGGAGCGAGTTGTTCGTTTCCATTTCAAAAAGTGTTTTGAATTAGTTTCAAACTCGCATTATTTAATTATAGCATGTACAATGCTAGAAAACAAGTTATACGTTAAATCGGAAATGCATCACATCTCCATCTTCTACAACATATTCTTTCCCTTCTAGACGGACAAGTCCTTTTTCTCTCGCTGTACCCATCGAACCACTAACGACAAGATCATTATAACCGACAACTTCGGCCCGAATAAAACCCCGTTCGAAGTCAGTATGAATGACACTCGCCGCCTGCGGGGCTTTCGTGTTTTGACGAATCGTCCACGCTCTCACTTCTTGTACGCCCGCTGTGAAATACGTAATCAAACCGAGTAATTTATACGCGCCGCGAATCAGACGGTCCAGCCCCGATTCTTGTAAACCCAATTCTTCTAAAAACATCTCCTTATCCTCGCCCTCAAGTTCAGCGATTTCCGATTCCACTTTGGCGCTAATAATGACCGTTTCCGCTCCCTCCGCATCGGCAAACTCTTGAACTTGTCGCACATAAGGATTTGATTCAGCGTCAGCCAATCCATCCTCGCTAACGTTTGCCACATATAAAATTGGCTTCATCGTTAACAAATGAAGATCGCGAACAATCTCCCGTTCATCGTCCGTTAATTCCACACTACGGGCCGGCTTGTCCGCTTCAAAGGCTTCACTCAGTTTGGTTAATGCGTCTAACTCTAACTTGGCTTCCTTTTCTCCGGAGCGAACACGACGTCCTAAACGATCGATCCTTCTCTCCACCGCATCCATATCAGCTAAAATCAATTCTAAGTTAATCACTTCAATATCACTGATTGGATCTACTTTTCCCGCTACATGCGTAATGTTAGGATCTTCAAAACAACGCACGACATGGGCGATCGCATCGACCTCACGAATATGAGATAAAAACTTATTTCCGAGCCCTTCTCCACGACTGGCCCCTTCGACTAAACCCGCAATATCAACAAATTGAAATGCAGTCGGGACCGTTTTCTTCGGAATGACGAGCTCTGTTAATTTTTCTAACCGTTCATCAGGCACTTCAACAACACCAACATTCGGATCGATCGTACAAAACGGGTAGTTAGCCGATTCGGCCCCCGCCTGGGTGATCGCATTAAACAAAGTTGATTTCCCAACGTTGGGCAATCCTACAATCCCTACAGAATTAGACATCTATTATTCGCGCTCCTTATTCACCTATCGTCCAGTTTAAAACAATATCAATTAT